>NZ_JBIWPN010000002.1:32849-378103 GCF_044768305.1 Kitasatospora sp. NPDC101155 | reverse complement strand
GGGGAGTCTGTGGCTGAGGTCGAGGAGCTGACCGAGGCGGCGATCGCCGAGCCCGTCGAGGCTGTTGAGGTTGGGGAGCCGGCGGCTGAGGTCGAGGTTGCCGATGAGGCTCCTGCCGTTGAGGTCGGGGAGTCTGTGGCTGAGGTCGAGGAGCTGACCGAGGCGGCGATCGCCGAGCCCGTCGAGGCTGTTGAGGTTGGGGAGCCGGCGGCTGAGGTCGAGGCCGTCGACGAGGCCCCTGCCACCGAGGTCGAGGAGTCGGCTGCTGAGGCTGACGGGGCCGAGGAGGCTCCGGTCGCCGAGGTCGCCGAGGTCGCCGAGGTCGCCGAGGTCGCCGAGGTCGCCGAGGTCGCTGAGGTCGCCGAGCCGGTGATCGAGGCCGAGACTGCCGAGGAACCCCCGGCGGCCGTGGCCGAGGAGCCCGCCGTCGAGCCCGAGGTTGTCGCCGAGGTTCCTGCCGTCGAGGTCGCGGAGCCCGTCGTCGAGTCCGAGGCCGTCGAGGAAGCCCCCGCCGTCGAGCCCGAGCCCGCCGTCGAGCCCGAGCCCGTCGCCGAGTCGACCGCTGCCGAGCCCGCCCCCGAGGCCGCCGCCGGCCGTCCCGAGAAGCCGGACTTCACCCCCGGCCGCCCCGTGACCGCCTACTCGGCCGACGAGCTGCTCGCCGTCGTCCGCTGGGTCGACGGTGACGGTACCGGGCGGACCGACGAGGAGCTGCTCCGGGCCGCCATGAAGGAGCTGGGCTTCGCCCGCCTCGGTCCCCGGATCAAGGAGGCGCTGGGCGCCGCCGTCGCCGCCGCGCGCGGCTGACGCGTCAGTACCCACAGCAGGGCCCGGGACGCACGAGCGTCCCGGGCCCTGTGCTGCATGCGGGCCGTCAGCCGAGAGCTGTGGCTCGTCAGCCTGCCTTGTTCCACGGCTGGCTGGACATCAGCGCCTTCACGTTGGACACGTACTTCGGGTTCGGGATGTCCAGGCTGCCGACGACCTCGCCCGTGGTCGGGTCGGTGACGGCGTTGTAGTGCACGTTGCCCGCGCCCGCGTTGTACGCCGAGATGACCAGGTCGAGCAGCGGTGTCTTGCCGGTGACCGGGTCGGGGGAGAGGTCGTACTTGCCGCCGAAGGAGGAGTCGCCGTAGTAGGCGACCAGCCAGTTGAGCAACTGGGTGCCGAGCTGCACGTTCCCGGCAAGGGTCTTCGGGTCGGAGGTCGTACCGAACTTGCCGTTCATCCAGTTGACGGTGTTCGGCATGACCTGCATGGTGCCGATCCCGCCGTCGCAGGCGAGGATGCCGGACTGCCAGCCGCTTTCCTGCCAGGCGATCGCCTTGACCAGGTTGACCGGCAGCGGCGGGAGCTTGTCGGTGCCGCCCGAGCTGAGGGTGAGCACCCGGGACTGGCCGGCCGCTGCCGTGAGCGCCGCGCCGACGGCCTCCTTGAGCTCGTCCGGCTGGGGCTTGCTGGGCTGACAGCCGCTCTGCAGCGGCGGCACGTGCGGGGCCGGCGGTGCGGGCGGCGGCGGGAGCGCAACCGCGCCGGGCTTGGCGGTGGGTACCGGGGCGGCGACGACGGGCTTCTCGACCGGCGGCTGGGTGGCGGGCGCGGCGGCCGCGTTGCCGGGGGCCGGCTTGGCGGTGCCCGGCTGGGTGCTCGGTGCGGCCTTCGCCGTCTTGCCCGCCCCGGTACTGGCGGCGGCGCTCGGGCTGCGCGAGGCACTGGGGCCGGCTGACGCCGAGTCGGTCGGCGTCGGGGCGGCGCTCGCGGACGGGCTCGGCGTGTCGCTCGGCGAGGCGGTGGCGGCCGCGGGCGTGCCGGTCGCCGCCGCGTTCTGGTGGTCGTCGGTGTGCTTGGTGCCGCAGCCCGCCAGGACGGCGGTCGACACGGCGGTGGCGGACACCAGGATCAGTGTCCGCCGGGTGGTGCTCAGCTTCATGCGTGGTTCCCCCCACTTGTCGCCGGTGATCCCGGAGAGTGGCGGTCATCCTACGATGTGGGCATCGAGCCCTGTACGAACGGGTGGTCGATCGCCTGCCGCAGCACGGTCGGCGCGGCGACCAGGGAGGGGCCGTACCAGGTCAGGTGCCGTCCGCTGACCAGCGCGGCCGGGACGTTCGGGAACGCCTCCGGGCCGTCCTCGGGGGTGAAGCGGTACGGTTCGTCCGGCAGCACCACCAACTCCGCTCCGCTCGCCAGGAGTTCGGGCAGTGGCACAGCGGGGTAGCGCTCGGGGTGGTCGGCGTGGACGAGCCGCAGGCCCAGACGGCGCAGCAGGTCCCCGGCGAAGGTGTCACGGCCGAGCACCATCCAAGGGCGGCGCCAGACCGGCACGATCGCGCGCGGACCGTCCGCCGTCGGCCGCACCTCGCGCCAGGCCGCCTCCGCCTCGTCCAGCCAGGCCGGGCGGGGCAGTCGGCAGGCGGCGGTGAGCAGGCGGTCCAGCGAGCGGAACGCGTCGTCCAGAGTGCGGATGTCGGTGACCCAGACCGGCACCCCGGCGGCCCGCAGCGCGTCCAGGTCGGGACGCCGGTTCTCCTCGTCGTTGGCCAGCACGAGGTCCGGTCCGAGGGCGAGGATGCCCGGTACGTCCGGGTTCTTGGTGCCGCCGATCCGGGTGACGGCCAGGTCAGCGGGGTGGCTGCACCAGTCGGTGGCGCCGACCAGCAGGCCGGCTGCGGTGGCGGCGACCGCCTCGGTCAGCGAGGGCACCAGCGAGACCACCCGGCGCGGCGGGTGCGGCCCGATCCGTACGGGCAGGTCGAGGTCGTCGCGCAGCAGGGTGGGTTCGGCCATCCGGCCACCCTACGGGCAGGGCGGTCGTGAGGGGCCGTCATGCGGCTTTCGTAGGCGGCGTCCCCAGCGGTGACGTGCAGGGCGGCGGATACGTCGGTGGGCGCCAGGCTGACCACGTTCATGTCGAGCATCGCGACGAACGAGAGCAGCCCGGCGGCAACGGCCAGGCTCCACCGGTCGGCCGGCTCGGTCTGATGGTCGGTCGGGAACGGCTTGGTCGAGGACGCGGCGGCTCCAGCTCCGAACACCCGGGGGGAATTTTTGCGAGGGGCGACTTTCGGCGAACAGATAGCAGCTGACAGATTTCGAAATCTGTCAGCTGTCATCTGTCATCTGCAATCTGTTACTTGTCCGCGGTCGGCTGCCCGCCCCCGCTCAGCAGGCCGCCGCGAGCTCCCCGGTCTCGGCCGCCCGCAGTCGCGCCATCAGCTCCTCGCGCGCCCGGGCGACCCGGGAGCGGACGGTGCCGACGGGGCAGCCCGCGACCTCCGCCGCCTCGGCGTAGCTCAGGCCGACCACCTGGGTCAGCACGAAGGCCTCCCGCCGCTGCGCGGGCACCCGGTCGAGCAGGTCCCCGAGGGCGATCCCGTCCTCGAACCCGGCCGTCGGGGTGGCGCCCTGCCGCTCCGCCGCCTCCTGCCAGTCCGGCAGCGCCGCGCAGCGCGGCCGGGCGGCGGCCATCCGGTAGCGGTCGACCACCGTGCGCCGGGCGATGGACAGCAGCCAGGTGCGGGCCGAGGAGCGTCCGGCGAAGGCGGGCAGGCTGCGCAATGCGCGCAGGAAGGTTTCCTGGGCGAGGTCGTCGGCGGACTGGACGTCCGTCAGGTGGGCGACGAAGCGCCACACGTCCCGCTGGGTCGCGCGGACGAAGGCCTCGACGTCCGCCGCCCGGCCCGAGCGGGCGGTCAGCGCGAGCGCGGTGAGCTGGTCGTCATCCACGGCGGCCTCCCGCCCGGCCCGCCCGGCCCGCCCGGCCCGCCCGGCCAGCCCGGTCCGCCGGGCCCGCCGTCCCGGCGCACCGGCCGTGCGCGACGATGGTCACATGAGATGCGCGCAGTTCCGTACCGCTCTGTCCGCCCGGCTCGACGGTGAATCGAGTGGCCTGTCGGACACCCGGCTGGACAAGCACCTCGCGCGCTGCACCGGCTGCCGGGAGTGGCACGACCGGGCCGAGCGGCTGCGCGGCGAGGTGTGGGCGGCCGCCACCGACGGGCCGTCGCCGGAGTGGTCGGCCCGGCTGCTGGCCCAGCTGGAGGCGGAAGACCCGGTCGGTCACGCTCCGGAGGGCCCGCAGGGCGCGGAGCGGTAGGACGGTGGCGCAGGCCGGAGCCGGTGCGCCGTCGTAGTGAGGCATGGGAAGGTCCCGAGGGGAAGGCTGGGAACGGCGCCGCGCGCAGCGGCACCGCAGACGTCCGTGGGGCGATCGCGCGGCACACCGCACCTCTGGTAGAAGGCGTCGGCGAACGCGGGCCCGAACCCTGCTCGGCACGGTGCGTGGCGGCACTCCGGCACAGCGACCCGAAGGTGCGGTGGCAGCGGGGTGCGACGGACGACGGCACGACAGGGCGACCTGCCCGTCACGGAGGTCCCGGCAGCAGCCGAGGTCGGCCGGGGGAGGGGTGCGGCGGGCGCGTCAGCAGGCGAGGGCGAACGCCGGCGGGCCGCGCCGGACGACGGCATGCGTGAGCAGCGCCGACCGGGGCGGCCGGGCAGGTCGGTCGGCGGGCCGGGGCGGTGCCGGCGGCCGGTACCCGAAGGGGCGGCCGACCAGCGCCAGTAGCGGGAGCAGCAGCGCCCCCGCGACCACGCTCCCGAGCGCGCCGAGCAGCTCGAAGAGTCGCACCAGCGCGACGTCACCACGCCAGAGCAGCAGCGCACAGGCCAGCGCCGCCAGCACGTGGGCGATCGCCATCCCCGGCGACATGCCGTGCGACATGCCGGGGGGCATCCCGTGCGTCATTCCGTGCGTCATCCCGCCGGACAGGTCATGCGACATCCCCGACGACATTGCGTGGGACGTCCCGGCGGGCATGCCGGGCATCCCCGGCATGCCGGGCAGGCCCATGTCCATGGCCATCCCGTCGGCCGACCCGGCCGCCGCCCCGTGGTGCATCCCCGCGAGGGGGCGCAGGCCGGCGGTCGCCGGCGGGACGTCCGGGTTGATGCCGGCCATCCGTGCCAGCTCGACGGGGGAGAGCCCGTCCGGTACCCGGTCCGGGTTGCAGAGCAGCAGGGCGGCCCAGTCCGTGGTGGCGAGTCGGCTGAGACCGCCGCCCCCGCGACCGAACGACCCGGCCTGTTCGAACAGCAGGTGCAGCGCGCTCTGCGCCGCGACCATCCACGCGCTGATCACACCGAGCCCGCGCGGCTTCCTGGCCAGCAGCCAGGTCAGCCCGAGGACCGCCCCGAACGCGCCGAACAACACCGGTGGCGAGACCCCGGCCCCGGCCATGGCGACGTGCGCCGTGGCGGCCATCGCCACGCACAGCGCGGCGAAGACCGCGGCGCGCAGCAGGCGAATCCGGTCGGTCATCACGATGGCACTCATCGTCGCATCCGCTTTGCCCGGCCCGTACCGCACCCTCCGGCATTGGCCGGTTCCATCCCGTGAGACCATGCCCGGCTTCCCGGTCCCCGCCTGCCCGATCCCCGCCTACCCGGTCGACCGGCAGGCCGGCCCGGTCGCCAGATGAACCGATCAGCCGCTCATGGCACCCATTCATGCAGCCGTCGATGCGACTTGACATCGCGCAACCTCTGCTCACTAAATGTGCTCACGCCGACACGGGCCGTACGTGCCGGAAGGAAGCGGGCCGGAAGCAGGAGGCAGGACCATGGACGCCCCGACGGAGATCTCCGCGGCCACCCCGGCAGGAACCCCGGCGTCAGCCACCCCCGACCTCGCCGACCCCCGTTTCTGGCAGTTGCCCGCCCCCGCCCGAGCCGCCGCCTTCGCCGAGCTGCGCCGCCGCCCCGCCCCGGTGTACTTCGGAGACCGCGCCACCGGTCGCGGCTTCCACGCCCTGGTCCGGCACGCCGACGTGGTCGAGGCCAGCCGTACCCCCGCCGTCTTCCTCTCCGGCCCGGGCGTGACCACCCCCGAGCCGGCCCGCTGGGTCCGGGTGCTGTTCGGCGACTCCATGGTCAACCTCGACGACCCCCGCCACGCCCAGCTGCGCCGGATCGTCTCGCGGGCCTTCACCCCGCGGCTGCTCGGCCGGGTCGAGGAGGACGTCCACCGGATCACCACCGCCCTGGTGGACGAGGTCGAACGCGGTCGGCCGGAGGACTTCGTCGGCGCGGTCGCCGCCGAGCTCCCCTTCCAGGTGATCTGCACCATGATGGGCATCCCCGCGGAATCGCGCCGCGCCATCCTCGACCTGGTCAACCGCACCTCCGAGGACATCGGCGTGGCCCGTCCGCTGCGCCGCCGGTTCCGGGTGCCCGGGCGCGGGCTGGCGGCGCTCGCCCGGATGCAGGGCATCGTCGCCGGGATCGGCCGCGAGCGCCGCCGCCGGCCCGCCGAGGACCTGATCTCCGCGCTGGTCACCGCCGACGTAAACGGCCGCCGGCTCACCGGCCGGGAGCTGGGCGCCTTCTTCACCCTGTTGTTGGTGGCCGGGGTGGAGACCACCCGCAACGCGCTGGCCCACGGCCTGCACCTGCTGACCGTCAACCCCGAGCAGCGGGCCCTGCTCCTCGCCGACCTGGACGGGCGGCTCGACGGCGCGGTGGACGAGATCGTCCGGCATGCCTCGCCGATCATCCAGTTCCGCCGGACCGTCGCGGTGGACCACGAGCTGGGCGGCCCCGGCGGCCCGCTGCTGCGGGCGGGGGAGAAGGTCGCGCTGTACTACGGCTCGGCGAACCGGGACGAGGAGGCCTTCCCCGACCCGGACGCCTTCGACATCACCCGCAGCCCCAACCCCCACCTCGGCTACGGCGGCGGTGGGCCGCACTACTGCCTCGGCGCCCATCTGGCCCGGCAGGAGATGACGGCGCTGCTGCGGGAGCTGTTCACCCGGCTGCCCGACGCGCGGTCGGTCGGCGCGCCGGAACTCGTCCCGTCCAGCTTCGACCACCGGGTCCGGTCGCTGCGGTTCACCTTCTGAGCCCTCGCCCGGCCCCGGGCTGGAGTCCTCCCCCGGCCCCGGGCTGGAGTCCTCGCCCGGGCCCTCGCTCGAAACCCTCGTCCGAGTCCTCGCCCGGGCCCGCGTCTGCGTCCCCGGCGATCCGTCAGGCGAGCTCCCAGACCGCGTGGTCGTGCGCGAAGAGCACCCGGCGCGGCCCGTGCTCGGCCACCCGGTCCAGCCAGGCGCGGTACCCGGGCAGCGGCGCGGCCGCCCCCTCACGGGCGGCCTGCCGGGCGAGCACCGCCTGCCCGTACTCGGTGGCGAAGTCGTACGCCTGCCCGGCCAGCAGGACCGTGCAGTCGCCCAGCCGCTCGACCAGCAGGGACTGGTGGCCGTCGGTGTGTCCGGGGGTGGGCAGCACCTGGACGCCGGGCCAGATCTCGGTCTCGCCGTCGAGCTCGCGGTAGACGGCGCCGGGGAAGTCGACCAGCGCGTCGATGGTGTAGTCGCCGCGTCGGGCAGCGGCCAGTTCCTCGGCCTGGACCAGGACCGGCGTCCCGGCGAGCAGCGGGTTGCCGCCGCAGTGGTCGAAGTGCAGGTGGCAGTTGACGACCAGGTCGATGTCCGAGACCGAGACGCCGGCCGCGGCGAGCGCCTCCGGCAGCGGGCGGCGGACCGGGCGGTAGTGCGCCTCGGTCTCCAGCGAGCCCGCGCCGATCCCGGTGTCGAACAGCAGCAGCCCCTCCGGGCCCCGGACCAGGTACGCGAGCACCGGCTCCACCCGAGGCTCGGGGCCGCCCACCTCGGAGGCCGGCCGGACGAAGTAGCCCAGGTCGAGACGGCGGATCCTGTGCATTCGTCCCCCTTGTCACTCAGCCCCCGTGCCTACGGCCGGAACCGGCCGCTGCTTCGCACCCTACACGCGGACCACCGGCTGGCCGCCCGGCCTGCCCTGCTTCCCCGTCGAACCCGTCCTGACCAGTGCGAATGCCGGTGAACCGGACGGCGGGCCGCGCGGCGGGGAGGGTGGTCGGCGCCCAGTGGCGGACGTCACGGCGGGAACGCGGGAAAGCGGAGCACAATGCCGGACATGACAGATCGTCCGATGCCGTCCGAGGGCGGGCCCGCCGACCGTCCGACCGCCGACCGTCCAACTGCTGACCGTCCGACCGCCGACGCCTGGGCCGCCCTCGGCGGACCGGCCGAACTCCTGGACCGGGTGGGCTTCCGCGGCCCGCAGGACGTCCTGCCCTCCGGCCTGCCGGTGCGCCGGCTCGCCCGCGCCACCGTGGCCGCCTGTTCGCTGGCCGCCGCCGAGTTGGCCGCGCACCGCGCGGGCGGGCCCGTCCCCGCCGTCCGGGTGGACGAGGGGGCCGTCGCCACCGCCTTCGTCAGCGAGCGGCACCTGGCGATCGACGGCCGTACGCCCGTCAGCTTCGCCCCGCACTCCGGGTTCTGGCGCACCGCCGACGGCTGGGTCCGCACCCACGCCAACTACCCGCACCACCGGGACCGGCTGCTCGCCGTCCTCGACCTCGCCCCGGACGCCGGGCCCGACCAGCTCGCCGAGGCGCTCGGCAAGCTGCCGGCCGAGCAGGTGCAGGAGCGCGCGTACGCGGTGGGGGCGCTCGCCGTGGCGGTCGCGCCGGTGAGTGCGGCCGTGCACCCCCTGGTGGAGCGCCGGGAGACAAGGTCCGCGCCGGCCCGTCCGCTCGGCGCCGCCCCGGTGGACCGGCCCGCCGCCGGGATCCGGGTCCTCGACCTCACCCGGGTGATAGCCGGACCGGTCGCCACCCGCACCCTCGCCCTGCTCGGCGCCGACGTCCTGCGGATCGACTCGCCCCGGCTGCCCGAGGCCGAGGACGCCCACACCGACACCGGCTTCGGCAAGCGCTCCACCCGCCTGGACCTCGCCGACCCGGCCGACCGCGCGGTCTTCGAGGGCCTGCTCGACACCGCGGACGTCGTCGTGACCGGCTACCGCCCCGGATCCCTGGACGCCCACGGCCTCGCCCCCGACGCGCTGTTCGCCCGCCGCCCCGACCTGATCCTCGCGCAGGTCTGCGCCTGGGGCTGGACCGGTCCGTGGGCCGGCCGCCGCGGCTTCGACAGCCTGGTCCAGGCCGGCGTCGGCATCGCCGCCCACGAGGCGGCCCCCGACGGCCGCCCCGGCGTCCTGCCCGCCCAGGCCCTCGACCACGGCACCGGCTACCTCCTCGCCGCCGCCGTCCTGCGCGCCCTCACCGACCAGCGCACCGACCGCCCCGGCGGCCGCCACCTGCGCTTCTCCCTGGCCGGCACCGCCTCCTGGCTGCTGCACGGCATCGAGCCCGAGCCGAAGGCCGCACCGCGCCCGGGCACCGAGCCGTACGACCCGGCGAGCCGGCTCACCGAGACCGACTCGGCGTACGGACGGCTGCGGCACGCCCTGCCGCCCATCGGCTACGAGGGCGCGCCCGTCGACTGGGCCCGCCCGCCCGGGCGTTGGGGGACGGACACGCCGGTCTGGCGCTGAGCGACCAGGGGCGCGGAGGGCGCTGTCAGCGGGGTCTGGCAGCATCCTGCGCATGACCGCCGCACACGCCACCGACTACGCCTGGTTCGAGAAGCGCTACCCCGTCCTGGGCGAGGCCTACTGCCTCACCCAGGTCCAGGGGGTCGGCGCCGAGGAACTGCTGCGCCGCTTCGACGCCCTGACCGGCCGGGAGGTGACCGGGCTGGACGCGGTGCTCGCCGCCTGGGAGACCTTCGGCGACGGGGAGGACGAGGAGGCCGAGGAACTGTTCGACCTGGACGAGGACCGCATCCTCGTCGCCGTCGCCGAGCTCGACGGCTGGGCGCTCGCGGTCGAGCCGTACGGCTACCTCGGCAGCCTGTACGAGGTCGTCCCCCGGCTCGGTGAGGGCACCCGGCTGGTCTCGCACTTCCGGAACGTCAACGCGGCGGACCGCTTCCACTGGTGGGAGCACGGCACCTGCCGGCTGGACTTCGAGCCACTCTTCGTCGACCAGCGGGACGGCACGGACGCCGAGGCCCCGGGCACCCCGGAGCTGCTGACGGCCTGCGGCTTCCAGCTGGACGGGGAGCGCTACGAGCTGCACACCGAGGCCGCGTTCGCGCTCGCCGAGCGGCTGACCGACGTCCGGCTCAGCCCGGAAAGGCTGGAGACCGCCACCTTCCGGCTCGGCTACGCGCCTCGGCCGTAGCGGCGGAGGGGGTAGCGCGGCGCCGGGAGTGGTGGCGGCCTCCTCGAACAGTGGCCATCTCGCGCGGCCGCGGCCTGGCGGCCGGTCAGGCCCCCGAAGGGATCCGCTTGGCCCGGCTGCGCATCTGGAGGGCCGTCGCGATCTCGACCACGCCCAGGATCAGCAGCCAGCACCCGGCCAGCACGGTGAGCGCGGAGATCGAACCGACCGGCCAGACGATCAGCAGCACACCGGCCAGGGTGTTGGCCACACCCGCGAAGGCCTGCCAGCCGCGGGCGGGCATCAGCGGGTCGGAGACCGCGGCGACGAACTGGGTGATGCCGCGGAACAGCCAGCCGATGCCGATCCAGAGCGCGAGCAGCAGCAGCGACTGCGCCGCGCTGCGGAAGCAGAGCAGCCCGAGCAGCACGCTGATCGCGCCGCTGATGAAGGCCAGCACCCGCATCGCGGTGGCGGTGTGGGTGCCGAACGCGGCGACCAGCTGCACGATGCCGATGACCAGCAGGTAGAGGCCGAACAGCACGCCCACCACCAGCAGCGTCTCCCGGGGCCAGGAGAAGACGACGATGCCGAGGGCGAGCGAGGCCACACCGGCGGCCAGGAGCATCTGCCAGGCGGCCCTGGCGAGCATGCCGAGCGGGCCCTGGACCGGGGTGCCGTCGGGGGTGATGATCGGAGGGGCCACGGTGGGTTACTCCTCGGGGCTGGGGGCGGAGAACGCACCCCAGCCTCATCGTTCCGCCGTCAAGCCGCGCGTTGGGTAGGTCCGTTCGAGTGACTTCCGACAGTTGCCGGAATGACATCCTCCGGTCACTCGCTGTCGATATCATCCATCGGTATGACTTCTGAAGGGTGGGGGACCCCTCCGGTCGAGCCGATCAGCCAGCACTACATCGTCTGCGGGGGCAACGCGCTGGCACACCGGCTGGTCCTGGAACTCGTCGAGCACTACGAGGTTCCGGTCGTCGTCCTGGTCGCCGACCGGACCCGCGACCACGCGCCGCAGATCGAGCGACTCCCCGGAGTCGCCGCCGTGGTCGAGTACCCGAGTGTCACCGAGGAAGCGCTGCGTGCGGTGTCCATCGGCACCGCCCGTGGACTTGCCCTGGTCGAGGGCAGCGACCAGGAGAACATCCACGCCGCACTCAGCGCCCAGGACCACAACCCGGACATCCGGATCGTGTTCCGGATGTTCAACCAGCGACTCGGCGAGAACATCCAACGGCTGCTCAAGAACGGCGCCGCGCTCTCCGGCTCCGCCACCGCCGCCCCGGCCTTCGCCGCCGCCGCGCTCGGACGACCCAACGCGGTCGAGGTCGACGGACGGTACCTGCACATCGCCTTCGACGACGCCATCACCTCCGACCGGATCTGCGTGATCGCCGACCAGATCGACCGGAAGGATCTCAGCAAGATCCGCCTGCTGCCGGAACAGGAGGGCGACTCGGCCCAGTTCGTCCGCCTCGCCCGCGAGTTCGGCGACGACGGACCGGTCCTCCGCGGCGGGGCGCACCGTGAACCGGTGGTGCCGACCGCCGAGCCCGAGGAGGCGCCGGGCGGGAGAGCCGCGCTGCAGGCGCTGCCCGTCGAACCCCGGGAGCCGATCAGCTGGGTACGACGGCTGCGCTGGCGGCTGCTCGACACCATGCGGTTCTTCACCAGCGCCCGGATGCGGTTGGTGCTGCTCACCGCGCTCGCCGCGGTGCTGATGGCCTTCGGCGTGCTCTGGTACCTCAACCGGGACTTCGGCTGGACCGTCTACATCTCGCTGCTCGACCTGGCCGGCGCCGCCCAGCCCGACCAGCAGGCCGACATCGCCGCCGGGACCGGGACGGGCGGGATCTGGCAGCGGGTCGCCCAGGTGGTCATCACCATCTGCGGGATCACCTTCGCGCCGGTCGCCACCGCCATCGCGGTCGAGGTGCTCGGCTCCGGACGGCGCGGGCTGCCCCGCAACCCCAGCGCGGGCACCCGGGACCACGTGATCGTGATCGGGCTCGGCAACGTCGGTACGCGCGTCGCGACCCAGCTGCACGAGCTGGGCGTGCCGGTGGTCTGCATGGAACGGGACCCGCAGGCCCGCGGCATCGCCGCCGTCCGGGCGCTCGGCCTCCCGGTCGTGCTGGGCGACGGGCCGTTCGAGGAACAGCTGCGCCGCGCCCGGCTGAAGCACAGCCGGGCGGTGGTCGCGGTCAGCGGGGACGACGCCACCAACCTGGAGGCGGCGCTGGAGGCGCGGCACGGCAATCCCGAGGTGCGGGTGGTGGTGCGGCTGTTCGACGACAACTTCGCCGGCCACTTCTACAAGACGCTGGACAACGCGGCCTCCCGGTCGGTGTCCTACCTGGCCGCGCCGGCCTTCGCCGCCGCCCTGATGGGCAGCGAGGTGCGCGGGACGCTGTCGGTGTTCCGGCACGTGCTGCTGATCGCCGAGCTGGCGGTGGAGGACGGCAGCGGGCTGATCGGTCTGAACCGGCACGACCTGGAGGACCCGGGCGGCGTCCGAGTGATCGCCGTCCGCTTCGCGCGCAGCACGCACCTGCAGTGGAACTTCCCGGACCGCACCCGCCAGCTGACCCCGGGCGACCGGATCGTGGTCGCCGCCACCCGCAGCGGGCTGGCACGGCTCAACACGGTGCTGGTGGAGGAGGGGTGAGGCGCGCGGCCGGGGGCGGGTGACGGCGGGCGGGTGACGGCGGACCGCAGGCAGATGGCCGCGAACACATGGCCGCGAACGGATGGCCGCGAACAGATGACGGCTGACGGATTTCATCATCTGAAATCCGTCAGCCGTCATCCGTCAGTTGTCAGCCGTCAACGGGCGGGCGCTCCCCGCGGACCGTCCGCCCTCCGCCGTCAGCGGTTCTCGAACTTCGGCGGGCGCTTCTCGGCGAAGGCCGACATGCCCTCCTTCTGGTCCGCCGTGGCGAAGGCCGCGTGGAACAGTCGGCGCTCGAAGCGGACACCCTCCGCCAGCGTGGTCTCGAAGGCGCGGTTGACGCTCTCCTTCATCATGATCGCCGCCGGGGTGGACATCGCCGCGACGGCCTCGGCGGTGGCCAGCGCCTCGTCGAGCAGCTGGTCGGCCGGGACGATCCGGGAAACCAGGCCGGCCCGCTCGGCCTCCTCGGCGCCCATCATCCGGCCGGTCAGGCACAGCTCCATCGCCTTCGCCTTGCCGACCGCCCGGGTCAGCCGCTGCGAGCCGCCGATGCCCGGGATCACACCGAGCTTGATCTCCGGCTGCCCGAACTTCGCGGTGTCCGCGGCCAGCAGGATGTCGCACAGCATCGCCAGCTCGCAGCCGCCGCCCAGCGCGAAGCCGGCCACCGCCGCCACCACCGGCTTGCGCAGTGCGCCGATCCGGTCCCAGGGGCCCAGCCAGTCGTCCAGGTAGACGTCCGGGAAGTGGTTGCCCTGCATCTCCTTGATGTCGGCACCGGCCGCGAAGGCCTTCTCCGAACCGGTGATGACCAGACACCCGATCTCCGGGTCCCGGTCGAAGGCGGTGGCGGCCGCCACGACCTCGTTCATCAGCTGGGTGTTCAGCGCGTTGAGCGCCTTGGGCCGGTTGAGCGTGATCAGGCCCACCCGTCCCTTGCGCTCGACCAGGATCGTCTCGTAGGTCTCGGTCATCGCCGTTGACTCCCATTCCGCTGTTCGGCGCCGCGCGGGCGCGCCCTGACCACCCAACGATCTACGACGCGCCCCGCCTCGCGCCAGTCTTGACATGCGAGACACCGGTCACGAGCGCGGAGCAGTTCCCGGTCCCGGGTGGGTCATGGCGCTCCAGGAGTTCCGGGGAGAGGAGACGGTGGGATCCGGTCGGGCCGGGGTCAGGCCAGGCCCAGCTCGTCGTCCCCGCGCGGGGCGAGGAAGCGCGCGACGTCCGCCTCCGTCACCTCGGCGAGCGCGCGCGGCGACCACTGCGGGTTGCGGTCCTTGTCGACCACCTGGGCGCGGATGCCCTCGACCAGGTCGTGGCCGTCCAGCGCGGCGCAGGAGATGCGGTACTCCTGGTCGAGCACGGCCTTCAGCGAGGGCAGCGTACGGGCCCGGCGCAGCGCGGCCAGGGTGACCTTGACGGCGGTGGGGGAGTTCCCGAGGACCAGCCCGGCGGCCTCCTTCGCCTCCGGCACACCGGAGTCGAGCAGCCGCTCGACGATCTCCTCGACGGTGTCGGCCGCGTAGCAGGCGTCGATCCACTCGCGCCGGGCGGCGAGCTCGGCGGGCGGCGCGGGCTCGGCGTGCGCGGCGACGGCGGCGGCCGGATCGGCGCTGCCGGCGAGGGCGTCGAGCAGCTCGGGGAGGCGTGCGGACGGGACGTAGTGGTCCGCGAAGCCGCAGAGCAGGGCGTCGCCGGGTCCCATCGAGGCCGAGGTGAGCCCGAGGTGGGTGCCCAACTCGCCCGGGGCGTGGGCGAGCAGGCGGCTGCCGCCGACGTCCGGGACGAGCCCGATCCGGGTTTCGGGCATCGCGACCACGGAGCGCTCGGTGACGATCCGCACCGCGCCGTGCGCGGACAGGCCGACGCCGCCGCCCATCGTGATGCCGTCCATCACCGCGACGTACGGCTTCGGGTAGTCGGCGATCAGCGCGTTCAGCCGGTACTCGTCGCGGAAGAAGGCGCGGGTGCCGGCCCCGCCCGCCTTGGCGTCGTCGTGCATCGCGCGGATGTCCGCACCGGCGCAGAGGCCGCGCTCGCCGGCGCCGGTCAGCACGACCGCGCGCACCCGGCCGTCCGCGGCCCAGTCGTCCAGGGTCGCGCGCAGGGCGGTGATCATGCCGTGGGTCAGGGAGTTGAGTGCCCGCGGGCGGTTGAGCACGATCCGGCCGAGGCCGCCGTCGCCGTTCTCGTCCAGGAAGGCCCGGACCTCCGCCACCTCTACGCCCATCGGACCCGCTCCCGTCCCTCGGTGATGTGGACTTCCGCGCTCCACCGTACCGGGGAGGGGGGCGGTCGTGATCGCTGGGCCGGGACCGGGTGGCTCGGCGGCTACGGCCAGGCGATGCGTGTCGCCCAACGGGGTTGAGTACGCCGGGGACCAGTGCGCCCAAGGCCGTTCGGGGCGTGCCGGTGCGCAGGGTCATTCCTGCTCGCCGTCCAGGAACGGCTCGACGAGGTGTTCGCGGTCAACATCCGGGCGTCGTTCTTCGTCGTGCAGCACGGGCTGAAGCGGCTGGGGGACGGTGGGCGGATCACCAACATCTCCAACGGATAACAGCTGACAGAAGATGAAACTGTCAGCTGTTATCCGCTATCCGTTCGCTGAAATCTGTCAGCCTCGGGCCCTTAGCCCCGCACCCGCCCGGTCACCTCGCCGAACCCGACCACCGCGCCGTCCGGCCCCGGGGCCGTGGCGGTGATGGTGACCTCGTCGCCGTCCTCCAGGAAGGTCCGGGTCGTCCCGTCCGGCAGCTTCACCGGCTCCTCGCCGTTCCAGGTCAGCTCGATCAGCGCGCCCCGGGTGTCCGGCTCCGGCCCGCTGACGGTGCCCGAGGCGAACAGGTCGCCCGTGCGCAGCGAGGCGCCGTTGACGGTCATGTGGGTCAGCTGCTGCTGCGCGGTCCAGTACATCGCGGCGAACGGCGGCCGGGAGATCGGGTGCCCGTTCAGCCGGACCTCCATCGCCAGGTCCAGGCCCCACGGCTCGTTGCCCCGGTCGTCGAGGTACGGCAGCGGCTCGACGTCGCGCTCCGGCGGCGAGACCCGGGCGTGCTCCAGGGCGTCCAGCGGCACGATCCACGGCGAGACCGAGGTGGCGAAGGACTTGCCGAGGAAGGGACCGAGCGGCACGTACTCCCAGGCCTGGATGTCGCGCGCCGACCAGTCGTTGAGCAGGCAGACGCCGAACACGTGCTCGCGGAAGTCGTCCAGCACGACCGGCCGCCCCAGCTGCGAGGGCGTGCCGACGACGAAGCCGACCTCGGCCTCGATGTCCAGCCGGCGCGACGGCCCGAAGGTCGGCGCGGCGTCGGCCGGCGCCTTGCGCTGCCCGTGCGGACGCACCACCGGCGTGCCGGACACCACCACGGTGCCCGCCCGGCCGTGGTAACCGATCGGCAGGTGCTTCCAGTTGGGGGTGAGCGGCTCCGCGCCCGGGCGGAAGATCCGGCCCAGGTTGCTGGCGTGGTGCTCGGAGGCGTAGAAGTCGACGTAGTCCGCGACCTCGAACGGCAGGTGCAGCTCGACCTCGTCCGCCGGCAGCAGCGCGGGCGAGAGCGCCTCGCGGAAGGACTCGTCGGTCAGCCAGGCGGTCAGGTCGGAGCGCACCTGCGTCCAGACCGAACGTCCGGCCGCCATCAGCGGGTTGAGCGAGTCCGCCGCCAGCAGTACGGACGGCGCCCCGGCGGCGCGGGCGGCCGCCCCGGCGTCCAGCACGAAGTCCCCGACACGTACGCCGATCCGGCGCCGACCGGGCTGGTCGGCGGCGGTGAAGACGCCGTACGGCAGGTTGTGCACGCCGAACGGCGAGTCCTGGGCGCTGGCGAGCCAGCTGCGCGGGCTGCTGGGGGTGGTGCTCAACGGTCCTCCTGGGGCAGTGGATCGGGCGACGACAGCAGGCCGAGTGCGGCCAGGTCGCCCAGCGGCTCGGCGATGCTGCAGGTGCCGAACGCGGTGAACGAGTTACGGATCACCGTAACCTGACGATCGGTCAGCGCGCGTGCCGCCTTGGCCAGCACCTCGCCGTCCCGCTCTGCCAGCACCGCCGCCGCGGCCGCCCGGTCGGTCTCCTGCGCGGCCAGCAGCACGTTCAGGAAGCCGTGGTGCTCGAAGCCGGTCTCCGGATCGGTGTGCCGGACGGCGTTGTGCAGTCCGGCCGTGCACTTGTACGGCAGGCCGCGCAGCGCGCAGCCGGTGAGGAAGGCGGCCAGCTCGTCCTCGTCCGGGAACGCCTCCGCGACCAGCCCGCCGGTGCGGAACTTCGCCCGGTACGGGCTGTCGACCAGCACGTCCAGGACCGCGTCCAGCCCGTCCCCGCGCAGGAGTTCGCGCGGCAGCTCGACGGCGGCCGGTACGTGCGGCGGCAGCAGCCGGTCCAGTTCGGCGACCGCCTCGGCGGCGTCCCGGGTGGCGAGTTCGACACCGGCCAGCTCGAACGGCGCGGCGGCGGCGAGCGCCGGGGCGAACTCCGCGCTGCCCCCCGGCAGCACGAGTCCGACCCTGAGCGGCGTGGCGCCCGCCTTTTCCGTGCCCCTCGCGGTCGCGGCGGCCACGGCAGCTGAGGCCGGGGGCGTCGCGCCGCCCGTCACCACGGCGGCCAACTCGCCCAGTCGGCCAGCCCCGCAGAGGAACGGGCCGACCGCCTCGGCGTACCAGGCCGCGCGGTGGACGCGGTGGGCGGGCACCGCCTCGGCGACCGGCAGGTTCCCCGGGGGGAACACCGCCGCGTCGTCGAAGAGCCCGCGGAGCAGCTCGGGGATCACACCCGTGGTGACCGGGGCGCTCATCGCCCGGGCCCCCGACCGGCCCAGGTCCAGGCGTAGTTGTCGTCCTCGCTGGCCCGTCCGCCCTCGCCGAGCTCCAGCGGCCGGAAGGTGTCCACCATGACGGCCAGCTCGTCGAAGAAGTCCACGCCGATGCTGCGCTCGTACGCGCCCGGCTGCGGCCCGTGGGTGTGCCCGCCCGGGTGCAGCGAGATCGAGCCCTGGGCGATGCCCGAGCCCTTGCGGGCCGCGTAGTCGCCGCCGCAGTAGAACATGACCTCGTCACTGTCCACGTTGGCGTGGTAGTACGGCACCGGGATCGACAGCGGGTGGTAGTCCACCTTGCGGGGGACGAAGTTGCAGATCACGAAGTTGTTGCCCTCGAACACCTGGTGGGCCGGCGGCGGCTGGTGGATCCGGCCGGTGATCGGTTCGAAGTCCCGGATGTTGAAGGCGTACGGGTACAGGCAGCCGTCCCAGCCGACCACGTCGAAGGGGTGGTGCGGCACGGTGTAACGGGTGCCCGAAACCCCGTTCGGGCCACGGTGCTTGACCAGAACGTCGACGTCCCCGGCGGTGTCGACCACGAGCGGCCCGACCGGCCCGCGGAAGTCCCGCTCGCAGTACGGCGCGTGCTCCAGCAGCTGCCCGTACTTGGACAGGTAGCGCTTGACCGGGGTGATGTGGCTGTTCGCCTCGATGCAGTAGGCGCGCAGCGGCTCGTCCCCGGAGGGCACCCAGCGGTGGGTGGTGGCCCGGGGGATGATCACGTAGTCGCCCTGGCCGACCTCGATCGAGCCGAAGACCGTCTCGACCGTCCCCGAGCCGGACTCCACGTACACGCACTCGTCGCCGAGCCCGTTGCGGTACAGCTCGCTCGGGGCCCCGGCGGAGACGTACGAGATCCGCACGTCGCCGTTGCCGAGGACCAGGCGGCGGCTGTTCACGACGTCCGCGGACTTCCACTCCTGGCCCGCGAACAGCTCGTGCAGCTTGAGGTGGCGGGGGAGCAGGGGATGGTTGGGCACCGTGGACTGGTCCGGCAGCTCCCAGGGCACCGCGTTGACCACCGCCGAGGGGATGCCCCGGTGGTAGAGCAGCGACGAGTCGGAGGAGAACCCCTCCTCGCCCATCAACTCCTCGTAGTACAGCCCGCCTTCGGGTGTGCGGTGCTGGGTGTGCCGCTTGGGCGGGATGTTGCCCAGCTGCCGGTAGTACGCCATCTCCGTGCTCCTCCTCGACCGTCCGTCAGGGTGTCCTGACGATCACAGGTTGCCGCGACGGTCCTGCTCGCGCTCGATGGACTCGAACAGCGCCTTGAAGTTGCCCTTGCCGAAGCCCAGCGAACCGTGGCGCTCGATGAACTCGTAGAAGACGGTCGGGCGGTCGCCGATCGGCTTGGTGAAGATCTGCAGCAGGTAGCCGTCCTCGTCGCGGTCGACCAGGATGCCGCGCTTCTTCAGCTCCTCGATCGGCACCCGGACCTTGCCGATCCGCTCGCGCAGCTCCGGGTCGTCGTAGTAGGCGTCCGGGGTGTTGAGGAACTCCACGCCGCGCGAGCGCAGCACGTCCACGGTGGTCAGGATGTCGTTGGTGGCGAGCGCCATGTGCTGGCAGCCGGGGCCGGTGTAGAACTCCAGGTACTCGTCGATCTGGGACTTCTTCTTGGCGATGGCCGGCTCGTTGAGCGGGAACTTCACCCGGTGGTTGCCGCTGGCGACGACCTTGGACATCAGGGCGGAGTACTCGGTGGCGATGTCGTCGCCGACGAACTCGGCCATGTTCACGAAGCCCATGACCCGGTTGTAGAACTGGACCCACTCGTCCATCCGGCCGAGCTCGACGTTGCCCACGGCGTGGTCGAGGGCCTGGAACAGGCGCTTGGGCGAGCCCTCCGGGTGGGTGACGCCGCTCTTCGCGGTGACGTAGCCCGGCAGGTACGGGCCGCTGTAGCGGGAGCGGTCGATCAGGGTGTGGCGGGTCTCGCCGTAGGTGGCGATGGCCGCGCGGCGCACGGTGCCGTTCTCGTCCGAGACGTCGTTCGGCTCCTCCAGGACGGTGGCGCCGGTCGCCCGGGCGTGCTCGATGCACTTGTCGACGTCCGGGACCTCAAGGGCGAGGTCGACCACGCCGTCACCGTGGCGGCGGTGGTGGTCCAGCAGCGGGCTGTCCGGCTGGACGCCGCCCTTGATCACGAAGCGGCAGGAGCCGGAGCGGAGGACGTACGCCTTGCGGTCGCGGCGGCCGGTCTCCGGACCGGAGTAGGCGACCAGCTCCATGCCGAACACGACCTGGTAGAACTGCGCGGTCTGGGTGGCGTTGCCGACCACGAAGACGACCGCGTCCTGCGCGGTGACCGGGAACGGGTCGGTGCTGGCGTCGTGCTCGACGAGGCCGACGAGGCGGCGCAGCTGGTCGGTGTCGAGACCGGCCTCGCGCTCCTCGGGGGTCAACTCAAGGGCGTGGGACTGCGTGGTCATCGCTCGTTCCTCCACTCTGGGCCTCGGCGCTGAGGCTTGTGCTGGATCGCGTGGCTCGCGTGGATCGCGGCCGCCCGGCGAACAAATGCGCGGTGCGGATGGCGCAGAGCTTGCTCCTGTCCGAGTGGTTGGGCAACAGGTCGATTTTTTACTGCTCAATGTGTACAAGCTGATTAGGAAATCCCGCCTCGGGCTGCGCAAAATGTGCTGCCCCGCAGCGGTGGTCGCACGAATTCTGCGCAACCGGCGGCTACGGGCTCTCGTCAGCTGAGTCAGCAGGTGAGCCGCCAGGTGAGTTCGCAGGTGACCCGGCAGGTGACCCGGAAGGCGACTCGGCAGGCGGGAGGTGGCGCAGGAACCAGTCCCCGGCCAGCTCGGCGACCCGGTCGAGCGTGCCCGGCTCCTCGAACAGGTGGCTCGCGTGCGGCACCACCACCAGCTCGCTCTCGCAGCGCAGCCGGGCCCGGGCCTGCCGGTTGAGGTCGATCACGACGGTGTCCAGGGCGCCGACCAGCAGCAGCGTCGGTGCGCTCACCTCGCCCAGCACCTGCGGACCGGCGAGGTCCGGGCGCCCGCCCCGGGAGACCACGGCGCGCACCGCCGGGCCCAGCGTGGCGGCGGTGTGCAGCGCGGCGGCGGCGCCGGTGCTGGCACCGAACAGGCCCAGCGGCAGGCCACGGGTCTCCGCGAGCCCGCCCAGCCGACCGGCGACGGAGGTCAGCCGCGAGCCCAGCAGGCCGACGTCGAACACCTTGCGCCGGTCCGGCTCCTCGGCCTCGGTGAGCAGGTCGAACAGCAGCGTGCCCAGCCCGGCACGGTTCAGGTACCGGGCGACGTGCCGGTTGCGCGGGCTGTGCCGCCCGCTGCCGCTGCCGTGCGCGAACACCACGATGCCGCGCGCCCCGCCCGGGACGATCAGCCGGCCCGCGAGCCGGACCCCGGCGGCCGGCAGCACCAGCTCGCGGTCGACCCCGGCGGGCTCCGGGGACCGCTCACCCCTGGCCTCGGCCAGCAGCGCCAGCACCTCCTCGTCGCCGGTCTGCGAGAAGTCGGCGTAGAACTCACCGATCGCGAAGAACGGGGACGGCGTGTCGACGCAGACCAGCTCGTCGGCGACCTCGGTCAGGCGCTCGGTCCAGTCCACAGGTGCCACCGGCACGGCGAGCACCACCCGGGCCGCGCCGCGCGCCCGGACGATCAGGCAGGCGGCCTTGGCGGTGGAGCCGGTGGCGATGCCGTCGTCCACCACGACCACGGTGCGCCCGCGCAGGTCGGCGGCCGGACGGTCGCCCCGGTAGCGGCGGGCCCGGCGCTCCAGCTCGGCGCGCTCGCTCCGCTCCACCGCCGCCAGCTGGTCGTCGGTGATCCCGGCGAGCCGGATGACGTGCTCGTTCAGTACCCGCACGCCGTCCTCGCCGATCGCCCCCATGCCCAGCTCGGGCTGGTACGGCACGCCGAGCTTGCGGATCACGCAGATGTCCAGTGGCGCGCCGAGCGCCGCCGCCACCTGGGCGGCCACCGGCACCCCGCCGCGCGGCAGCGCGACCACCACGGTGTCGGCACCGCCCAGGTGGCTGAGGCGGGCGGCCAGGCGCCGGCCCGCGTCGGTGCGGTCGGTGAAGTGGGTTCCGGTGACGTGCATGACACGGCCTCCGAGTTCCACCGTACGCCGATCCGCTACGCCGCTCCCGGGCCCGTCACGGCGGGGCCGGGACGGGGCGCCGACGTCGGGCCGGGACGGGTGCGGGCGCCGGGCTGGGACGGGGCCGCGACGGGCGTGGGCGCCCGGCCGGGCTGGGGCCGGGGTCGCCCGGGCGGACTCCCGGGACCGTGCCTGCCGAGCCCCGGGACACGGGTGGGCACGGGGCCGGAACCGGGACGGGCGGCACCCCCGTGCGGCCGAGGTGCCGGACCCGGCTGCACGTCGCCACGCGCGCCGAGGCGGTCACCCGGGGTGCGGCACGGGGCTCGGGGGCGGCTGAGCTCGCCCGGATCGGTCCGGGGGTGCCGGTCCGCCGACCGGCACCCCCGGGGTCTCACTGGTACTTCCGGTCCTTCCGGTCCTACGGCTGCATCTCGTACGCGCCGGACAGCGCCTCGACCCGCGCCCACACCTTCGCGGCGCGCTCGGCGTCCGCGACCGGGCGGCGCACGTTCGCCAGCGCCCAGGCGGCCTGCTCCTCGGTGGTGGAGGCCTTGCCGTGCAGCTCGGTGGCGTGCGCGGAGAAGTCGCGGACCAGGGCGTCGAAGATCTGGTCCAGCACGTCGGCCGGCAGGTCGGTCAACTCGGCCTGCTCCAGGACCAGCTGGCCGTAGACGATCAGCGCGAACAGCTGACCGATCTCCAGCAGGAAGTCCAGGTCGGCCTGCTGCTCCTTGCCCGGCGCGTTCTTGAGCAGCAACTCGCAGAAACCGTCGGCCTGTTCGCGGAACCGGGCGACGTTCGGCAGCTGCGCGTGGCGGTCGTAGGCGGCGCGCCAGTCGTGGAAGCGGATCGCGCCGAGGCCGCGGGCCGGGCCCTGGCGGAACAGGAAGGCGTCGTCGGCGGCGTCCAGACGGGTCGGCACCGGGGCGTAATCGGCGGGCGCGAACAGGTAGTTGCCCATGAACTTGAGGATCAGCGCCAGGTTGACGTGGACGGTGCCCTCCAGCTTCGGCAGGCCGCGGATGTCCTTGGCGGCCTTGTCGAAGTAGGTGTCCGCCTCGAAGCCCTTGGCCGCGATGACGTCCCACATCAGGTCGATGACCTTCTCACCCTCGGTGGTGACCTTCATCTTGGTCATCGGGTTGAACAGCAGGTAGCGGCGGTCCTCGGGGGACGCGGTGCGGAAGTAGTCCACGGCCCGGGCGCTGAACAGCTTCATCGCCACCAGGCGGGCGTAGGCGTCGGTCAACTCCCGCCGCACGTGCGGGAAGTCGGTGACCTTCTTGCCGTACAGCACCCGGTTGTGGGCGTGCGTGAGGGCCTCGTACATCGCGTGCTCGCAGATGCCGACCGAGGCGGTGCAGAGGTTGAACTTGCCGACGTTGACGGTGTTCAGCGCGGCGTCGAAGGCGGCCTGGCCGGTGTGCAGCACGTCCTCGGCGCGGACCGGGTAGTCCTCCAGCCGGAACTCGCTGACGTACATCTGGGCGTTCACCACGTTCTTGACCAGGTGGTACGCCTCGTGGCGGCTGTCGGCGGCGAAGAAGACGTAGCCCTCCGGGCCCTCGACGTCCGAGCGGCGGCCGAAGACCGAGACCAGGCCGGCCACGTTGCCGTTGCCGATGTAGTACTTGGGGCCGGTCGCGGTGAAGCCGCCCTCGCCGTCCGGGGTGAGGATCATGTCGGTGGAGTAGATGTCGGCGCCGTGGGTGCGCTCGGACAGGCCGAAGGCCATCACGTGGCCCTCGGCGAGGAGCTTGGCGGCGCGGGCCCGGACGGCCTCGTTCTCGCTCTGCCAGACCGGGCCGAGGCCCAGGATGGTGACCTGCCAGGTGTACCAGTAGCCGAGGCCGTAGAAGCCGAGGATCTCGTTCAGCTCGGCGATCCGCGCGGTGTCCCAGCGCTTGGCGGGGTCGGCCGTGGCGGGGGTCAGGAACTCCGCGAACAGGCCTTCCTGGGCGGCGAATTCGAGGAAGTCGGCGTACCAGGTGCGGTCGATGTAGGTGTCGATGAGCGCCTTCTTGCCGCGGGACTCGAACCAGTCGACGGTCGCGCGCAGCAGACGGCGGGTCGGCTCGTCGAACTGCGCGGGGTCGTAGGTGCGCGGGTTGAAGAGCATCAGGGGCTCCCGGGGGTCGAGGGTGTGAGGACTCGGCGAACGGAGTTCAGCGAACGGAATTCAGCAGACAGAGTTCAGCAGACAGATTTCAGATAACAGATTTCAGACCCTGTTATCTGAATCCTGTTCCCCGCCACCCGCCCGCTCGCCCGCGAGCCGGCGCAGCGTGGCGAGCACGTCGTCGAGCCAGGCGAGGGTCATCCGCTCGTACTCGATGCCGCCGCGCAGCACCACGTGCTGGAGCTCCTGCCGGGTGTCGAGGGCGGTGAGGTCGGGGAAGTCCCGCTGCTCGCCGTGCAGGTAGCGGGCGAGCAGGGCGGCGTGGCTCTCGCGGTGCCGCTCGACCTCGGAGACCAGCGCGGCCGGGTCGTCGAAGGCGGCGGCGCGGATCTTGACCGCGAGTTCGTGCCGTACGGTCTCCGGCTCGACCGGCTCGCGCAGCCAGTCGGCCAGTGCCGCCCGGCCCGGCCCGGCCGCCGAGTAGACCTTCTTGTCCGGTCGGCCGTCCTGCGCGACCTCCTCCGCCGCGATCCAGCCGTCCGCTTCCATCCGCCGCAGCACCCGGTAGATCTGCTGGTGGGTGGCGGTCCAGAAGCGTCCGATGGAGCGGTCGAAGCGCCGGGCCAGCTCGTAGCCGGAGCCGGGCTGCTCCAGCAGCGAGACGAGGATCGCGTGCTCCAGTGCCATGCCCGCATCCTGCTATGCAACGAGTTGCATAGGCAATGGGCCCTTGGAGTGTTGAGACGCAGGTCACCGGCGTGATCGGATGGTTATTGATCATTCCCGACTATCAGGTGCAAAACGGTAGAGAAGCGCCAGAATAGGTACGGGGCAAGCCCCTTCCCTGGTCCGAACCACATGGAGGTGGTATCGGTGGCAACCCATATGCCGACGGGCATGGAGCACCACCCGGACATCGTCGAACTCCGGGAGCACTACGAGCGGGTCACCTTGACTCCCCGCGCCCAGGGCGTCGAAGCCCTGGCCGTACTGGCCGGCCTCTTCCTGGCGGCATCGCCGTGGATCGTCGGTTTCAGCGCGTTCAGCACCCTGACCGTGACCTGCCTGATCGTGGGTCTGGCCTACACGGCGCTGATGGCCGGCTACGGATCGGCCTACGAACGGACGCACGCGCGGGCCTGGGCGGCCACCGCGCTCGGTGTCTGGACGATCCTCTCCCCCTGGGCCGTCTCCGGGTCCGTCGCGCTCGGCAGGAACATCGTCACCTGCGTCATCGCCGGTGCCGTGATGTTCCTGCTCGGCCTCGCGGCGATCTCGATGGCCACGATCACAGCGAACGGAGCAGCGATGCGGCTCGGCCGGGCCGGCCGCGCCAAGGGCTGATCTTCCCCACAGCCCGTGTCCGGGGCGCGGAGGGCGCGAGCCCGCCACGCCCCGGCGCGCGCCCGACGGGAACGCCCACGACTGCGGAAGTGCGACTGCGCAAGCGCCTACGGGTGGGTCATCCGCAGCACATCCAGCGCCTGGTCCAACTGCTCCTCGGTGAGCTTGCCCTGCTCGACGTACCCGCGCTCCAGCACCACCTGACGGATCGTCTTCCGCTCGGCCAGTGCCTGCTTGGCGACCTTCGCCGCCTCCTCGTACCCGATGTACCGGTTCAGCGGTGTCACCACCGAGGGCGAGGACTCCGCGTACTCGCGGGCCCGTTCGACGTTGGCGGTGATGCCGTCCACCGTCCGGTCGGCCAGCAGCCGGGCGCTGTTGGTGAGCAGCCGCACCGACTCCAGCACGTTGCGGGCGATCACCGGGAGCATCACGTTCAGCTCGAAGTTGCCGCTCGCGCCGGCCAGCGTCACCGTCGAGTCGTTGCCGACCACCTGGGCGGCGACCATCAGCACCACCTCGGGCAGTACCGGGTTCACCTTGCCCGGCATGATGGACGAACCCGGCTGCAGGTCCGGCAGGTTGATCTCGCCGAGGCCGGTGCGCGGGCCGGACCCCATCCACCGCAGGTCGTTCGCGATCTTGGTGAACCCGACCGCCACCGTGCGCAGTTGACCGCTCAGCTCGACCAGCGCGTCCCGCGCGCCCTGCGCCTCGAAGTGGTCCCGGGCCTCGGTCAGCGGCAGGTCGGTGGCGCGGGCCACCTCCTCGATGACCGCCGCCGGGAAGCCGGGCGGGGTGTTGATGCCGGTGCCCACCGCCGTTCCGCCGAGGGGCAGTTCGGCGACCCGGGGGAGCGTCGCCAGCAGTCGCTCCCGCCCGTGCCGCACCTGCGCCGCGTAGCCGCCGAACTCCTGGCCGAGCGTGACGGGCGTGGCGTCCATCAGGTGGGTGCGGCCCGACTTGACCACCTGCGCGAACTCGGCCGCCTTGCGCTCCAGCGACTCCGCCAGGTGCTCCAACGCCGGGATCAGGTCGTGGGTGACGGCGGCGGTCGCGGCGATGTGGATCGAGGAGGGGAAGACGTCGTTGGACGACTGGCTCGCGTTCACCTGGTCGTTCGGGTGGACGGGCCGTCCCAGCCGCTCGCCGGCCAGGGTGGCGATCACCTCGTTGGCGTTCATGTTCGAGGAGGTGCCCGAACCGGTCTGGAACACGTCCACCGGGAACTGGTCGTCCCAGCGGCCTTCCGCGACCTCCTCGGCCGCCGCCGCGATCGCCCCCGCCGTCTCCTCCTCCAGGACCCCGAGGCGGGCGTTCACCCGGGCCGCCGCCGCCTTGATCCGGGCCAGCGCGGCGATGTGCGCGCGCTCCAGGCGCTGGCCGGACACCGGGAAGTTCTCCACCGCCCGCTGCGTCTGCGCCTGCCACTTCGCGTCGGCCGGCACCCGCACCTCGCCCATCGAGTCGTGCTCGACCCGGTAGTCCTGCGACTTCTCCCGCTCGTCACCCATCGCGCGCTGCACCTCCTGTACGGGCCCGCTCGGCCCGGTCACGGGTCCACCGGTCCGCCGATCCGGTACCGATCGGCCGATCCACTGATTCACCGACTGATTCACCGACCACGACAGCCGCGCGCGGGCCCCGGGTATTTCCACCCGGGGCCGAATGATCCACCGGTGATCCGCCGACGGCGCCGCTACAGCCGGGTCAGCTCGGCCCGGACCAGTTCGCCCGGCTCGGTGCCGGCCTGGACGACCAGCGACCCGTCCGCCGCCCAGACGCCGGAACCGCCCGAGCTGTCCGGGAACACGCCCGTCGGTCCCGCGCTGGTGGACAGCACGACCTGGATCCCGTGCGCGGTGGAGCGGGCCCGGCAGTGGGCATCCCGCCGCTCGGCCTGCGCGGCGCCCGGGCCGTACAGGGCGGAGGCGACGTAGGCGTCGATGCCGAGCACGGCCGTTTCCTCGGCGTGGGTCGGGTCGGCGGCGTCGGCGCAGATCGCGAGGCCGAGCCGCAGGCCGTCCAGCTCCAGTACGACGGGCTTCTCGCCCGGGGCGAAGCGGTCGGGTTCTCCCTCGCCGTGCAGGCGCATCTTCCGGTAGACGACGGTGGCGCCCTCGCCGGTGACCGCCAGGGTGGCGATGGCCTCGTGTCCGTCCGCCTGCGCGACCGGCGCGCCGACCAGGGCGAGGGCGCCGGTGGCGGCGCAGGCTTCGACCAGCGGGGCGAGCCGGGGGTCCGCCGGGTCGACGGCGGGGGCGGCCAGGTCGTAGCCGGTGAGCGACAGCTCGGGGAAGACCACCAGGCGGGTCCCGGCCGCCCGGACGGCCTCGGCGTGCCGCTCGACGTTGACGGACACGGTGTCCGGGCGGCCGGGCTCGGCGCAGACGGGCTGGGCGACGGTGACGGTCAGCGACGCGGACGAGGGCAAGGCGAGGCTCCGGGCGGGTGGGGGTCGGTGGTCAAGATCAACCTATGCGTTCCCGGAAGAGCCCGGCAAGGACCGGGTCTGGGTGCCGGGCTCGGCGGCCGACCGGTGGTGGCGCCGTGCGGAGGCCGCCCTCGCGGCGCCGGGCTGACGAGCGTTGTACGGGAGGTCCGCAGCCGTTCGGGCCGTGATCACTCGAAGGAGTGAGATCCCGGCCGGATCGCTTCAAACGGCCGTACGGCACTTCGTACGCTCCTGACCGGGCCGGGCGGACACCGGCCCGCCCCGGAACGCCGCAGCACGGCCCGGGAGGACACCAGCGCAGGCGCAGGGGGCGGACCAGGATGACCGCAGGACACGGTGTGAACGGCGGAGCGGGCGAGTCGGGGAACGAGTCGGGGAGCAGCCGGGGGAGCGGTCTGAGCAGGCGGCGGTTGCTCGGCGCCTCGGCTGCACTCGGCGGCGCGGCCTGGCTGCTGCGGGGCACCGTCGGCCCGGACAGTGCCGAGGCCGCCACGCCCGTGCCGCCCGGCCTGCCCGCCGGCACCGTACTCTTCCAGCGGGTCTTCCAGAACTGGTCCGGCGAGATCCGCACCGACCAGCTGTGGACCTGCGCGCCGCGCACCCCCGAGGAGGTCCCGGCGCTCGCCGACTGGGCGCACGCCAACGGCTGGCGGCTGCGTGCCACCGGCTACCGGCACACCTGGGCGCCGCTCACCGTCGCCAACGGGACCCCTGACAGCGCCCGCGTCCTGCTCCTGGACACCAGCCGCCACCTCACCGCCCTCACCGCCGACTCGCCCACCACCGTCCGGGCGCAGACCGGCGCGAGCATGGAGGCGCTGCTCGCCCACCTGGCCGACCGCGGCCTCGGCCTGACGGCCTGCCCGGCCCCGGGCGACCTCACCGTCGGCGGCGTGCTCGCCATCGGCGGCCACGGCACGGCCGCCCCCGCGGCCGGTGAACAGCGGCTGGACGGGCACGGCTACGGCTCGGTCAGCAACCAGGTGGTCCGGCTCACCGCCGTCGTCCTCGACCCGGCCACCGGCCGCTACACGCTGCGCACCTTCGACCGCGCCGAGGCCGACAGCGCCGCCTTCCTGGTGCATCTGGGCCGGGCCTTCCTCACCGAGGTGGTGCTGCGGGCCGGGGCGGACCGGCCGCTGCGCTGCGTCAGCCGACTCGACATCCCGGCCACCGAGTTGTTCGCCCGTCCCGGCAGTGGCAGTGGCGGCGAACTGCTCGGAGGGCTGCTCGGCGGGCTGCTGGGCGGCGGCGGTCCGCGCACCCTCGCCGACTTCGTCGAGCGCGACGGCCGGGTCGAGGCGATCTGGTTCGCCTACACCGAGTACCCGTGGCTCAAGACCTGGACCGTCACCCCGGCCAAGCCGCTCGTCTCGAAGGCCGTCGACCAGCCCTACAACTACCCCTTCTCGGACAGCGTTCCGGAGCCGATCGCCCAGCTGGCCGGGCAAATCATCAGTGGAGCCTGGGGATCGGCCCCGCTGTTCGGCCAACTCCAGTACCTCATCGCCAAGGTGGCGCTCACCGGCGACCTCACCGACGTCCTGCTCTCCGGCGGACTGCTGCGCGACCTGCTCACCGGCGACCTGATCACCCACCTGCTCGCCGGCGGCCTGCGCTCCGACCTCTGGGGCCCCTCGCGCACCCTGCTGCAGTACGTCCGGCCCACCACGCTGCGGGTCACCGCCAACGGTTACGCGGTCCTGGCCAAGCGCGCCGACCTGCAGTGGGTGGTCAGCGAATTTGCCGCCTACTACCGGCAGTTGCTCGGCGAGTACCAGGCCAGGGGTGAGTTCCCGGTGAACGGCGCGGTGGAGATCCGGGTCACCGGCCTGGAGGACCCCGCGTACTCCGGCGTCCCCGGCGCCCGGCCCCCGCTGCTGTCCGCGTTGCGGCCGCGGGCCGACCGGCCGGAGTGGGACACCGCGGTCTGGCTCGACGTGCTCGCCTTCCCCGGCACCCCCGGCCTGGAACGCTTCGCCCGGGACCTGGAACAGTGGCTGCTGCGCACCTTCGACGGCACCCGGGCGGGCCTGCGGGTCGAGTGGTCCAAGGGATGGGCCTACACCGCCGACGCGACCTGGTCCGACCCGGACGTGCTCGGCCGGGTCATCCCCGACAGCCTGCGCGCCGGGGGCGGGCCGGGCTGGGACGAGGCGGTCGCCGTGCTGGACCGGTACGACCCGCACCGGGTGTTCGGAAACCCCTTCCTGGACGGGCTGTTGAAGTAGGCCGGCCCCGGGGCGTCCGGGGGAGGAGGGCGGTGATTCGTCAGATGTGCTCCATCACGATCACCGCGAGGGTGTCCGGTACGAGGGCGCGGAACAGGTGCGGGGCGTCGCCCGGGTAGCTGATGTAGTCTCCCGGGCCCAGCTCGACCGGTGCCTCGGTCGGGCCGACCAGGGCCCGGCCCGAGCCGATCATCACGTGCTCGACGGTGCCGGGCATGTGCGGGTCGGAGGCCCTGGTCTCGCCGGGCTGGGCCTCGATCCGATAGATGTCGCGCCGGGCGTTCGGCGGGCAGGAGGAGAGCACGGTGGCCGCGTAGTTGGCCTGCTCGGAGTGGGTCACCGGGCCCTCCCCGGCCCGGAGTACCTTGACCGTCGGGCGCGGCGGGTCGACCAGCCGGCTGAAGGGCACGTTCAGCGCGACCCCGAGCGCCCAGAGCGTCTCCACGCTGGGGTTGCCCGCGCCCGACTCCAGCTGCGAGAGCGTCGACTTGGCGATGCCCGCGCGCCGGGCCAGCTCGGTCATCGACAGTCCGCTGCGCTCGCGCTCGCGCCGGATGGAGGCGGCGATCTGGCCGATCAGCTCCGTGCCGGAGCCGTTGGCGCCCGTGGGCTGGGCGGTCTGGTCACTCATGTTCGCCACTCACGCTTTCTCCCGGCTCCCTCGTCGGTGTCGGTCGGTCGTCGGTGTCGGTCGGTCGTCGGTGTCGGTCGGTCTTCGGTGGTTGGTGCCGTTCATGCTGCCACGGTCGTCCGCGGCGGCGTTCGTTCGTTATGTCGGTCTCTTCGTTCGCCTTGACGAACTGCGGGCGGCAGGTTCACTCTGGTGGACATGCGTTCGCTTCTCCGAACACTGGAACAAGCCACTCTCCGTGACATCGCCCTGGTCTGCCTCGCCGACGCCCTGGTCGGAGTCTCCTTCGGCGCGATCAGCGTGTCCGGCGGTCTGCCCCTCTGGGTGCCGGTCGCTCTCTCCGTCCTCGTCTTCGCGGGCGGCTCGCAGTTCGCGGCCGTCGGCGTGGTGCTGTCCGGCGGCGGCGCGCTGGCGGCCGTCGCCACCGGGCTGGTACTCAACGCCCGGCTGCTGCCGTTCGGGTTCGCCGTCGCCGACGTGCTCCAAGGCCCTTGGTGGCGAAGGCTGTTCGGGGCGCAGCTGCTCACCGACGAGAGCGCCGCCTTCGTGCTGCGGCAGCGCGACCCACGGCGGCGTCGGGCGGTGTTCTGGATCTGCGGGGTCTCGCTGTTCGTGGTGTGGAACGCCGCGGTTCTGCTCGGCGGGTTCGCGGGCGGGCTGATCGGCGACACGGACGTGCTGGGCCTGGACGCGGCCTTCCCGGCGGTGCTGCTCGCGCTGGTTCTGCCCTCGCTCGCGGACCGCGGGACTCGCACGGCGGCGGTGGCGGGCGCGGTCGTGGCCGTCGCGGCCACGCCGTTCGTGCCGGCCGGGGTGCCCGTGCTGCTCGCCCTGGTCGGGCTGCTGTTCGCGGGGCGGCCGGGAGTGAAGGAGCCGGCGGGGCCGGAGGTCGCCGTCGTGGCCGTGAAGGAGGACGTCCGATGATGCCGCTCCACGCCATCCTGCTGCTGGCGGTCGGGACGTACGCCTACCGGGTGGCCGGGCCGCTGCTGGGGCACCGGCTCGCGCTCTCGGATCGGCTGCGGCACCTGCTGGCCGTCGCGGCGGCGGTGCTGCTGGTCGCGCTGGTGGCGACCGGCGCGCTGACCCAGGGGCACGGCTTCGCGGGGTGGGCGCGCCCGGCGGGGGTGCTGGTCGCCGGGGTGCTCGCCTGGCGCCGGGCGCCCTTCCCGGTGGTGGTCGTCGCGGGCGCGGCGGCCGCGGCGCTGCTGCGGCTGTGCGGGGTGGCGTGACGGCGGGCGGCAGCCGGCCGGCGGCGAACAGCTGACAACTTTCAGCGAACAGATGACAGATTTCGAAATCTGTCATCTGTTCGCCGCCGCCTGTTCGCCGCCGCCGGGTGCTCCGCACGCGCCGGTCACTCCTCCGTCAACCGCTCCGCCTGCACCTCCGGCCGCTTGCTGTCCCACAGCATTTCCCACACCTTGAACACGCAGTGGTAGTCACGCATGCTCCCCTGCGAGATCAGCAGATAGGTGTCCCCGTCCCGGAGGAGCATCTTCCGCCGGCTGCTCATCGGGTGATCCGGGGTGTACGTCGGCACGATCCGCCGCAGCTCCGCGACGGCCTCCTCGCGGGTGCCCTCGACCTCGCCGAGCACTTTGTTGCCCCAGGTCCGGTCCCTGCCGATGCCGACCGTCTCCTCGACCACCAGCGCCCAACGCGCCATGTTCCGCCTCCCCGTGTCCCCGTGTCGCTTTCCTCACGCCTTCGCGTCCGTCCGACGTCCGGCCGCGTGCGCGATACTCCCGGTACCCGGCACCCGGCCGACCACCGAACATCCCGCATATTCCGCCATATTCCGCCGAGAGCACAAGGAACTTCAATGACGAAGCCGCCCCGGATCGACCCGTCCGACCTGCTCGCCGTCGGCGACCTCCTCTCCGACGAGGAGCGGCTGATCCGTGACACCGTCCGCAAGTTCACCGAGGAGCGGATCCGCCCGCACATCGGCGACTGGTTCGACCGCGGCGTCTTCCCGGCCCGTGAACTCGCCCCCGAACTCGGCGCCCTCGGCGTGCTCGGCATGCACCTCGACGGCTACGGCTGCGCGGGCGCCGACGCCGTGGCCTACGGGGTCGCCTGCATGGAGCTGGAGGCGGCCGACTCCGGACTGCGCAGCTTCGTGTCCGTCCAGGGCTCCCTGGCGATGCGTTCGATCCACGCCTTCGGCTCCGAGGATCAGAAGCAGCGCTGGCTGCCCGGCATGGCGGCCGGCGAGCTGATCGGCTGCTTCGGCCTCACCGAGCCCGACTTCGGCTCGGACCCGGCCAACATGCGCACCCGGGCGGTCCAGAAGGGCGGCAAGGGCGGCGACTGGGTGCTGTCCGGCAGCAAGATGTGGATCACCAACGGCAGCATCGCCGACGTCGCCGTGGTCTGGGCGCAGACCGAGCAGGGCGTGCGCGGATTCCTGGTCGAGCGTGGCACCCGCGGCCTGGCCGCCACCGACGTGCACGGCAAGCTCTCGCTGCGCGCCTCGGTCACCAGCGAGCTCGCCTTCGACGAGGTGGTGCTGCCCGCCGACGCGGTGCTGCCCGGGGTCACCGGCCTGCGCGGACCGCTCTCCTCCCTCAACGAGGCCCGCTACGGCATCCTCTGGGGCACCGTCGGCGCCGCCCGCGACTGCTACACCGCGGCCCTCGACTACGCCAAGAGCCGGATCCAGTTCGACCGCCCGATCGCCGGCTTCCAGCTCACCCAGCAGAAGCTGGTCGAGATGATGCTGGAGGTCGAGAAGGCCTACCTGGTGGCGCTGCGGATCGGCCGGCTCAAGGAGGAGGGCGCCGCCCGCCCGCCGCACATCAGCTTCGGCAAGCTCAACAACGTCCGCACCGCGCTGGAGATCGCCCGCATCGCCCGTACCGTCCTCGGCGCCAACGGCATCACCACTGAGTACCCGGTGCTGCGGCACGCCAACAACCTGGAGTCGGTGCTCACCTACGAGGGCACCAGTGAGATCCACACCCTGGTCCTCGGTGAGGCCATCACGGGCGAGTCCGCCTACCGCTGACGGCCCGTCCGCCCCGTCGACCAGCGGAAATCCGGTAGCCGGGCCCGTCGCGGCCCGGCTACCGTTCCCGCCATGAACGGCCAGACCACCGGGACGACCCGGACGCCCCCGACCACCACCCTCTGGCGCCCCACCGGGCCCGAGGAACTGGCGCTGGTCGAGGCCGCCGACTGGCGCGCCTGGCCGCCCAGGTTGCCCGAGCAGCCGATCTTCTACCCCGTCCTCAATGAGGACTACGCGATCCGGATCGCCCGCGACTGGAACGTGCCCGCCTCCGGCGTCGGCTACGTGACCCGCTTCAAGGTCGAGACCGCCTTCCTGGACCGCTATCCCGTGCAGCAGGCCGGCGGCCGGACCATCCTCGAACTCTGGGTGCCCGCCGAGGAGTTGGCGGAGTTCAACCGGCACATCGTCGGCCGGATCGAGGTCGTCCACGAGTTCCGGCCACAGTCGTGATACCGCGTACGGGTACGGCGCGTTCCGGCACGGCCGGTGCGGATGTGGTGGGGCGGGTCCTGCTCACCTCCGCCCAGCGGACCAGCACCACCACCCTGCTCGCCGAGGCCGCCGCCCGGCGCGGCCTGACCACCGCCGTCCTGGACGGCCCGGGCGCGGTCGGGCGGCTCGCCGGGCGGCCCGTCCACTGGTACGGCGGCCCGCTCGCCGCCGCCCGGATCGCCGCGCCGCTCGGCCTCGCCCTGCTCGAACCCGAGGACGACTGGCTCGCCCGCCTCCCCGAGGAGTTCACCCGCCGTCGGATCGAACTCACCACCCTCGCCGAGGCCTGGACGCTGCGCGACCCCGCCTTCGTCAAGCCGCCCGCCGACAAGTCGATCCCGCCCGCCGTCTATCCGGACGGCTCCCGGCTGCCCCGTACCGGCGAGCGGATCGGCGCCGACACCCCCGTCCTGGTCAGCGAACCGGTGACCTTCGCCGCCGAGTACCGGCTGTTCGTCCGCGACAGCGAGGTGCTCACCGGTAGCCGCTACGCCCGCTTCGGCCGCCTCGACCCGGCGCCGCTGACCGACGGGGCCGCCGCCTTCGCACGCCGCCTGCTCGACGCCGTCGGCGACACCCTGCCCAGCGCCGTCGCCCTGGACGTCGGCCCGGTCGCCGACCCGTACGACCCGGCCGAGCACTGGGCCGTGGTCGAGGCCAACCTGCCCTGGTTCGCACACTGCTACGCCGCCGACCCGGAGCGGGTGCTCGACGTGGTGCTGCGCGCCGCCGGACCGGCCGCCGAACTCGCCGAAGCCGACCGCCGCTTCGTCCGCCCGCCGGCCGACGGCTGACCGAAAGCCGACCCGGCCGACGGCTGATCGACGGCCGACCGAAAGCTGACGCGACAGGCGACCGGCGACCTCCCGACACCTCGCGGACACCCTCCGTTCGACAGGAGGATGCCGATCGGTACGGCGGGCGGTGAAGCATGGCGCGGTCGGCTGCGCCCTCGGCGGGCGCGGCCGGGTGCGCACCACCGAAAGGAAGCCCCGCCATGTCCCCAGCCCAGTGGCCCCGCCCCCGCGTGCTCGTCGTCGGGATCGACGGAGTCCGCCACGACTACCTGGCCGAGGTGGCGATGCCGCGCCTCCAGGAGGTCGCCGAAGCCGGGTTCCTGGTGCCGGTCACCGTCGCGGACACCACGCCCACCATGTCCGGGCCGTGCTGGGCCACCATCGTGACCGGCGTCGAGCCCGCCAAGCACGGTGTCTGGGGCAACCACCTGGGCGGCAACCGGCTCGACGTCTTCCCCGACTTCGCCACCCGCCTCAACCGCGGCGACCGCCGCCGCACCTTCGTCGCGGCCGGCTGGGACCCGCTGATGATCAACGAGTCCGGCGGCCCGCTCTTCCGCGCCCCCGGCCGGCTCTCCTACATTGCCCCGGCCGAGGACACCCCCGAGGCCTGGGAGGCCGTCGACGAGGAGATCACCCGGGAGGCCGTCCACGTCCTCTCCACCGCCGACCCCGAGGCCTCCTTCGTCTACCTCGGAGCCGTGGACGAGACCGCCCACTTCCTCGGCTGCGGCGAGGAGTACCGTGCCTCGATGCGCACCGCCGACGAGCGCCTCGGCCGTCTGCTCGACGCCGTCCGCGGCCGGGCGAGCTACGCCGAGGAGCAGTGGACCGTCATCGTCGTCACCGACCACGGGCACGTCGACGCCGGTGGCCACGGCGGCCGCACCGTCGAGGAGCGGACCGCCTGGGTCGCCTGCGCCGGCCACGACATCCCGGCCGGCCCGCCCACCGGCGAGATCCGCCACCCCGACGTCGCCGCCCAGGTGTACGCCTCCCTGCTGCGTCCCATCGACCCGCACTGGACCCTCGACGGGCGCCCCTTCCCGGTCGCCCGGCCGGTGTCCGCGACGGTCTGACCTGCCGTCGCACCGTCCGGCGGGCCGTTCGGGGCGGTCCGTTCCCCCCGGGTGCAGCAGGCCGGACTGCGACGGGCCCGCGATTGAGTCACGCTCGATCGCGGGCCCGAACGGCCCGTACCTCGGGGACCGGCCGCCGGACATACGCCTGAAGGTGGAGACGGTACCCCGTGGGTTGGGTGCAAGATCGCGACCTCGTGGTGACGATCCGAAGGGGCGGTCCGGGCCAGGATGGATACACCCGGACGGCGGACCGCTCCGCCGGACGGTCCGGACGGGCCGAGCGCGGTCACTCCGGCAACCGACACATCGGCACCGGACACGGAGAGGGAAGTCGGGTATGAAGGGCATCGTGAGCAAGGTCGCGCTGGGAGTCGCGGGCACCGGCATGGCCGTTGCCGTGGCCGCCGTGGCAATCGGCCCGCGGGTGTCCGAGTGGTGGGACGGGCGCCATCAGGAGCAGGCCTCGTACGAGAGCGGGTCCCAGGCCAAGGCCGACCGCCGTTCGATGCCCGCCTGGCTGCCCGACAACGCCTCCTCGGTGAAGTACGTGATGTCCACCTCGGGCGACGACCGCCTGCTGCGCGCCACCCTCCCCGAGGGCCGGCTGCCCGCCGGCTGCACCGCCGGGCTGCTGGGCAAGGGCCCGCACCCGGTGCCGCTCTCCCTCAAGGCGGGCTGGTTCCCGGAGAGCATCGCGACCAAGGCGAGCGGTACCTGCGGGTACTACAATGTGACGCTCACCGGCAACCAGCTCTACGCGTGGCAGGACGGCGCGACGCTGCAGGCGGCCCTTCGAGCCGAGCGCGTCGCCAAGCACTGAGGGTGCTGACCGGGCGCTGATCCCGGATCAGCCGTCCTGACCAGGGAGTGGAACGGCCCGCCGGGCACCGGAAGGTGCGGGCGGGCCGTCGTCGTGCGCGTGTCGACAGTCGTGCGCGCCGCGATCGACCGGTGGGCGGATCCGCCCGGGCGCACCCCTGCTGTCGTTCCCCCGCCGGGGCTGCGATAGGACGGATCGCGAACGAACCCACGTCACCGCGTCCGTTAGGAGAGCCATGCCCGGCCCGACCGTCGGCCCCGCCGACGACATGTCGACCGCTTCCGCATCGACAGCACCGGCATCAACCGCTCCCGCATCGACAGCACCGGCATCCGACACCTCGCCCGTCGTCGGCCGGGCCGGTGCCGGCCGGGCGATGATCGCGGTCCTCGGCGGACTCACCGCGCTCGGCCCGCTCACCACCGACCTCTACCTCCCCGGCCTGCCGGCGATCGCCGAGGATCTGGCAGCCGAACCGGCGGCCGTTCAGCTCACCCTCACCTTCTCGATGTTCGGGGTCGCGGCCGGTCAGCTGCTCTTCGGACCGCTCAGCGACCGCTTCGGGCGCCGACCGCCGCTGCTGGCGGGGCTGGTCGTCTACACCGTGTCGAGCGTGGTGTGCGTGCTCGCGCCCAATCTGTCGGTGCTGATCGCCGCCCGCTTCGTCCAGGGCGCGGCCGGGTCGGCGGGGCTGGTCATCGGGCGCGCCGTCGCCCGGGACCGCTTCCAGGGCGTGGCGATGCTGCGCTTCCTCGCCTCGATCGCGCTGATATCCGGGCTGGCGCCGATCCTCGCCCCGATCGTCGGTGCACAGCTGTTGCGGTTCACCTCGTGGCGCGGCACCTTCGGCGCGCTGACGGCGCTCGGACTGCTGCTCACTCTGGCCGCGTTCGGCGCGCTGCGCGAGACGCTGCCGCCGCAGGCCCGGAACGGCGGCGGGGCGGGCGCGGCGCTGCGCACCATGGGGCGGCTGCTGCGCCGACTGCCCTTCCTGGGGCTGGCGTTGACCAGCTCGCTGTCCTTCGGTGCGCTGTTCGGCTACATCAGTGGGTCGTCGACGGTGCTGCAGCACGTGTACCAGGTCTCGCCGCAGACCTACAGTCTGCTGTTCGGGCTGAATTCGCTGTCGATCGTGGTGATGACCCAGCTGAACGGGCGGGTGCTGGCCCCGCGCTTCACGGCACGGGCGCTGATGCTGGGCGGGCTCGCCACGGCAGCCGCGGCGGGGGTGGCGCTGGTGCTGCTGACAACGGTCTGGGACTTCGGGCTGGCCGGGTTCTGCCCGCCGCTGTTCGTGCTGATGGGCAGCCTCGGGGTGGTCCTGCCGAACACGGCGGCCCAGGCGTTGAGCCTGGTCGAGCCGCAGGTCGCGGGGACGGCCTCGGCGCTGCTGGGCACCGGCAACTTCCTGTGCGGCGCGCTGGTCGCACCGCTGAGCAGCCTCGGCGGACGGCCGTCGGCGGTGCTGCTGGCGGTGGTGGTGCTGGGGTGCGGGGTGCTGGCGCTGGTGGCGTACGTGACGATGTGCCGGCCGGGGCGGCTGCGGGCCGCGGCGGGGTGACGGCTTTCGGCGAACAGATGACGGCTGACAGATGTTGAAATCTGTCAGCCGTCATCTGTTACACGTCAGCCGTCAGCCCACGGCCACTAGGAGATCGAGAAGTCGTCCCCGTAGACATCGCCCTGCCCGTACCAGCCGTGCAGGTACACCGTCACGGCGCCGGAGGCGCCGGTGGTGAAGGGGACGGACAGTTTGGTCCAGCCCGAGGAGTTGGCCCAGGTGCTCCCGGTGGCACCGCCGCTGACGCCGATGTAGGCGTAGTTGCCCTGCACCCAGCCGCTCAGGGTGTGGCTGGTGTTGGGCTTCAGCGTCACGGTCTGGGTGCATTCGCCGGTCTGGCTCGCGCCGGGCGCGGCCTGCAGCGCGTAGGAGCCGGAGTGGACCGGGGTGGAGACCACGGCGCCGCCGCTCTGGCAGGTCCACGGGGCCAGGCTCCCGGTCTCCAGGTCGCCGTTGGCCAGGCCGGTCGACGGGGTCGTCCCGGTGACGGTCAGCGAGTAGGTCGTGGTGCGGGTGCCGGAGGGCGCGGTGGCGGTCACGGTCAGCGGATAACTCCCGGGCGCCACCGCCGAGGTGGTGGCGATGTTGAGCGTGGCGCTGCCGCCGGCCGTGACGCTGCCGGGCGTGACGGTGGCGGTGACGCCCGCCGGGGCGCCGCTGACCGAGAGGTTGACGCTCTGGGCCGAACCGGCGGTCACCGCCGTCGCGATGCTCGCCGAGGCGGACGAACCGGCCGCCACCGTACCGGAGTTCGGGTTCACCGTCACGGAGAAGTCGTTGGTCGCCGTCGAGCCGTTGGTGAACGGCGCGAAGATGTGGCTGAAGTCCCAGGTGTTCTGGGCGATGCCGGAGCAGGAGTCGTCCCCGCCCTTGCCGACGCAGCCGCCGTTGTCGCGCTGGAGCGCCCAGAAGGACAGGGTGTTGATGCCCTTCGACACCGCCCAGTTGTACACCGTGGTGGCGTTCGCCACGGTGAAGGTCTCGGCCGCTCCGTAGTCGTCGATGCCGACCATCTCGGTGATCCCGATCGAACCCCACAGCTGCGCCTGGGTCTTGGACGGATAGAGCTTGGCCAGCTGGTTGTACAGGCCCTGCGCGGAGGTCTGGGTGTCGGCGGCCATGTCGTGGGTGGCGCCGTCGTAGTAGTCGAAGGTCATCATGTTGACGACGTCGATCCGCGCGTTGTTGCTGACTGCGTTGCGCAGCACCGCCAGGCCGTTGTCGGCCAGCCCGCTGGTGGTGGTCGGCAGGGTGTAGGAGAACTGGATGTTGCGCCCGTTGGCGGCGGCCCAGTCCTGCACGGTCTTGATCGCCTTGTTGCGGCGGTCGATCCCGGCCGTGTTGGTCAGCGAGTTGTCCTCGATGTCGAGGTCGATCCGGCTGATGTCGTAGGTGGTGATGAGGTTCTCGTAGGCGGCCGCGATCTGGTTGACGTCGGTGCAGCTGTCGGCCAGTTCGGTGCCGGTGTTGTCGGCGGTGTAGCCGCCGAAGGAGGGGATCACGTCCCCGCCGTTGGCCCGGATGGTGGCGATGTCGGCGCCGAAGGTCGAGGAGGAGACCGGCTTGGAGGTGTCGCCGTTCCAGTACGGGGTGCAGGAGCCCTTGGTGGCGGCCTGCAGGAAGGCCATGGTCAGGTACTTGGCGCCGGACTGCGCGGCCAGCGTGGCGGGGCTCTGGCCCGTCCAGGACTCGAAGTAGGGGGCGAACACCCGGCTGGGCAGCGGGGTCGCGGCCTGGGCGGTGTCCGTCCCGGCGGCGACCAGGCCGGCCGAGGCGGCCAGGGTGGCACAGGCCGTCAGCGCGGCCTGGACGGTTCTGCGAAGACGCATGGATTCTCCAACGGACTTGGTGGGGCAGGACGTTGGGGCGGTGGGAGCGGGCCGGGGCGTCGGCGGCCGTGTGGGGGCGGCCGCGCGGACCCTGGTCCGGGGGGCGGTGCGGACACAAGGGCGTGCGGAACCCGCCGACTCGCGTGGAGGCGGGCGACGGTGCGAACGTGCGCACGCCGTACGGAGCGGGGGTGGAACGGAACAGGGCAGGGCGGTGCCTCAGCCGCCGGTGGTCACACCCCCACAGTGCATCCCGGTCGGATCGACATGCTTATGTTTGGACTAGACCACTGGCCTGTCAAGAGTCCTAACTGTTCGTCAGCACACGGCCCCGGCCGCCGAACGGAGCGGATTGGCGGCCGGGGTGGTGGGGGAGGAACCGTCTGGTGGTGCGGCACAGGTCGTCCGGTGTCCGCTCCGCCGGTCGCAGGGCGGTGGTCTCCCGGTGGCAGTGCGGCGGCGTCAGCTTGTCGACGGCCTCGGTCAACCATGCGTCTTCGCCCAGGAGTTCCGTGCGCCGCTCGCAGGCGACGTGCATGAGCGGGAAGCGGAGCGGCAGAATGTGGCGGGCGGGGTCCCAGGCGTGATGGTGGGTGAACCGCGCTTCCCGGCCCGCGAACGCCGATGGCCGCGCACCCGGCGGGCGGGGCGCGGCCACGGCTGCCCGGAGCTCAGGACGCCGGGCGGTTCGGGGGCGCGGACCGCGCTAGCGCGGCGACGGGCAGAGCGTGGTGCGCAGCGCGTCGTTGATCTTCGCGGCGGTGTCGGGGCCGAAGCCCTGCGGGTGGTCGGGCGAGGTGAAGTGCTGATTGGCCAGCTCGATCAGCTTTGCCTTGTCCTTGGGGAACTGGTACATCGACTGGCACTGCTTGCGGGCCTGTTCCACCACCTGGTCGGGCTTGCCGCCGACGATCGCCGGGTCGATGGCGTTCAGCGCGGCGACCACCTTGCCGGTCAGGTCGGAGTCCGGCTTGGCGGGCAGCCCGGCATCGGCAGGCGGTGCGGGCTTGGCCGGGGCCGACCCGTCCGCACCGGGCGAGGAGCCCGCGGGTGCGCCGGTGGCGCCGTCGGCGGTAGCAGACGCGGAGGGCGCGGAGGGCGCGGAGGTGGCGGGCGTTGCGGCGGCCGAGCCGGTCGAGGCGTCGGAGGGGGTGGCGGTGGTGGTGGGGGAACCGGCCGCAGTGGTGGCCTTGCCCGAGCTCGATCCCGAGCTGGAGCAGGCAGCGAGGCTCACCGCGGCGAGTGCCGTGAGGGTGGCGGCGAGGAGACGAGTGCGCATGGCGCCACACTGTCATGTTCGCGGCGCCGAAGGGAAGGTCCCGCCTGACGGTGAACGGCGGGCTGTGAACGGCGGGCGGCGGACAACGGGCGGTGGACGGCGGTCCGGAAGCCGATGCCTCCGCGCCGCCGTCCACCGCACGAGCCGTTCGCCGTACGACTCGGTCGTCGTACAGGTCGTCAGCCGAGGCCGTTGGCCTTCAGCCAGTCCTTGGCCACCGCCGACGGGTCCTCCTTGTCGATCGCGACGCGCTTCATCAGCCCCGTCAGCCCGGCGGTGTCGAGCTTGACCGACACCGCGTTGAGCGCCGCCGTCGCGGTGGCGTCCACGCCCGCCTTGTTGACCAGCGGGGTGATGTTCTGCGCGCCGAAGACGTTCTTCGGGTCGGTCAGCGGAACGAGCTTGTACTGGACGATCTTCGGGTCGGTGGTGAACACGTTGCCGACCTGGATGCTGCCGTCCTTGAGCGCGTTCGCGGTGGTGTCGGCGGTGGGCTTCCACTCCTTGAAGGTGAGCCCGTAGACGTCCTTGAACTGCTGCTCGCGGCGGGACTTGAACTCCGGCTGGCCGCCGATGGTGAACTCGCCGGCCTTGGCGGTGAGGTCGGAGATGCTCTTGAGGCCGTACTTGTCGGCGGTCTCCTGGGTGACGCTGAGCGAGTCCTTGTCCTCGGCGGGCGAGGAGTCGAGGATCGCCAGCGAGGCGGGCAGCGTCTTGGTCAGCGCCGCGTTCACGTCCTGGGTGGTGACGGCGGTGGCCTTGGCGTCCAGGTAGGCGAGCAGCGCGCCGTTGTACTCGGGCAGGACGGTCAGGTTGCCGCTCTGCAGCTGCCCGTAGAGCACCTCGCGGCTGCCGATGTTGAACTTCTCCTCGACCTTGACGCCCTTGGCCTTGAGTGCCTGCGAGTAGATCGAGCCGAGCAGGACGTTCTCCGGGAAGTTCGCCGAGCCGACGACGACCGTCGACCCGGAGCCGCCGCCGGCCGCCGCGGCGGTCGAACCCCCGTCGAGCGGGTTGCTGCTGGAGGAGCCGCAGGCGGTCGCGCCCAGGGCGAGCGCGGCGAGGGTGCCGAGGAGGACGGCACGCCTGCTTCTCTTCAATGTCGACATGGTGACAGTTGTCCTTCCGGAGCGGATGGGAGAGGAGGGCTTCAGCGGGCCCGGCGCTGGGCGCGCATCCCGGGCGGGAGCGCGAACCGGGCGAGCAGGGCGAAGAACAGCTGGGCGCCGACCGCGAGCAGCACCACCAGCAGTGCGCCGCCCACGGTCACCGCGTACTGGCGGGTGGCCAGGCCGTCGATGACGTAGCGGCCGAGGCCGCCCAGCCCGACGTAGGCGGCCACCGTGGCGGTCGCGATCACCTGGACGGTCGCGGTGCGCAAGCCCGCCAGCAGGGTCGGCGCGGCCGACGGCAGGCAGACCTGGAAGAGCACCTGGGGGTGGGTCAGCCCGATGCCGCGCGCGGCGTCCCGGACATCCGGGTCGGTGCCCCGCACCCCCTCGACGGCCGCCACCAGCAGCGGCGGCGCGGCGAGCGCGACCAGCGGGATCAGCACGGCGGTGTCGCCGACCCCGCCGAGCAGCACCGCGAGCGTCACCAGGCCGAGGGTGGGCAGGGCGCGGGCGGCGCCGGCCAGCGCGGTGACCGCGGTGACACCGCGCCCGGTGTAGCCGATCAGCAGCCCGAGCGGCACGGCCAGGACGGTCGCGAACAGCAGGGCCTCGCCGGAGAGCTGCAGGTGCTCGGCGACCCGGTGCACGATCGAGTCCGGGCCGCTGCGGCGGTCCGGGGCGGAGAAGAAGTCGCTCAGCCAGTTGAGCCAGTTCACGAGCCCGCTCCCTTCTCCCGGACGGCCCACGGCGCGAGCAGCCGCCGAGCGGCCACCAGCAGCAGGTCGACGACCAGCGCGAGCGCGGCGATCAGCACGATGCCGGCCACGATCGGGGTCGGGAAGGTGCGCTGGAAGCCGTCGATGAACAGGTAGCCGAGCCCGCCGCGCCCGACCAGCGCGCCGACACTGGCCAGCGAGATGCTGGACACCGCGGCGACCCGCAGCCCGGCGATCAGGTACGGCACGGCAGCGGGCAGTTCGACCGAGGCCAGCCGGTGCCAGGGTCCGTACCCCATCGCGGTGGCCGCCTGCCGGACCGACTCCGGGACGGCGCGCAGCCCGTCCACGGTGGTCGGCAGGAGGACGGCGAGGGCGTAGAAGGCGAGCGGGATCATCACGGTCGCCTGGGTGGCGAGCCCGGTGTAGGGGATCAGCACCACGAACACGGCCAGCGAGGGCAGCGCGTAGACGATGTTGAACACGGCCGCCAGCGGCTGATACAGCCGGGGGAACCGGGCGCAGGCCAGGCCGAGCGGGACGGCCAGTAGCAGGCCGATGAGCACCGGGAGCAGCGCGATCAGGGCGTGGTCGGCGAGCAGGTGGCCGAGGTAGCCGAGGTGGTCGCCGATCCAGTACCAGCGGACGATCGGTTCATCGTCCACCGTCGGCTCCGTCCGTCCGGTCGGTGCTGAGGGTCATGCCGCTGTCCGGGGTCCTGCCGGTGTCGGTGGTCCTGCCGGTGTCGAGGCTCTTGCCGGTGTCGATGGTCTCGCCGGTGCCGACGGGCTTCTTGAGGGCGTCGGTGGTTCGGCCGGCGGGCGCGAGTGTCGCGAGGATCGCCTCGCGGCTCGCGGTGCCTGCGGCCCGGCCCTCGGCGTCCAGCGCGACCGCGACCCCGGCGGGGGAGAGCACGGCGGCGTCCAGGGCGGTGCGCAGGGTGTCGGTGTCCGGGCGATATCCGGCCACCGGCTGGAGCTCGGCGGCGACGGCGGTGCGGTCGATCCAGCCGATCGGGCGGCGCTCGTCGTCCAGGGCCAACTCCCAGCCCCCGTACCGGACTCCCTCGCCCACCGGGCGCAGCGGGACGGCGGTGGCGGGGCGCAGCCCGAGGCCGCGCAGGCCCCGGTCGCGGCCGAGGAAGGCGGCCACGCCGTCGTCGGCGGGCGTGGTCAGCAAGGTGTGCGGGTCGGCCAGCTGGGCGATCCGGCCGTGCTCGCGCAGCACCACGACCTGGTCGCCGAGCCGGACGGCCTCCTCGATGTCGTGGGTGACGAACAGCACCGTCTTGTGCAGTTCGGACTGAAGTCGCAGCAACTCGTCCTGGAGCCCGGCGCGCACCACCGGGTCGACCGCGCTGAACGGCTCGTCCATCAGCAGCACCGGCGGGTCGGCGGCCAGCGCGCGGGCGACGCCGACCCGCTGCTGCTGGCCGCCGGACAGCTGGAACGGGTAGCGCCTGGCGGTCTCCGGGGCGAGTCCGACCAGTTCCAGCAGTTCGGCGGCGCGGGCGCGGGCCCTCTTGCGGTCCCAGCCGAGGAGGTAGGGGACGGTGGCGATGTTGTCGATCACCTTGCGGTGCGGGAAGAGCCCGGCCTGCTGGATCACGTACCCGATGCCGCGGCGCAGCTTGGCGGGTTCCAGCTGGGCGACGTCGGTGTCGTCCAACAGCACCCGGCCGGAGGTGGGCTCGACCATCCGGTTGACCATGCGCAGCAGCGTGGTCTTGCCGCAGCCGGACGGTCCGACCAGGACGGTTATCCGACCGGTCGGGACCTCCAGGTCCAGGCCCTCGACGGCGATCGTGCCGTCGGGGTGGCGCTTGCCGGCGCCCTCGAATCTGATCACGGGGTGTTTCCTCGTCAGGGCGCCCCAGGGAGGCGGCGCCTGTGTCGTTCGGTCGTTCGGTCGGGTCGTTCGTGTGACGGCGGGTCCAACCGCCCGGGCGTTCTTCCGCCCGCGTGGCTGCCCAGCTTCGGACCGGCGGAAACTCCGATCAGATTATGACCTGCATCATCTCCTGTCCGTGATTTACCGTCCGGCACGCGCCGTGGAGCCCGGCTCAGGCCCGGCTTGAGCCCTTCGTCCCCGCCCCTGTCGGGGCCTCGACGTCAGCCGCCCGGACGGGTCGGCAGCCCGGCAGTGGCCCAGCCGACGAAGCCGCCGTCCAGGTCGGTCGCCCGGTGCAGCCCGAGCTCACGCAGCGAGGCGGCGGCCAGGCTGGAGGCGTAGCCCTCGGAGCAGACCACGATCAGCTCGACGTCGTAACCCGAGGCCTCGGGGATGCGGTGACTGCCGGTCGGGTCGAGCCGCCACTCCAGGACGTTGCGCTCGATGATCAGTGAGCCGGGGATCTCACCCTCGGCCGCCCGCTGCGCCGCCGGACGGATGTCCACCAGCAGCGCGCCCGCCAGTTGGGCCAGGCGCGCCTCCTGGGCGCGGGGGCGGTGGACGCCCTCTCGGGCCCGTGCCACCAGGTCGTCGATCGTGGTCACCACTGCTCCGGTCCTTCCTCCGAGGTACGGACGAGCCCGCCGGCCCGCAGGTCGTAGTGCGCCATCGAGCTGAGCGGGGGCGAGTAGGCGTGCAGGGTGACGGCCGGGCCGGAGGCGGTGTTGCGGACGTCGTGAACGTACTCGGGGCCGAAGGCGCGGGTGGTGCCGGCCGGGACCCGGCGGATCAGCAGGCCCTGCTCCGGGCCGCCGAGGGACAGCTCCTCCAACTCGCCGAGCGCGACGGTGAATGCGCCGCGCGAGCCGCCGTGGTCGTGGAAGCCGGTGGACTGACCGGGCAGCCAACTGATCAGCCACACCTCGTGGTCGTCCTCGGCCACCAGGCGCTGGTACCAGCGCTCCTCGGTGGAGAGACGGACCAGGTGGATCCACTGCTCGGGCTGCTCGGCCAGCTCGCGGACGATGCTCCGCAGGGATTTCGGGGTCAGCGGAGCGCGGGCGCGCTCGGCGGCGGGTGTCTGGGGGGTGTGCGTCGGGGTCTCGGAGGCGAGGTCCAGGCTCATGGGGGCGTCCTCGGGTGCGGCGGGAACGTCGGCGGGGTGCGGCCGGGTCCGGCGGCTGCGGTGGTGCCCGGCGGGCGCGAGTCGGCGGAGCGACCCGGCACGACCGGGCACGGCACGCATGGTGCCGCCGGGCGAGGCGGGAGTACGACAGGAGTCAGAACTGCGGGTACGGGTGCACGGCGCGGGCCCTGGCAGAGGTCACAGGGCGGGACCGGCGGGGAGGAGCAAGGTCAACAGGCACAGATGGAACTCGCCTGGCGTCGCAGATCGACGTGCAGGCGGCAGACCAGAGTGGCGCCGGAGTCCATGCACCGGATCTTTTCCGAGCCGGTCGGACGAAGTCAAGCCGGGGCGCCCGTCTGTTGCGCCCTGTTAACTCTCGGCAGGACGGCGCGGAGCCAGGGGAGCCGCGGCCGACGGCGCCGCAGCCGAGTGCTTGGACGACGCCGAGGGCGCGCCGCCCGGCGCCGAGGACACGCTGCCCGACGCCGGGGGCGCGCCGCCCGACGCCGGGGGCGCGCCGCCCGGCGACTGTGCGGGGACAGGCGCCGCGGAGTCGTCCGCGGCGGCCGACAGGGCCTGCTCGATCACCGGCCCCGCCTGCTCGCCCAGGTAGCGGCCGAGCGTCTGGTAGGCGTCGAACTGCTGGTGGTTGAACCACTGGTCGCTGGTGCCGTCGTTCGGGAAGGCCTGGTTGGCCACCGCGTAGGAGTGCAGCTCGTACGGCATGTCAGCGGTCAGCACGGCCTGGAGGACGATCAGAGTGCCGTGCCGGTCGGACTCCGGGAGGCCGTCGGTGCGGGGGTAGCGGATGTCGCCGGTGATCACCCCGCGGGCGGAGAGCCGGTCGGAGAGCTGGGCCGCCAGCCCGTGCAGGGGCGCTCCGCTGCCGTCCCGCTCGGCGGTGGCGCTGCCCGGGATCAGCAGCTCGGGCCGGTGCAGGGTGATCACGATGCCCAGCTCCTCGCGGGCCAGCGTGATCGCGGCGGCCAGGTTGGCCGCGTAGCCCGAATCCCCGCTGGCGTCGATGCACACCGCCGTCCGCACCCGGTGTCGCAGCAGCTCGACCAGTCCGAGGTTCTCGTAGTGGCCGCCGTCCGTGGTGAGTAGGAAGCGGTCGTCCGCCGGGAACCGGCCCGTCAGCTCCCGCAGCTGGTAGGGGAGTCGGCGGACGGCGGGCTGCGCGGCGCGGCGCCAGTCCCGGGTGCCGGACCAGGCCGGCCCGAGCACCGCAGGGTTGGGCAGCCACGTCCCGAGCCGGGCGTTGGTCGCCGCGAACAGCCCCTGGTAGACGCGGGATTGGCGCCCCATGGCGGAGGAGAAGGCGGCCCCGGAGACGGCCATCGCCGACTGCACGGTGAGGTCCCGGGCGATGTGTCGCCGGGTGCGCCGCTCCAGCAGGTCGGTGCGGGCGTACCCGACGTCCGGACCGCCCACGTAGTCGTGGGAGAGTGAGAAGGAGACCGCCCGACGGCCCGGCGGCGTGCGGGAGTTGCCGGAGAGGTTGGCCGCCGCCGAGAAGATCACCTGAGGGAAGTCGGGGTGCCGGGCCGCGTAGTGGCTCAGCCAGGTCTGCTCCCGGTAGAAGTCGTACCTGCGGGCGAACGACCGGCCGCCGTCGGTGACCCGGCGGACCGCGAACGCGGAGGCCAGTCGCAGTCGGTAGAACGGGTGCAGGCTCATCCAGGTCTGGTCGAGGTTGAGCCCGACCGCAGCGAGCACCAGCGGCAGCAGCACCTGCACGGCCGTCGGCCAGGCGTACCCGGTGGCGACCGCCCAGCCGAGGGCCAGCAGCGCGCAGGCCGTCAGTGTGGTGAGGGCCGCCCAGACCACGATGTACTGCGGCAGGTTGGCGGTCAGGCCGCCGCCGAGCCGGCCGGCGCCGCGTAGCGCCCCGGCGAACGCGGCCGCGCCGCTGCGGATCGTCCGGCGGTCGCGCCAGAGTATGCCGAGCAACAGGGCGAGATAGCTGAGCACCACGGTCAGGCTGAGCCCGGCACCGGTCAGCCGCGGACCGGCGGCCAGGGCCTGTTGGAGGCGGACGGCGCCCCAGGCCAGCCCGGGGACCGCCAGCACCCCGACGGCCAGCAGGGCGGCCAGCGCGAGCGCGGCGGAGTAGAGCCGGTGCAGGGTGCGCGGCAGCAGTGCGTGCCAGCCGAGTGGCGGGAAGGCCAGCAGCCAGAGCAGCCAGCACCCGGCCGCCGCGGCCAGCAGTGCGGCGAGGCCGGCCAGCGCGGGCGGCCGGAAGGCCAACTCGCCCGGCACGGCGCCCGCGTGGCGCAGACCGACGGCCGCCAGGGCGTGCAGATCGGTGAGCGGGACGGCGCGGTAGAAGCGGCTGAGTCCGAGGCCGAGCACCAGAACGGCGGCCAGCAGCAGGGTGAGCGCCGACAGCACGCCGCGCAGCAGCGTTCCGAGGGCGACCAGCCACTCGCCGGCGCCATCGGCGATGAACTTGCCGTGCCGGCGGAGGTGGTCCTCCTCCGGGGAGCCGGGTTCCAGCACGGTGTCGGCCGTCAGGCCCGAGACGGCGTGCACCGGGCTGCCGGGGGCGGAGTCGCTGAGCGCGAGCTGCAGCGCGCCCACGGTGTACCCGCCGCCCGAGACGGAGACCAGGTACCGGGCCCGTTTGAGCCATGGGCGCAGCGCCTGGAGCGCGCCGAGCGTGACGCAGGCCGAGCGGATGCCGCCGCCCGAGGCGCAGAAGCCCAGCTCGGCGGGCTCGCGGCCGGGCGGCACCCGTGCGGCGTCGCGCCAGTGGGTGTGGGCCTCGGGCGGCCCCTCGGCTGACTGCCCGCCGTCCCCGTCGTACCGGGCGTGCCCGTCGTGTCGGACGGCCGTCGGCCAGGGCGGGATCAGCGCCGGGCGATCCGTCTCGTCCGTCCCGTCCGTCTCGACCGCGGGCTTCGACGCGGAGGACAGCAGTCCGCGCACCGCCCGCGCGGCCGTCACCAGCAGCACGCCCGCCGCGGCCACCCCGGCCGGCAGGAGCAGCAGCCACGCGACGGTGGCGAGCGCGGCCGCCACCGCGAAGGGGGTGTCGGAGCCGTGGTGGTCGAGCGCGACGCGCAGCAGCAGGCTGCCGGTGAGGTCGCAGCCGGCCGCGAGCAGACCGGCCCCGCCGACCGCCAGCGCCAGGGCGCGCCCACGCCGCCGGCCGAACACGTACCGGCCGAGCAGCGCAGCGGCCACCAGCGTCAACCCGTACCCGGCGACCGGCCAGAGCTCGGCGCGCAGGGCGGCCGTGTAGTCCCCGGTGCGCCCGCCGATCAGCGCCTCGGCGGCGATGCGGGAACCGGCCAGCCGCAGGGCGACCTCCCGCGCCCGCGGCGCCTGGCGGTGGTGCAGCAGCCAGCCGAGGACGAGCGGCAGCACCGCACCGAGGGCGAGCAGCAGGCCGGCCCAGGCGGGCAGGGCGGGCGCCCGCCCCGTCGCCACCGGGCCGCCGCCCACGGCCGTAGCCGGAGTACCCGAAGTACCCGCCGCACTCGAAGTACCCGCCGCATCCGAAGCACGCTCCGCGCGCCTGCCGAGCGCTGCCATCCCCGCCACCCCCTTGGTCCCGATGCCACCCCGTGTCGTCGCCGTGCCGTCGTTCGATTCGACTGCCAGATACCCGAGTTCACGCCTCCAGGCGCCGATGCGGCGGCCCGTCGTGACGTCCATCGGCGTGTTACCCGCTGGCGGCCGATTCCGCACCCTGGGCGCTCGCTTTCACTCGAATGAGTAAGGAGCGCGCGTGCGGGGTAGATCAGCGTTTCATCCCACCCAGGGCCACCCGCGTGTCCGCGCAACAAGATCGCCCCAGACGCGTTACCGCCAACGTATTGTCAGGCCACCGAGGCCAGGCCTACCGTCTACAGATCGCTTTCTACGCACGTAGACCCCTGTGGCTCCCTGAGCGGACCGCAGGAGAGACCCGCCCCGTCAACCCTCAGACCGCGGGCCCGACCGCACGGCCGGACCGCGGAGTTGCGGAGGTACCCATGTCGCAGATCGTCCGTGCCGCGCTCGTCCAGACCCGCTGGACCGGCGACCAGGAGAGCATGATCGCGCTCCACGAGCGGTACGCCCGCGAGGCCGCCGCCCAGGGTGCGCAGATCATCGGCTTCCAGGAGGTCTTCAACTCCCCGTACTTCTGTCAGGTCCAGGAGCCCGAGCACTACCGCTGGGCCGAGGCCGTCCCGGACGGTCCGACCGTGCGCCGGATGCGGGAACTCGCCCGCGAACTCGGCCTGGTCATGGTCGTACCGGTCTACGAGGAGGAGCAGACCGGCGTCTACTACAACACCGCCGCCGTGATCGACGCGGACGGCAGCTACCTCGGCAAGTACCGCAAGCACCACATCCCGCAGGTCAAGGGCTTCTGGGAGAAGTACTACTTCAAGCCCGGCAACCTCGGCTGGCCCGTCTTCGACACCGCCGTCGGCAAGGTCGGCGTCTACATCTGCTACGACCGCCACTTCCCCGAGGGCTGGCGCGCCCTGGGCCTGGCCGGCGCGCAGATCGTCTACAACCCCTCCGCCACCAGCCGCGGCCTGTCCGCCTACCTGTGGCAGCTCGAACAGCCCGCCGCCGCCGTCGCCAACGAGTACTTCGTCGCCGCCATCAACCGGGTCGGCACCGAGGAGTACGGCGACAACGACTTCTACGGCACCTCCTACTTCGTGGACCCGCGCGGCCAGTTCGTCGGCGACGTCGCCTCCGACAAGGAGGAGGAACTCGTCGTCCGTGACCTCGACCTCGACCTGATCGAACAGGTCCGCCAGCAGTGGGCGTTCTACCGCGACCGCCGGCCCGACGCCTACGGACCGATCGCCGAGGCCTGAGGAGCACCGCGATGACCACCCGCGACCCGCAGCAGCGCACCGTCGTCCGCGGCGGCCTCGTCATCACCGCCACCGACGAACTCCACGCCGACGTCCTGATCGAGGGCGAACGCATCGCCGCGCTGGCCGCCACCGGCAGCGCCGCCGCCGAGGCCTGGACCGCCGACACCGTCATCGACGCCACCGGCCACTACGTGATCCCGGGCGGCGTCGACGCCCACACCCACATGGAGCTGCCCTTCGGCGGCACCGCGGCCTCCGACACCTTCGAGACCGGCACCCGCGCCGCCGCATGGGGCGGCACCACCACCATCGTCGACTTCGCCGTCCAGCCCGTCGGCGGCTCGCTGCGCGAGGGCCTGGACACCTGGCACGCCAAGGCCGAGGGCAACTGCGCGATCGACTACGCCTTCCACACCATCGTCTCCGACGTCAACGACGCCGTCCTCAAGGAGATGGACACGCTCGTCGACTCCGGCGAGTCCACCTCCTTCAAGCTGTTCATGGCCTACCCCGGCGTCTTCTACAGCGACGACGGCCGCATCCTGCGCGCCATGCAACGCGGCGCCGCCAACGGCGGGTTGATCATGATGCACGCCGAGAACGGCATCGCCATCGACGTCCTGGTCGAACAGGCCCTCGCCGCCGGGCACACCGCCCCGCGCTACCACGGTGAGGTCCGGCGCGAACTGCTGGAGGCCGAGGCCACCCACCGGGCCATCAAGCTCGCCCAGGTGGCCGGCAGTCCGCTCTACGTGGTGCACGTCTCCGCCGCCTCCGCCCTCGCCGAACTCGCCCGGGCCCGCGATGCCGGGCTCAACGTCTTCGGCGAGACCTGCCCGCAGTACCTCTTCCTCTCCACCGACGACCTCGCCGAGAAGGGAACGGACGGCTTCGAGGGCGCCAAGTACGTGTGCAGCACGCCGCTTCGGCCCCGCGAGCACCAGGAGGCGCTCTGGCGCGGGCTGCGCACCAACGACCTCCAGGTGGTATCCACCGACCACTGCCCGTTCTGCTACGTGGGGCAGAAGGAACTCGGTCGCGGCGACTTCTCGAAGATCCCCAACGGCCTTCCCGGCGTGGAGAACCGGATGGACCTGCTCCACCAGGCGGTGGTGGACGGGCGCATCAGCCGGCGGCGCTGGGTCGAGATCGCCTGCACCACCCCGGCTCGGATGTTCGGGCTGCACCCGCGCAAGGGCACCGTCGCGCCGGGCGCCGACGCCGACCTGGTCGTCTACGACCCCACCGCGGTGCAGACCGTCTCCGCCGCCACCCACCACATGAACGTGGACTACTCGGCCTACGAGGGCCGCCGACTCACCGGCCGGGCACGGACGGTGCTCTCCCGCGGCACCGTCGTGCTGGACGACGGCAGCTGGCTCGGCCGGGCCGGGCACGGCGCCTTCCTGCGCCGCGACACCTGCCAGTACCTGACCTGAACCCCTCCCTCTCCCGGCCGGGGCCGCGCGGCGCACGCCGGCCCCGGGCCGCCCTCCCACCCCTCCCGGAGCCACCCATGGACATCGGCCTCGTCCTGCAGACCGACCCGCCCGCCCGCCTGCTCATCGACCGGATGATCCGCGCCGAACGGGCCGGGTTCAGCCACGGTTGGACCTTCGACTCCTGTGTGCTGTGGCAGGAGCCGTTCGTCATCTACAGTCGCATCCTCGCCGAGACCGAGCGGTTGACCGTCGGCCCGATGGTCACCAACCCCTCCACCCGCACCTGGGAGGTCACCGCCTCCCTGTTCGCCACGCTCAACGACATGTACGGCAACCGCACCGTCTGTGGCATCGGCCGCGGCGACTCCGCCATGCGGGTCGCCGGACGCCGGCCCGCCACCCTCGACCGGCTCTCCCAGGCCATGCACGCCATCAAGGAGTTGGCCGAGGGACGCGCCACCGAGGTGGACGGCGCCGAGATGCACCTGCCATGGGTGGGACCCGGCGCGGAGCTGCCGATCTGGATGGCCGCGTACGGCCCGAAGGCGCTCGCGCTGACCGGGCGTCAGGCCGACGGATTCATCCTGCAGCTGGCCGACCCGTACCTCACCGAGTACATGATCAAGGCGGTCCGGGCCGCGGCCGCCGAGGCCGGCCGGGACCCGTCCTCGCTCACCATCTGCGTCGCCGCCCCCGCGTACGTCACCGCCGACGACTCGCCCGCCGCGCTGGCCCACGCCCGGGAGCAGTGCCGCTGGTTCGGCGGAATGGTCGGCAACCACGTCGCCGACCTGGTCGGCCACTACGGTGAGCACTCCGACCTGGTGCCCGAAGCGCTCACCGACTACATCAAGGGCCGCCAGGGCTACGACTACAGCCACCACGGCCGGGCCGGGAACCCCGACACGGCCTTCGTCCCGGACGAGATCGTCGACCGCTTCTGCCTCATCGGGCCGGTGGAGGCCCAGCGTGCCCGGCTGGCGGAACTCCGCTCGCTCGGCGTCGACCAGTTCGCCGTCTACGCCATGCACGACGCGGTCGAGTCCACCATCGACGCCTACGGAACGGACGTCATCCCCCACCTCTGATCCCTCCGCGCCAGACGGGAGTTGCCCATGGCCGACACCGCGACCGGCGGCGGACAGCGGCAGCACCCCGACGGCCGGGTCGAACTCGACCCGGCCGACCGGGTGCTGCCCCCCAACGGCTTCACCAGCGACGACCTGCGGCCGGTCCCGGTGCGGCGGCGCACCTGGACCACGTACAACTTCCTGGCGCTCTGGGTCGGCATGGCCCACAACATCCCGTCCTGGACGCTGGCTTCGGGCCTGGTCGCGATCGGCATGGACTGGAAACAGGCGGTGCTGACCATCGCGCTCGCCAACCTGATCGTGCTCGTCCCCATGCTGCTCACCGGGCACGCCGGCACCAAGTACGGCATTCCCTTCCCGGTGTTCGCCCGGGCCTCCTTCGGGCTGCGCGGCGCCAACCTGCCCGCGCTGATCCGGGCGGCGGTGGCCTGCGCCTGGTTCGGCATCCAGACCTGGATCGGGGGCGAAGGCATCTTCCTGCTGGCGGGCAAGCTGTTCGGCGAATCCTGGCGCACGGCGTCGGAGTTCGGCGGATACCCGTGGACGCAGTGGCTCTCCTTCCTGCTGTTCTGGCTGATCGAGATGGCCGTCATCGCCCGCGGGATGGAGACGCTGCGGCGCTTCGAGAACTGGGCGGCGCCGTTCGTCATCGTCGGCGCGCTCGCCCTGCTGGTGTGGATCTCCGTCAAGGCGGGCGGGCTGGGGCCCCTGCTCTCCCAGCCCTCCCGACTCGGCTGGAACGGCGGGTTCTGGAAGGTCTTCTTCCCGTCGCTGATGGGGATGATCGGTTTCTGGTCCACCCTGTCGCTGAACATCCCCGACTTCACCCGCTTCGGCGGCAGCCAGCGGGCCCAGATCCGCGGCCAGGCGCTCGGCCTGCCGACGACGATGACGTTCTTCGCGCTGCTGTCGGTGCTGGTCACCTCGGGCTCCGAGGCGGTCTACGGTGAACCGGTGTGGGACCCGATCAAGCTGGCCGCGAAGATGGAGAACCCGGTCGCCGTCCTGTTCGCGCTGCTGACCGTCCTGGTCGCGACGCTGTCGGTGAACATCGCCGCCAACGTCGTCTCCCCGGCCTACGACCTGGCCAACCTGTTGCCCAGGTTCATCAACTTCCGTACCGGGGCGCTGATCACCGGCGTGGTCGGGATCGCGATCTTCCCCTGGAGGCTGATCGCCGACCCGCACGTCTACATCTACGTCTGGCTGGGCGTGGTCGGCGGCCTGCTCGGGACGGTCGCCGGGGTGCTGATCGCGGACTACTGGGTGGTGCGCCGCACCCGCCTCCAACTCGTCGAGCTCTACCGGCCGTTCGGTGCGTACTGGTACACCGCCGGGTGGAACTGGCGGGCGGTCACCGCACTGCTGGTCGGCGGCCTGCTGGCGGTCGGTGGCTCGTACTCGGCCGTCGACGGGCACGGGGTCAAACAGGGGCCGTTCCCGGTGGACGGGGTGGTCCCCTTCCTCAAGCCGCTCGCCGACTACGGCTGGGCGGTGGGCTTCGCGGCGGCGTCGGTGCTGTACCTGGGGCTCGGCGCGGTGTCCGGCGGGTGGCGGCGCGCGGGCGCGGGGAGCCACGCGGCGGGCGGGTGAACGGCGACCAGGATGCGGGCGGCCTCGGTGTTCCGAGCTGGACGGCGCGCCGGAAGGGCGCTACGCGCGGACCGGTCGGCTCGGGACGGTCGGCTCGCGCGCGCCCCGCCCGGACGGCGGAACCGGGCCCGCGGGAGGCGGCGTCCTTCCGGGCAGGGCGGGCGGACGGGGCCGCCGCGCCGCGGACGGGAGGATGGACGGATGAGCGTCATCGCGTGGATCGTGCTGGGCCTGGTGGCAGGCGCCCTGGCCAAGCTGCTGCTGCCCGGGAGGGACCCGGGCGGCCTGATCGTGACGACCCTGATCGGCATCGCCGGCTCCTTCGTCGGCGGCTGGATCGCGTCGCACTTCCTGCACAGGTCGATCACGGCGCGCTTCTTCGACGGGCCGACCTGGGTGTCGGCGATCGGCGGCGCGCTGGTGCTGCTGATCGCCTACCGACTGCTGTTCGGCAACTCGCGGCGCTGATCGCGGAGTTGCCCCGGATCCGACGGGGCGGCCCGCCGGGGGGCGGCGGCCGGCCCGGACGTCTTCCCGGGACGTCCGGGCACCGTTCGGTTCAGGGCCCGGTCGACACCTCGGCGACCCAGTCCGGCAGCTCCTCGCGGGCGGCGAGCCAGGCGGGCGGGACGTCCGCGAGCCCGGTGCGGGCGGCGACCACCCCGGCGGCGATGGCGCAGGTGGTGTCCATGTCGCCGGCGCCCTCCAGGGTGTGCCAGATCGCCTCGGGCAGCGAGTCCAGGTGCCCGGCGGCGGACCAGAGGGCGAACGGGACGGTGTCCGGGGCGGAGATCATCAGCCCCGAGCCCAGTACGGCGGCTGCGTGCCGGACGCTGGTGTGCCCCGGCATCCGGGCGGCGATCCGCAAACCGGAGCGGACCTCGCTGTCCGGCAGTCGCCCGGCCACCTCGCTCAACAACTCGGCCCGGCCGGGTGGGGTTTGCCCCCGGCTGCGGACGGCGAGCGCCGCGGCGAGTGCGACCGCCACCGCCCCGGCGACCGCCTCGGGGTGGAAGTGCGTGGTGAGCGCCTGGAGTTCGGCCTGCCGGACCGTCTCGTCCAGGTCGTCGGCGAACCAGGCGCCCAGCGGGGCGACCCGCATCGCCGCGCCGTTCCCGTGCGAGCCCTGACCCTCGAACTGGCCCGAGGTGATGGCGCGCCAGTCCCCGCCGGAGCCGATCCCGCGCAGCACCCGGTGCATCGAGGGACCGTACTTGCGTGCGTACTCGCGGGTGTACTCCGCCGCGAACTCCTCGGCCAGCGCGTCCTGTCGGACCTCGCCGCGGGTAGTCAGGTGGCGGACCAGGACGAGGGCCATCGCGGTGTCGTCGGTCCAGTGCCAGGGCGCCGGGCGGGCCAGCCGGGCAGCCAGGGCGGCGGACGTCTCGTCGGCCGGGACCGAGAACCAGCGATCGCCGAAGGCGTCGCCGAGGGCGAGCCCCCGCAGGCTGTCCAGGACCGGGCCGGCCGCACGCATGTCATCCTCCGAGTGAGATCAACTGTGTGCGACAGTCTGCCCGACGGCCGAGGCGCCGGCGACCGGATTTCACTCCGGACGCCGGCGCCTGGACCCGATGATCTGCGTCACTTCGCCTTCAGGCCACCGAGAACGAGCTTCCAGACGGCCTCGAAGCGCTCGTCCGCGGCCGGCTCGGACCAGGTGGGCGCATAGGCCGGGTCGTGGAAGGGGGTGGTGGCGTCGAAGACCGCGCGGGAGGTGGTGAGGACGTGGGCGAGCCTGAACTCCTTGCCGTCGATACCGTCCTGGACGATCTGGGCGATCTGCTTGACCAGGGTGTCGATGTGCGCCGCCACGGTGCCGCTGTTCTCGTCGACCAGCACCATGTAGGTGGCGAACAGCTCCGGATCGTCCAGCGCCTTCTTCCGCTTGGCCGCGAACAGCGTGCTCAGCCAGCGCTTGAGGCGCTCGGCCGCGCCGCCGGCGTCGGTCGAGATGGTCTCCAGCTCGTGGTGCGCCTGGTCGAGCCAGCGCTGGGTGACCGCCTCGCGCAGGGCGGCCTTGCTGGGGAAGTGGCGGTAGACGCTGCTGTGGCTGACGCCGAGGTCGCGGGCGACGTCCACGACGGTGGCCTTGGCCGGGCCGAACCGACGCAGGACCTCCTCCGCCGCGATCAGGATCTGCTCGGCGGTGAGTGCGGTGTCCGTGGTCACGGGGAGGGCCGTCCTTAGGGTCGTGCGGTCAGGTGGTGCGGAGGTTTCCGCTGGTCAGCGCTCGCTGTCCAGGTTCGCCATCTGCGCGGCAGCGTACCGGTCGCCGGCGGCGGCACCGGCGGGGACGGCCGCGTCGATGGCGGCGAGGTCCTCTGCGGTCAGCGTGACGTCCAGCGCGCCGAGGGCCTCGGTCAGGCGCTCCCGGCGACGGGCGCCGATCAGCGGGACGATGTCCTCGCCGCGCGAGGCGACCCAGGCGATGGCGACCTGGGCGACGCTCGCGCCCTTGGCGGTGGCGACCTGGCGCAGCGCCTCGACGAGCGTGAGGTTGTGGGTCAGGTTGTCGCCCTGGAAGCGCGGGCTCTGGCCGCGGAAGTCGGTGCCGGCCAGCGGGCGGTCCTGGTCCCAGTGGCCGCTGAGCAGGCCGCGGGAGAGCACGCCGTACGCGGTGATGCCGATGCCGAGTTCACGGGCGGCGGGCAGTACGGCGGCCTCGATCGAGCGGGAGAGCAGCGAGTACTCGATCTGCAGGTCGCTGATCGGGTGGACGGCGGAGGCGCGGCGCAGGGTGTCGGCGCCCACCTCGGACAGGCCGATGTGGCGGACGTAACCGGCCTTCACCAGGTCGGCGATGGCGCCGACGGTCTCCTCGATGGGCACCTTGGGGTCGAGGCGGGCCGGGCGGTAGATGTCGATGTGGTCGGTGCGCAGGCGGCGCAGGGTGTAGGCGAGCGCGGTCTTGGTGGCCGCCGGGCTCGCGTCGTAGCCGAGCCACTGGCCGTTCGGGTCGCGCTGGGCGCCGAACTTCACGCTGATCTGCACGCTCTCGCGGTCGCGGCCGCGCAGTGCCTCGTGGATCAGCAGCTCGTTGTGGCCCATGCCGTAGAAGTCGCCGGTGTCGAGGAGGGTGATTCCGGCGTCCAGGGCGGCGTGGATGGTGGCGATGCCCTCGGCCTCGTCGGCCGGGCCGTAGAGGTCGGACATGCCCATGCAGCCGAGGCCGAGGGCGGAGGTGACGGGCCCGGAGGTGCCGAGCGCGCGCTGTGCGGGGCGGGTGGTCGAGGCCATGAGTGCTCCAGGGACGGGTGTGGCGCCGGGGGGCGCGGGTGATGTGACCCAAGTTTCACTATGGCATGACAGCGAACAGATTTCAAAATCTGTTCGCTGTCGTCTGTCGTCTGTTATCTGAAATCTGTCGACTGTCATCTGTTCGGATCGGGCTCCGGAGTGAGGGCAAGGGCGAGGGCAGGGGCAGTGGCGGAGGCGGGCGGGGCCGGGGCCGGCGCCCAGTCCTGCTGTCCGCCCGGCGAGCGCAGCAGGTAGGCCCGGGCGGGCGGCAGGTTGCGCCACACCGTGCGCTCGCCCAGCCCGTACGTCGCCTCGAAGCGTCGCAGCAGCCGTGCCACCACCCGGTGGCGGGCGACCCGGCGGGGCCCGGAGGTGAGCGTGCGTGCCGTCGTGGTGCCGAGGTAGCCGAAGTAGGTCAGCTCCCCGCCGGGCGCCAGCAGCCGTAGGTAGAGGTCGAGGAGGTCCCGGACCTGGGTCGGCTCGAAGTTCGTGAACGGCAGGCCGGACACGATCACGTCGTACCGCTCCTCGGAGCCCGGGGCGGCCCCCGCGACCTCGCCCCCCGCCTCCGGCAGCTCCTCCACTCGGCAGGCCGAGAGTCGCAGCCCCACCCCCGGTCGGCGCGCCGCCAGGACCGGGTCCTCCCGCAGCCGCTCGGCGAACCGCGGGTTCGCCTCGACCACGTGCAGCCGGTCGCCCGGGCGCAGTACCTGGGCCAGCCGCCGGGTCACCGCCCCCGTCCCGGCGCCTACCTCCAGCACCGAGATCGGCCGGTTCGGACGGCTGGTCGCCGGCACCACCAGCGCGTTCACCAGCTCCGCGCCGCTCGGTGCCAGCGCGCCGGTGTCGTGGAAGGTGCGCAGTGCCTCGGCGAGGAACAGCAGGTGGTCCCCGCCGGGCGGCGAGCCGAGTGCGCCGTGCGAACTGGTCTGCGGCGGAAGGGAGTCGGGGCGGTGGCGGAGCTGTCCGTTCGTCATGCCGTCGACGCTAGGGAGACCGGGCGGGCCCGGAATCGGCCGGAGAGCGGCATCGCCCCCCGACCAAAGTCGAGGGTGCGGCTACCCGGGAGACGGGAGCGCCGCGTCGCCGCCCGCCCTAGCATCGAGCGAGCGAATGGACGGACAGGCGGACGGACGAGGCGGGAGGGGAGGAGCCTGATGCGCACTGGCCTGCTCGGCTGGTTCGGCCCGGACCTCCGGCCCTGGACCGACACACTGCTGCTGCTCGGCGTGCTCGCCCTCACCGTGGAGGAGGGTCTCGTCCAGTGGCTGAACACCGACAGCCCGCTGCGCCTGCCCCGGACGGCCATGGCCGCGCTCGCCGCGCTGTCCCTGCTGTTCGCCCGCCGCTACCCGGTGGCCTCCGCCGTCCTGCCGGTGCTCACCGGCGGCCTGTTCAACCGGGCCTTCCCGGCCCTGTTCAGCGTCTACTACCTCGCCTCCCTCGGACGGATCGGACCGGCGGTGGTCGGCGGCGCGGCGATTGCGGTGCTCAGCGCGACCGGCGCCGACTCGCTGGTCGGCTGGGCGGGCACCATCGGCTCCCAACTCCTCGTCCAGGCCGCCGTCCTGTCCGTCGGGCTGTGGCTGCACGGCCGCCGGGTGCTGATCCGCACCCTGCACGAGCAGGTCGAAACGCTGCGCCGCGAGCGGGAGTTGCGTGCCGAGCAGGCCAGATCCGCCGAACGCGCCCGGATCGCCCGGGAGATGCACGACGTGCTGGCCCACCGCCTCAGTCTGCTGGTGCTGCACGCCGGGGTGCTGCGCGACCAGGCCCGCGCCGGGACCGCCGCCGCCGACCCGGACCGGCTCACCCACCGCCTCGAACTGCTGCGCACCGCCGCCGCCCGCTCGCTCGACGACCTGCGCGACGTCCTCGGCGCCCTGCGTGCCGACCCGCCGGAGTGGCCCGCCGCCGAGGACGAGCGGCCCGGGCCGACCGGGACGACCCGTGTCCCGGCGCCCGCCCTGCGCGACCTCACCGAGCTGGTCGGCGAGGCGATCCAGGCCGGGCAGCAGGTCGAACTCGCCGTCTCCGGCGACCCGGAGGCCGTACCGACCACCCACCGGCTGGCCGTCCACCGGGTCGTCCAGGAAGCGCTGACCAACGCCCGCAAGTACGCGCACGCCGCGCCCGTCACCGTCCGGGTCGGCTACGGCGGGCCCGCGACCACCGTCGAGGTCCGCAACGGTCCGGGCGGGACGTCGCCGAACGGGTCCGGCACCGGCGGCGGGTACGGCCTGGTCGGACTCGGTGAACGGGTCGGCGCACTGGGCGGTCACCTCGACGCGGGCCCGGACGCCGCCGACGGCTTCCGGCTCTCCGCCCGGTTGCCCGCGCCGGACCGCCCGTCGCAGCCGTTCCCCGCCCCCGGCGGTGGTCCGACCCCGCGGCCACCGATCCCGCGGCCACCGACCGCGGAGCCGCCGACCGGAGAGCCGCCGCCCCCGGAGCCGCTGGCCCAGGAACCATCGGTCCCGCAGCCACCGCCCCCGGAGCCAACGATCCCGCAGCCCAAGGACGCCTCATGATCCGCACGATGGTGGTCGACGACGACGCGCTGGTTCGCCTCGGTCTGGTCGACCTCCTCGCCCAGGACCCGGCCCTGACCGTGGTCGCCGAGGCCGCCGACGGGCTGCAGGCCGTCGAGCTCGCCCGCGGCCACCGGATCGACGTCGCGCTGATGGACATCCGGATGCCCCGGCTCGACGGTATCGCCGCCACCCGGCGGCTGCGCGAACTGCCGGACGGCCCGCGGGTGATCGCGCTCACCACCTTCGACCTGGACGAGTACGTGTACCAGGCGCTCGCGGCCGGGGCCGACGGCTTCCTGCTCAAGGACACCCCGCCCGCCGAGATCGCCCGGGCCGTCCACGTGGTCGCCGGGGGCCAGGGGATGCTGCACCCGGCGGCCGCGCGACGGCTGATCGACCGGTACCACCGGGTCGGCGCGCCCCGGTCGGTCGCCGCCCGCAGCCGGGTCGCCGGGCTCACCCCGCGTGAGACCGACGTGCTGCGCGAACTCGCCGACGGGCTGTCCAACGCCGAGATCGCGGGCGTGCTGGGGATGCGGGAGAGCACCGTCAAGGCGCACGTCAGTCGGATCCTGACCGCGCTCGGCGTGGGCAACCGGGTCCAGGCCGCGCTGCTCGCACGGGATGCGGGGGTGGTCGGGGACGGTGCCTGACGACGGGCGCGCGCGAGGGCGGGGTGGGGCGCAGTGCCGGACGGTGTTCACACGGATGTTCCCCGGACGTCAGGCCGGGCGTCGCGGCGGGCTTCCCTGAGCCGCCGCGTGCCCCCGGTTCGTACCGCCTGCTGAGCCGCTGTCACCCATCCGGCCTGGAAATGCCGTGCCTTGGCGGTTTGCGCTGCCGAACCCGGGCGGCGGGTCCATGGTGGAGATGGGCGCGATCCGGCGACCGCGCCCGCGTGCCGATCCGGGCCCGCGCGCCGAGCGCCCGTCGCCGTTGTCCGACGGGTGTGCCAGGTTGGGGCCGGTGCCGGCACGCTGGGAGCAGGGCCACCTCGCAGGAAACCGAACGGTTCTTCTAGGCTCACATCTCGGCTTCCCTGCGGCGGTCCGGCTTCCGCGCCCGCTGCCAGGAGACCGCCGTGCACGGGGCTCCGGGCGGACCGGGGCACCGGATCGAGCGAGGAGGACGCAATGCCAAGCACGCCGCCCAGCCGTTCCACCGCACTTGGGCCAGACGGGCCGTTCCGACCGGCCGTGAATCATCCCGGCCGACCGGTGCGGTCCGGGCGGGCCTGGCACCCGGGCGGGAGCGGTCAGCCGGTACGGCCGCTGAATACCGGCGGCGGCCGCGGAGGCGAGCGTTGAGTCCCCAGATCGTCGGGTCGCCGGCCGCGCCGGGTGCCGCCGCCGAACCCGACCGCGTACCGGTGACTGTCCCGGCCGCCGCCGACGGCGAGGCCCTCGTGGTGGCCGCCGGTGCCGCTGCCGCTTCCGGTACTGTGCCCGGAACCGCGCCCGGAACCGCTTCCGCTACCGTCACGTCTGTCACGTCTGCCAAGTCCGCCACTTCTGCGGCTTCCAGCACTTCCAGCACCTCCGCGACGGCCAAGTCCGCTGCTGCCGGTGCCACTGCGGCGCTGTCCGGCCTGCCGCAGGCGCTCAGCGCCCGTGCCCGTACCCTCGTCGGCGCCGTCCGGCGGCGCTGCGCCGACTTGGCGCGGATCGAGTCGCCGAGCGGGGACGCGCCCAGACTCGACGCACTGGCCGAGGAGTTGGCGGCTGGCTTTCGGGTCACCGGGGCCACTGCCCGCCGTGAACCCGGGCCGGCCGGTGACCATCTCGTCCTGGAGTGGGAGGGGCGCGACGAGACGCTGCCGCATCTGCTGATCGTCGGCCACCACGACACCGTCTGGCCGGTCGGCACACTGGCCGACTGGCCGGTGGCCGAGCAGGACGGGCGGCTCACCGGGCCCGGCGTGGTCGACATGAAGGGCGGACTCGCCATCCTGGAGGGCGCGTTGGCGCTGCTCGCGGACCTGGGGGAGCGGCCGCACCGCACCGTGCGGCTGGTCGTGGTCTCCGACGAGGAGGTCGGCAGCCCGGACGGGCGTCGCCTGGTCGAGCGCCAACTGCGCGGGGCGGCGGCGGCGCTGGGGCTGGAGCCCCCGCATCCGGACGGCCGGCTGAAGACCGCGCGGCGCGGCAGCACCCGGGTCCGGCTCACCGTGACCGGGCGGGAGGCCCACGCGGGCAACGACGCCCACGACGGGGTGTCGGCGGTGGACGAGCTCGTCGACCAGCTGGTGCTCGTCCGCGGACTCGCGGGCCAGCCCGGTACCGAGCTCAACGCCGGTCGGATCAGCGGGGGTTCGCGGGCCAATGTGGTGGCCGGTCGAGCCGAGGCGGAGCTCGGCCTGCGGTTCGCCACCGCGGAGGCGCAGCGCCGTACGCTGGACAACCTCGCCCGGCTGACCGCGCTGCGCCCGGGTGCCCGGGTGCGGACGGAGGTGCTGTCCAGCCGCCCGGCCTGGCCCGAGCGGACCGGCAACCCGCTGCTGCGGCACGTGCGTTCGCTCGCCGCGGTGCTCGGGCAGCAGTTGGACGGCGCCCCGGCGGGCGGGGCCGGGGACACCAACCTGCCGGGTTCGCGCGGACTGCCGACGCTGGACGGCTTCGGTGCGGTGGGCGCCGGCGCCCACGCCCGGCACGAGTACATCCGGCTGGACGAGCTCGCTCCGCGGATCGCGCTGCTGGCGGCGCTGCTCGCGGTGCCGCTGCCGCGGTTGCGGGACCGCGGGGAGGGGTGAGCCGAGACGGCGACGGCTGGCGGGGGGCGACCTGACAGGAGACGGCTAACAGGCCACAGCTGACAGAACACGGCTAACAGATAACAGCTGACAGATTTCAGTTTCTGTCAGCTGTTATCTGTTTCTGTGCCTGTCCGCACCCGGCGCGCGCCCACAGTCGTCCCGCCTGTACGTCGCCGTCCCTTGCCATCCCTTGCCATCCCTCCTCCCCACCGCGCAGAATGGGACCGACCGAACGGTCAGTCGGTTGGTGCGCGGCGTCGACGCAGGGAATGCCGAAGCAGTAAACGGCCGATGCAGGAAACAGGAGAGGGGCCCGTGGTGACAGCAGAGGTGGCCGAGCCGGTCCCCGCGCAGACACCGGAGGACCGTTTCGAGGCGGTGGTCGCCGCCGAGCAGCGGATCGAACCCAGGGACTGGATGCCCGACGCGTACCGGGCCACCCTGATCCGCCAGATCGCCCAGCACGCCCACTCCGAGATCATCGGCATGCAGCCCGAGGGCAACTGGCTCACCCGGGCCCCCTCGCTGCGCCGCAAGGCGATCCTGCTCGCCAAGGCCCAGGACGAGGCCGGCCACGGCCTCTACCTCTACGCCGCCGCCGAGACCCTCGGCGTCGACCGAGCCGAGCTCACCGAGAAGCTGATCAGCGGTCGCCAGAAGTACTCCTCGATCTTCAACTACCCCACCCTCACCTTCGCCGACGTCGGCGTGATCGGCTGGCTGGTGGACGGCGCCGCGATCTGCAACCAGGTCCCGCTCTGCCGCTGCAGCTACGGTCCGTACGCCCGCGCGATGGTGCGGATCTGCAAGGAGGAGTCCTTCCACCAGCGCCAGGGCTACGAGCTCCTGATGACCCTGATGCGCGGCACCGAGGCGCAGCGCCGGATGGTCCAGGACGCCGTCGACCGCTGGTGGTGGCCGTCGCTGATGATGTTCGGTCCCTCGGACGCCGACTCGCCGAACACCGCCCGCTCGATGGCCTGGCGGATCAAGCGCCACACCAACGACGAGCTGCGCCAGCGCTTCGTCGACATGACCGTCCCGCAGGCCGAGCACCTGGGCGTCACCCTTCCCGACCCCGAGCTGCGCTGGAACGAGGAGCGCGGCGGCTGGGACTTCGGCGAGCCGGACTGGTCCGAGCTGACCAGGGTCATCCACGGCCAGGGCCCCTGCAACGCCCAGCGGATCGACCGCCGGCGGGCCGCCCACGAGGACGGCGCCTGGGTGCGCGAGGCGGCCGTCGCCTACGCCGCCAAGCGCGCCGCCGAACAGACCGCAGCCGCCGAGCAGCACACCGAACAGGAGAACGGAAAGTGACCGAGCCCAAGGCTGAGTCCCCGGCTGAGTCCAAGGCCGGCTGGCCGCTGTACGAGGTGTTCGTGCGCCCCCGGCGCGGCCTGAACCACGTCCACGTCGGCTCGCTGCACGCCAGCGACGACCGGATGGCCCTGCTCGCCGCCCGCGACCTGTACACCCGCCGCAACGAGGGCGTCAGCCTGTGGGTGGTCCGCTCGGACGCGATCACCGCCTCCACCCCGGACGAGCGCGACCCGTTCTTCGAGCCCAGCGGCGACAAGGTCTACCGCCACCCGACCTTCTACGACATCCCCGAGGATGTCCCGCACATCTGACGGGGGAGCCACCGTGCACGACCACACCACGTCCACCACCGAGGACGACCACGTCTACCTCAGCCTCGTCGATGCCACGCCCGGCCCCGAGGGCGAGGGCCGCTGGGCGTACGGGACGGGCTTCGCCGACCCGCTGCTCGGCGTGGACACCGCCCTGCCCGCCGGCCTGGACGGCGCCGACCTCGCCGACTACTGCCAGATGCTCGGCGACGACGCCCTGATCCTCGCCCAGCGGCTGATCGAGTGGTGCACCCGGGCGCCCGAGCTGGAGGAGGAGGTCGCGCTCGCCAACCTCGGCCTCGACCTGCTCGGCCAGGCCCGGCTGCTGCTCACCCGGGCCGGGCAGGCGGACGGCTCCGGCCGCACCGAGGACGACCTGGCGTACTGGCGGGAGGAGCACGAGTTCCGCAACGTCCGCCTGGTGGAGACCCCGAACGGCGACTTCGCGTACTCGATCGCCCGACTGCTGCTGTTCGCCACCGCCCGCGGTGCCCTGTACGAGGCGCTGAGCGCGCACCCCGACCCGGTGCTGGCCGCGGTCGCCACCCGGGGCGTCAAGGAGCTGGCCTACCACCGCGAGTACGCCAGCGCCTGGACGCTGCGCCTCGGCGACGGCACACCGTACTCGGCGGAGCGGATGCAGGCCGGGCTGGACGCGGTCTGGCCGCTGCTGGAGGAACTGTTCACCGCGCACCCGGCGGAGCTGCGGGTGGGCGTCGACCCGGCGGAGCTGCGCGAACCGGTGCTGCGCTCGCTCGGCGCCGTCATCGCCGAGGCCGGGCTGACGGTGCCGGACGTCCCGCCGCTGGCCACCGTGCTCGGCCGGGCCGGCCGGGACGGGGTGCACACCGAGGCGCTCGGCCCGCTGCTGGCCGAACTGCAGGTGCTGGCCCGCGCACACCCGGGGGCGACGTGGTGACGGACACCGTGACCACCACCCGGGACCTGGCCTGGTCGGTCGCCGCGGCCGTCCCGGACCCGGAACTGCCCATGCTCACCCTGGCCGACCTGGGCGTGCTGGCCGAGGTCGAGGTGGACGGCTTCGGAGGCGCGGTGACCGCCTGGCTGACCCCGACCTACTCGGGTTGCCCGGCCGTCGCCGAGATGGCCGCCGACGTCGACCGCCGGCTGCGCGCGGCCGGGTACCCGGACGTCCGGGTGCGGCTGCGGCTGGACCCGCCGTGGTCCACCGACCTGATCACCGCGGAGGGCCGCCGCAAGCTCGCCGAGGCGGGCATCGCTCCGCCGCGTCCGACCTCGGCCGTCGGTGCCGCCGGGGCCGGTCCGGTGCCGCTGACCCTCGGGCCCACCCGCAGCGGAGCCGTGGCCCCCGTGCCCTGCCCGCTCTGCGGCGGCACCGACACGGAGGAGCTGTCCCGCTTCGGCTCCACCGCCTGCAAGGCGCTCTGGCGCTGCCGTGCCTGCCGTGAGCCCTTCGAACGCGTCAAGGAGATCTGAATGCCCGCCGCCTCTCCCGCAGCCACCCCTGCCGCGTCCGCCACGGACACCGTGCGCCCCGCCCGCCGCCCGAGCTTCCACCGGCTGCCGATCGACCGGGTGGAGCGGCTCTGCGACGACGCCGTGGCGGTGACCTTCGCGGTGCCGGAGAGCCTGGCGGCCGAGTACGCCTTCCGCCCCGGGCAGACCCTGACCCTGCGCAAGGTGGTGGACGGCGCCGACGAGCGCCGCTCGTACTCGATCTGCGCCCCCGTCGGCGGTCCGCTGCGGATCGCCGTCCGGGAGGTGCCCGGCGGGCTGTTCTCGCGCTGGCTGGTGCGCGAGGCCCGGCCCGGCGAGGAGGTGGAGGTGCTGACCCCGTCCGGCCTGTTCACCCCCGAACTCGGCGTCCCCGCCGACCACGTGCTGCTCGCGGCCGGCTCCGGCATCACCCCGATGCTGTCGATCGCCGCCTCCGTGCTGGCCGCCGACCGCCGCTCCACCGTCACCCTGCTCTACGGCAACCGGCGCAGTGACACCGTGATGTTCGCGGACGAGCTGGCCGACCTGAAGGACCGCTACCTCGGCCGCTTCCAGCTGGTCCACGTGCTCTCCCGGGAGACCAGGGACGCCGAACTGCTCAGCGGCCGGTTGGACCCGGAGCGGGTCCGGGCCCTGCTCGCGGCGCTGGTGGACGTCGCCGGCGTCGGGCAGTGGTGGCTGTGCGGCCCGTTCGGCATGGTCGCCGGGGCGAAGGAGCTGCTCGCCGAGCTGGCGGTGCCGGGCGAGCGGGTGCACCAGGAGCTGTTCCACGCCGAGGACGAGCCGCTCGCCGAGCGCGACGAGGACTGGGACCGCGCGGACGGCGACGCCGAGGGCGCGCCCGGCGAGCGCAGCGAGGTCACCGTCGTCCTCGACGGCCGCGGCAGCACCCTCACCCTCCCGCGCGACCGTTCGATCCTGGACGGCGCCCAGCGCTCCCGCCCCGACCTGCCCTTCGCCTGCAAGGGCGGGGTCTGCGGCACCTGCCGCGCCCTGGTCACCGAGGGCGAGGTGGAGATGCGCCGTAACTTCGCGCTGGAGGAGAAGGAGCTGGCGGCCGGCTACGTCCTCACCTGCCAGGCCCGTCCGCTCACCGACCGGGTGACGGTCGACTACGACCGCTGAGCCGCTGTCGCGCCTCAGACGGTGGTGAGCTCCTTCGCCGGGTCCCCGAGTAGTTTGACCAGGTCGTTGACGGCTGCGCGCCCGGCCCGATTGGCACCGACGGTGCTGGCGGAGGGGCCGTAGCCGACCAGGTGGACGCGCGGGTCGGCGGTGGCGCGGGTCCCGGTGAGCGCGATGCCGCCGCCGGGGGAGCGCAGGCCGAGCGGCGCGAGGTGGCCGACCTCGGGGCGGAAGCCGGTCGCCCAGACGATCGCGTCCACCGCCACCTCCTGCTCGCCCCAGGCGACCCCGTGTTCGGTGAGCCGGTCGAACATCGGCCGGCGGTGCAGCGCGCCCAACTCCTCGGCGCGCCGGTAGGCGACCGAGGGGCCGAGGCCGGTCACGCTCACCACGCTGCGTACGGGCAGGCCCTGGCGGACCCGCTCCTCGACCTCGGCGACCACGGCGCGCCCGTACTCTGGGGTGAACGGGCCCTCGTGGTAGACGGGTTCGGAGCGGGTGACCCAGACCGTCTCGCTCACCGCCGCCACCTCCGACAGCACCTGGATCGCCGAGGCGCCGCCGCCCACCACCAGGACGCGCCGGCCCGCGAACTCCTCGGGACCGTGGTAATCGGCGTAGTGCAGCTGCCGGCCCGCGAAGTGGCCCGGGTAGTGCGGGAGGAAGGGGCGGGTCCAGGTGCCGGTGGCGTTGATCAGCGCGCGGGTGGACCAGGTGCCCCGGTCGGTCTCGACCAGCAGGCGGGAGTCGGGGCGCTCGGACTCGGCACGCACCGCGCGGACCGCGACCGGGCGCACGACCGGGAGCGCGTGCCGGGCCTCGTACGCGGCGAAGTACCCCGGCACCACCTCGCGCGCGGAGGCCTCCGGATCGGTCGGCGGGAGCTCGGCGTCCGGGAGGTCGTGGAAGCCGTGCACGGTGGCCATCCGCAGGGACGGCGAGCGGTGCGCCCAGGCGCCGCCGGGGGAGGCGTTGGCGTCGAGCACGACGAAGCCGCCGTCGGCTCCCTCCCGGAAGGGGGCGAAGCCGCGGCGGCGCAGGTGGTAGGCGGCGGACAGGCCCGCCTGCCCGGCGCCCACCACCAGGACGTCCACGCGCCGCTGCGGGGCGTCGGGCCGCTGTCCGTCGGGAAGCCGCGGGACGCTGTTGGTTGCACCGTAAACAGTCACGCGGGTGAAACATCCAGGGGTCGGCGGCTGTTCCCGGTGCTCACGTCCGCCGCCCCGGTCACGTCGAAGCGCATCATCGACGCCGCGTTGCCGCGGCCCGCCGGTGGCGGTTCAGGCGATCGGGGAGACCACCGCGGCGGTGCCGTAGGCGCAGACCTCGGTGCCCACGTCCGCCGCCTCCGTCACGTCGAAGCGCATCATAAGCACCGCGTTGCCGCCGCGCGCCCTGGTCTGCTCGATCAGCCGCTGCATCGCCTCGTTGCGGCTCTCGACCAGGGTCTTCGTCAGACCCCGCAGCTCACCGCCGATCAGCGACTTCAGCCCGGCGCCGATCTGGCTGCCGATGTTGCGGCTGCGCACGGTCAGTCCGAAGACCTCGCCGATCACGCGGTCGACCCGGAAACCGGGGATGTCGTTGGTGGTCACGACCAGGACGTCGGCGTTCGGGCCCTGCCCGCCGCCGTACTCGTTGATGTCAGCCATGGCGCCCATCCTGCCGGGTCGTGCCTCCGAGTGACAGAGGCGCGGCCGGGCCGTGGCCGAGAAGGCTTCGCGAAGCTGGTTCAGACCGGTGATCGGGCGGCCGAAAAGCCGTACCGTAGCCCCATGGGCGAGCGAAGCGATCATCCACAGGGGCCGGGCGCGGCGGAGTACTCCGACGCGCCGGAGATCGAGGCGACGGTGGTGCTGGGCCTGCGGATCACCGACTGGCCGGCGCTGCGCGCGGCCGCGATCAGGGCCGTCGAGGAGTTGGACTTCGAGGGCATCGACCCGGCCGGCCAGCGCCGGGAACTGCTGCGCGAGGTGGCCGAGGACGCCAACGCGGCGCTCGGCGCGCTGCTGCACCCTGACCGGCTGGTGGCCGCCATCCCGGGCGTGGAGGCGATCGGCGGCACCCTGGAGATCAGCGTCACCGAGGACTTCACGCCGGACTTCGCCGAGCTGTTCCCGCTGGACGGCGAGGACGAGGACGGCGGCGCGGGCGCCGACTGGACCCTCACCCCGCGCACCGCCTGCCTGCTGCACGCCCAGCTGATCGGCCTGGGTGACGCCGCGTACGACGACCTCGACGAGCACGGGGACGACCCGGTGGTCGAGGCCGAGGACACCGACTGGACGGTCTTCGCCCGGCTGCCCCAGCGCACCTGGCGCCTCCACCGGGGCTGGCGCCGCTCGCTGGCCCGGGCCTTCGACGACCTGGCCGACGACCTCGCACTCGGCGAGTGGCCGCTGCCGCGCTGCCTGGCCGAGGAGATCGCGCTGCGGATGGCGCTGGTGGACGCCCGGGCGCTGCTGGGCTCCCAACCCGAGTCGGTGGCCGACATGATGGGTGATCTGCCGGCCGACCTGTACGACTACGACTGGGACGGCTGCCACGACGAGCTGTTCGGCGTGTACGGGCCGGACGACGGGGACCCGGAGCTGGGCGCGGAACAGCGCACCGAACTGCTGCTGGCGGCGACGCACCCGGAGGGGTGGTTCCTGATGTACGAGGACGCTGAGGAGCGGGACCCGCAGCGCGGGTACCGGCGCTGAGCGGGCGTCGGCCGGAGGTCCTTCCGGTGGGCCGGGCGTGGCGGCGGGTGGGCGGCTAGGCTGCGGATATGTCCGATGTGTCTGGTGTGTCCGGTCCGTTCGGTTCGTTCGGTGGTGCGGGTGTGTCCGGTCCGTCCTCGGGGGAGTCGGGCGGGGACGAGCCGGGGTTGGCCCGGGTCGCGCTCGGGCTGGACGGCGTGCAGGCGGCGCAGCGCGGGCGGACGGCCGAGGCGCGGGCCAGCTTCGAGGCGCTGTGGGAGGCGCTGGGCGAGCGGGACGTGTTCCACCGCTGCGTCCTGGCGCACTATCTGGCCGACTTGCAGGACGACCCGCGAGCCGAGCTGGAGTGGGACCGGCGGGCCCTCGCGGCCGCCGACTCGCTGACCGCCGAGCGCGCCCAGACGTACGAGTCGGCCCTCCAGGTGCGCGCCTTCTATCCCTCGCTGCACCTCAACCTGGCCTCGGACCACCTCAAGCTCGGCGAGCCGGACCTGGCGCGCGAGCAGCTCGAACGAGCGGTGCGGAGCCTGGACGCGCTGCCGGAGGACGTGTACAGCGCGGGCATCCGGGCGGCGGTGGACGAGCTGCGGCAGCGGCTGCGCTGAGCCCGGGGGCGGGCCGAGGCAGGGGTCGGTGGGGCTGGCATGCTGGACGGGTGACTTCTCCGTTCGATGCCCCGGCCCCCGTTTCCGCGCCCGACGACGCTCCCGGCGGCGTACCTGACACCGGGGACGCTCCCGCACCCGAGGGTCGTGACGCGCGGCCGCAGTACGTGCTGCCGCTGGTCGTCCGGCTGGAGAAGGCCACGCCACCGGGGCGGACGGACGCGCTGGAGACCTCGGCGCGGGCGGTGCTCACGCTTCTCGCCGACCCCCGGGTGACCGAGGCGGAGGGCGAGTGGGCGGAGCAGGTCACGGCCTGGGAGGACGCCCGGATCCGCAAGGTGGTCCGGCGGGCCCGGGGCGGGGAGTGGCGCCGGGCCGGGGAGCTGCCGGGCATCTCGCTGCGGGGGCGCGAGGCGGAGGTGCGGGTGTTCCCGCCGATTCCGCTGGACGGCTGGCCGAAGGAGCTCGCCAAGCTCCAGGTCTCCGGGACGGATCTGGAGGAGACGGCTGAGGTCGGCGTGCCCGAGCCGGGGCTGCCGGTGCTATGGCTCAATCCGGAGCTGGAGATGAGTGCGGGCAAGACGATGGCGCAGACCGGGCACGCCGCCCAGCTGGCCTGGTGGCGGCTGGACGACGCGCAGCGCAAGGAGTGGGCGGAGGCGGGTTTCGCGCTGGCGGTTCGGACGGCCTCGCCGGAGGCGTGGGAGGAACTGGTCCGCAGCGGGCTGCCGGTGGTCCAGGACGCCGGCTTCACGGAGATCGCGCCGGGCAGCTGCACGGTGATCGCGGACCATCCGGCGCTGCGGTGACGGGTCGCAGGGGGCGGGCCGTAGGGGGCGAGTAGCGAGTGGCGGGTAACAGATGACAGCGAACAGATAACAGATTTCGAAATCTGTTATCTGTTATCTGTTATCTGTTCGCTGTCCGCCGGCCCGCAGTCAGGCGCCCGAGGCCTGGTACCGCAGCATCGCCCGCCACCCGCCGTACACCGCTGCGGCAGTCCAGAGCGCCATGATCGCCAGTCCGGTCCAGTGGCCGTAGTGGATGCCCGGTTCGGTCTGGGTGCGCATCGCGTACAGGCCGGCCCGGTCGGGCAGGAACTGGCCGGCCTCGCGGACGCCGGGAATCGCGCCCAGCCAGGTGGTGCCGAGGAAGACCATCGGGGTGAGCAGGCCGAGTGCTGCGCTGAAGTTGCCCAGCATCGCGGTCAGTCCGAGGCAGATCAGCACCATCATCGGGTGGTAGAGCACGCCGGCCAGGAAGCTGCGGGCCAGGCCCGGGGTGGAGAAGTCCAGGCCGGCGGTGACGTCGACGGCGAGGAAGGAGCCCGCCGTCGAGGCCAGCCCCAGCAGCAGGCCCAGCCCGGCGCCGAGCGCGAGCTTGGCGCCGTAGAGCCGGCTGCGGCTGGGGACGGCCGTGAGCGAGGTGTCGATCATCCGGGTGTTGAACTCCTGCCCGATCAGCAGGATCCCGACGCAGGCCACCGCCACGTGGCCGAACAGCAGGCCGTAGTAGATCATGTTGGCCGGGTCCTTGCCGGAGCCCGGAGCCGGGGCGCCCTCGGCGGCGCTGACGGCCGAAGTGGCGCCGACTGTGAGTACCAGGGCGGTCAGCGGGGCGGCCCACTGCGAGGGCAGGGTGGTGAACTTGATCCGTTCGGCGCGCAGGGCGTTGCCGAGGCCCATCTTCATCTCTCCTTCGCGAACGGTCACTTGGCCCGCCGCATCGCCCGTAGGCCGCCGTAGGCGGCCAGCGCCGTCCAGGACGCCATGATCAGCAGTCCGGTCCAGTGCCCGTACGCGCTCTGCGAGTCGTCGGCGTAGCGCAGCGCGTACTGCCCGGCCCGGTCGGGCAGGAACTGGAAGACGTGGCGCGCCACGGGCAGGCCGGCCAGCATCGGCGAGAGCAGGAACACGGTCGGGGCCAACAGGCCCATGGCGGCGGTGAGATTGCCCAGCACCGCGGTCAGTCCGAGGCAGAGCACCACCAGCAGCGCCGGGTACAGCACCCCGGCCGTGGCCGCGCGGGCGAAGGCGGGGCCGTGCCAGTCGGCGGGCACGGTGGCCGCGTACCCGGCGTAGGCGCCCGCCGTGCCGAGCGCGCCTACGCCGAGGCCGATCAGAGCGCCCAACGCCAGCTTGGCGCCGTAGAGTCGACCGCGCCGGGGGACGGCGGCGAGCGAGACGTCGATCATCCGGGTGTTGAACTCCTGGCCGATCAGCAGGACGCCGAAGGCGACCAGCACCGCCTGGCCGAAGTTGAGCCCGTAGAAGATGCCGACGCCCGGGTCGTCGGTGATGTGGTGGTCCTTGTCCCCGAGTGCCGCCCCGACGGCCGCGGTGACCCCGGCGGTGAGCAGGACGGAGAGCAGCGGCGCCAGCCAGAGCGAGCGCAGCGTGGTGAGCTTGATCCGTTCGGCGCGGAAGGCGTTGACGGAGTACGACGGCGAATTCATGCGGCGGCCTCCGCCCGGAACTCGACGCTGTCGGCGGTCATTCGCATGAACGCCTCCTCCAGCGAGTCCTGTTGGACCGCGATCTCGTACAGCACCACGCCGTTGGCGGCGGCGAGCGCGGCGATCCGCTCGGGTTCGGCGCCGGCCACCTCCCAGGCGCCGCCGTCGACTTCGACGGCGTCCAGGCCGTGGCCGTCCCCGCCGAGCAGGGCGGCCAGCTTGGCCGCATCGACGGCGCGGACCCGGATCCGGGTGCGGCCGTGGCGCTCGATGAACTCGGAGGTGGCGGCGTCCGCGAGCAGCCGGCCGCGGCCGATCACCACCAAGTGGTCGGCGGTGAGAGCCATTTCGGTCATCAGGTGGGAGGAGACCAGCACCGCCCGGCCCTCGGCCGCCAGGTCGCGCAGCAGGGTGCGGATCCAGCGGATACCCTCCGGGTCCAGGCCGTTCACCGGTTCGTCCAGCAGCAGCACCGGTGGGTCCCCGAGCAGCGCCGCGGCCACCCCGAGGCGCTGGCGCATCCCGAGCGAGAAGCCCCGGGTCCGGCGCCCGGCCGCCTCCGTCAGTCCGACCTGGGCCAGCACCTCGCCGACCCGCCGCTGCGGCAGGCCGTTGCTCGCGGCGATCCAGCGCAGGTGGCCCTGCGCCGTCCGGCCGCCGTGCAGGGCGTGGGCGTCCAGCAGCGCGCCGACCTGCCGCAGTGGTGTGGTGAGTTCGGCGTACGGGCGGCCGCCGACCAGGGCGTACCCGGCGGTGGGGCGGTCCAGGCCGAGGAGCAGCCGCATGGTGGTGCTCTTCCCGGCGCCGTTCGGGCCGAGGAATCCGGTCACCAGGCCGGATCGGACCTCGAAGGTCAGGTCGTCGACGACCCGTCGTCCGTCGTACTCCTTGGTCAGGCCCTGGATCTCGATCACGGCTGCCCTTCCCTTCTCACAGATGGTCACCGCCAGCGCCCCGGACGGTGATTCCATTCGACCGGAGCGGGGCCGGTGGGCGGATCCCGCCGGGGTGGGGACGCGCCTCCCTCCCGGGAGGGAGATCGGGACGCCCCCGCGGGGGGCCGCGGGAGGGGCGTTGACCTGGCAGGATGGCCCGGTGCCAAGAATGACCGTGTCTCGGATCGGACGACTCAGGGGCGGAGCGCCCGGGTACGTGCTGCCCAGGCTCCTCGCGCCGCTGGTGGCCGGTGCCACCTACGCCCGGCTGTTGCACCTGCTGGTCGGGTGGATCTTCGCCGGCGTGGTCCTGCTGGTCTACCCGGGGACGTACCAGAAGAGCCTGGGGGAGATCCTGGCGGGGGCCGTCTGGTTGGACACCGTCCTGCTCGCGCTGGTCGCGCTCATCCCGGCCGCTCGCCGGGCCGAGGGCGTGCAGGCGCGGCTGCTGCTGGTGCCCGACCGTGAGGAGGACATCGCCGTCGAGCCCTCCCGTACCTGGGCCGACCGGCGGCGCACGGCGGGCTGGCTGATCGGGCGGGTGGTGCTCGGTTCGGTGATCGGCTTCGCGACGGTCTGGGGCCTCACCCCGGCGTTCAACCTGCTGACCGGGCCGCACGGCCTGTGGTACCTCCCGCTCGCCCCGGCGCTGGCGATCGGCTACGGCTGGCTGGTGGTGTGGGCGGGGCGCCTGCAACTCGTCATGGCCGCAAGGCTGCTGGGGCCGTCCCCGGCGGAGCGGCTGGCGGAGGCGGAGCTGCGGGCCGAACGGCTGCTGGAGCGCAACCGGTTGGCCCGCGAACTGCACGACTCCATCGGCCACGCCCTGACCGTGACGGTTCTTCAGGCGGGGGCGGCGCGCGAGGTGGGGGACCCGGCCTTCGTCGCCAAGGCGCTCGAGGTCATCGAGGAGACCGGGCGGCAGGCGATGGAGGACCTCGAACGCACCCTCGTCCTGCTGCGCGAGAGCCCGGCGGGGGCGGCCGGCGGCGCGGCCACCGAGCAGCCCGGGGTCGACCAGCTGCCCGTGCTCTTCGACACCGCGCGGGCGGCCGGCAGCCAGGTCGAGGCGCTGGTCGACCTGTCGGAGGGGAAGCTGCCCGGGGTGCTCTCCCGCGAGTCCTACCGGATCGTCCAGGAGGGCGTCACCAACGCGCTCAAGTACGCGCCCGGCGAGCCGATCAGCATACGGATCGGCGTCCGGGGCGGGCAGTTGGAGCTGCGCTGCGCCAACGCGATGTCGGCCGGAGGGGGCGTCGCGGCGCGAAATCCCGCCGCCGGGGCGCGCAAGGGCGGCAAGGGGCTGCGCGGCATCCGCGAGCGGGCCACGCTGCTCGGCGGGGAGGCCACGGCGGGGGCGTCGCAGGACTGCAGCGGGGAGTGGGTGCTGCATGTGCGGCTGCCCCTACGCTTGGGCTCGTGACGAATGATCTCGTGGCTGACGGTCCGACCAAGGGGATTGCCGGGATGACCGACATCCTGCTCGCCGACGACGAGGAGCTGGTCCGGGTCGGGATGCGGGCCGTCCTGGAGGCCCAGGGCGACCTGCGGGTCGTCGGCGAGGCGGCCGACGGCGCGCAGGCGGTGGCCCTGGCTCGCGCGCTGCGCCCGCAGGTGGTGCTGATGGACGTCCGGATGCCCGTCCTGGACGGACTGGCGGCCACCCGCGAGCTGCTGCGCCCCGACGGGTCGGGGGAGCGGCCGCCGCGGATCCTGGTGGTGACCACCTTCGAGAACGACGACTACGTCTACCAGGCGCTGCGCGCGGGCGCCGACGGCTTCCTGCTCAAGCGCTCCCGCCCGGCCGAGATCGCCCACGCGGTACGGCTGGTGGCGGCGGGCGAGTCGCTGCTGTTCCCGGCCGCGATCCGCCGCCTGGCGGCCGGGCACGGCAACCCCACCGCCCGCGCCGCCATGACCCGGGCGGCGCTGACCGAGCGCGAGGCGGAGGTGCTGCGGCTGATGGCGCGCGGGCTCAGCAACGGGGAGATCGCCGAGCAACTGTTCCTCGGGGTGCAGACGGTGAAGACACACGTCAGCAGCGTGCTGGCGAAGCTCGGCGCGCGGGACCGCACCCAGGCGGTGATCGCGGCGTACGAGTCGGGGTTCGTCGAGCCGTCGGAATGACCCCGGCGGGCCCGGCCGGCTGCGCGGTCAGGCCGGCCGCGCGGTCAGGCCGGGTAGGCGTGGGTCTGGGCGGCCTTGACCGAGGCCCAGACCGCCGCCCCCGGCGCCAGCCCCAACTCCGCGACCGCGGCCGGGGTGAGGTCGGCGGCCATCGGCAGCTCCCCGGACAGCTCGGCGCGCACCTGGTCGCCGTGCAGGTCCAGGCCGGTGACCTCGGCCTTCCACAGGTTGCGGGCACTGGACTGCGGCCGCTCCCGGTACAGGGTCACCGCGGAGGGCGGGAAGGCCACGAAGGCCGGACCGGTCAGCTCCTCGGCGGTGACCATGACCGTGCCGTCCGGGAGGGTGACCTGGGGGCCCTCGGCCCGGCCCTGGTACAGGTTCAGTCCGACCAGGCGGGCGATGTAGTCGGTGCGCGGCCGCCGGGCGACCTCCGCCGGGCTGCCGGACTGCACCTCCCGGCCGTCCTCGATCACCACCAGCCGGTCGGCCAGCACCATGGCGTCCAGCGGGTCGTGCGTCACCAGCACCGCCGCCGCCTCGAACTCCGCCAGATGGCGCCGTAGTTGAGCCCGCACGTCGAGCCGGGTGCGGGCGTCCAGGGCGGCCAACGGCTCGTCCAGCAGGAGCAGCCGGGGCCGGACGGCCAGCGCCCGGGCGAGCGCCACCCGCTGCGCCTGGCCGCCGGAGAGCCGGCCCGGACGTACCGTGGCATGCTCGGCCAGGCCCATCCGGTCCAGCCAGGCCGCGGCCTCGGCCCGGGCCTCGCGCTTCGGGCGGCCCTGGCAGCGCGGGCCGAAGGCGACGTTGTCGAGTGCGCTGAGGTGCGGGAACAGCAGGTAGTCCTGGAACACCACGCCGACCGGCCGCGCCTCGGCGGGGGTGTGCAGGCGCTGGGCCGGGTCCTCCAGGACGCGGCCGTCCAGGCGCAGGTGGCCGCCGGAGAGCGGGAGCAGGCCGGCCAGTGCGCGCAGGGCGGTGGACTTGCCGGCGCCGTTCGGGCCGAGCAGCGCGACCACCTCGCCGGGGGCGGCGGCGAGCGCGAGGTCGAGGGTGAACGCGGCGCGGTCCACCCGGAGGCGGGCGTCCAGGGCGGGGCTCGGGGTGCTCATCGGCTCTGCATTTCGGCTCTGCATTTCGGCTCTGCATCTCGGTTCAGGGGCCGGTTCGTTCGGTTCGGGGTCGGTTCAGGGGGTGGGTCGGGTCAAGGGGTCGACATCCAGCGGTCGCGCAGGCCGACCAGGACGGCGACGGAGACCGCCAGCAGGACCAGCGACAGCGCGATCGCGGCCTCCGGATCGGACTCCATGGCCAGGTAGACGGCCAGCGGCATGGTCTGGGTGCGGCCCGGGAAGTTGCCCGCGAAGGTGATCGTCGCGCCGAACTCGCCGAGCGCCCGGGCCCAGGCCAGGACGGCCCCGGCGGCGATCCCCGGGGCGATCATCGGCAGGGTGACCCGGCGGAACGCGGTCAGCCGGGAGGCGCCCAGGGTCGCGGCGGCCTCCTCGTAGCGGGGGTCGGCCGCCCGCAGCGCGCCCTCGACGCTGATCACCAGGAAAGGCATCGCCACGAAGGCCTCGGCGATCACGACCCCGGTGGTGGTGAAGGGCAGCGTGATGCCGAAGGCGGAGTCCAGCCAGGAGCCGACGATCCCGCGCCGCCCCAGCACCAGCAGCAGCGCCACACCGCCGACCACCGGCGGCAGCACCAGCGGCAGGGTGACCAGCGCCCGGATCACCCGCCGGCCGGGCAGTTCGGTGCGGGCGAGCAGCCAGGCCAGCGGGACGCCGAGGACCAGCGAGACCGCGGTGGCGGCCGTCGCGCAGATCAGCGACAGCCGCAGGGCGTCCCAGGCGGCCGTGCTGGTGAGCTGCTCGGACAGGCCGCTCCACGGCGCCCGGACCAGCAGGCCCACCAGCGGGAGGACCAGGAACGCCAGCCCGAGCAGCGCCGGGAGCAGCAGCGTGACCGGGACGCGCTGCGTGCCCGGGCGGCGGCGCGGCAGGGCCCTCCCGGGTCCTGCCGTCGCCGGGGCGCCCTGGTCCCCGGAGCCGTCGCGGCCGTCGGCACGGCTGCCGTCGCGGCCGGTGGTGCGCTTGTTCACGGCGCCTGGAAGCCCGCCGTGGTCAGCACCTGCTTGGCCTCGGGCGACTGGATGTAGGCGACGAAGGCGGCGGCGCCGTCCTTGTTCGGCGCCTTGGCGAGCGCGGCGATCGGGTAGTCGTTCACGGCCTTGTCGGCCTCGGGGAAGTCCACACCGTCGATCTTCGCAGCATCGGACTGCACATCGGTCTTGTACACCAGCGAGGCGTCGACCTCGCCGAGCTCGACCTTGGTGAGCGCGCCCTTGACGTCCTGCTCCAGGGTGACCGGGGTGAGGTTGAGGCCCGCGGCCTTCAGCGCGGTCTGGGCGGCGGCGCCGCAGGGCACCTCCTTTGCGCACAGCGCGACCTTCACGCCGGAGCCGGTGAGGTCCTTCAGGCCCGCGATGTGCTTGGGGTTGCCCTTGGGCACGGCGATGGTGAGGGTGTTCTTCACGAAGGTCTTCGGCTCGCCGCCGGCGCCGCCCGCGTCGGTGACGGTCTTCATGGTGGCCGGGCTGGCGGCGGCGAACACGTCCGCCGGGGCACCCGAGTTGATGCTGGTGGCGAGGGCGGAGCTGCCGCCGAAGTTGAACGTGACCTTGGTGCCCGGGTTGGCGGCCTCGAACTTCTTGCCGAGGTCGGTGAAGGTCTCCTTGAGCGAGGCGGCGGCGAACACGGTGATGTCGCCGTGGGCCTTCGGGGCGCTGCTGTTGCCGGTCGCGTCGCCCGTGGCCCTCGCGCTGCTGCTCGCGGCCGAGGAGGTGGCACCGCCGTCGCTGCCGCAGGCGGTGACCCCGAGGCTGAGGGCGAGGACCGCCGCAGCGGCGACGGCGAGTCTGCGGCTGGCGGTGGTGCGGGTGCTCATCAGTGCTTCCCCTCCAGGGTTCGCGCCGGAAGGGGCGCGGAGGTGTGACCGCAGATGCGGCCATGACGGCGATCATAGTGCCGCAGATGCGAGCGATAAATCCTCTGTCGCTTCGCACAGACGGGCTGGGGGGAGGGGCTCGGGCCCACTGTGGGAAGGCTCAAACGTGCACGGACGGTTCGTGTTCGCGGACGGTCCGGCGGGGCGGACCGCTCGGCGGGGTGGCAGGTGGTCCCGGCGTGGAAAATGCGTCGCACCGAGGCCGGTCGAAAGGCCAGAGTGTCCGCAGCCCGGCCGTACGACCGAGGAGCGGTCGCGCCGGGCCCAACAGCCGAGCCCAGGGGAGGAGTCCACCCATGTCCACACTTCGAGTCACAGCCGAGAGGCTGGTCATTCTTGAGCACCCGAACGCCGATGCCCTGGAGTTGGCGCAGGTCGGCCTCTACCGTGCGGTGGTCGCGAAGGGCGCCTACCGGACCGGCGACGTCGCCCTCTACATCCCCGAACAGGCCGTCCTCCCGGATGAGTTGATCGAGGAGATCGGTCTGACCGGCAAGCTGGCCGGTGCGCGGGCGAACCGGGTGAAGGCGGTACGGCTGCGCGGAGAGCTCTCCCAGGGCATCGTCTGCCGGCCAGCCGCGCTCGCCGACACCGACCTGGCCGGGGCCGCGGACCGGGGCGAGGACTTCGCCGAGCTGCTCGGGATCGTCAAGTGGCAGCCGCCGGTGCCGACTTCGATGAGCGGAGAGGTGATCAGCGCGCCGGACCTGCTGCCCTGGGTGGACGTCGAGAACCTCAAGCGCTACCCGGACGTCTTCGAGCCGGGCGAGCCGGTGGTGCTGACCGAGAAGCTGCACGGCAGTTGCTGCCTGGTCACCTACACCGCCGCCACCGGTGGGGTGCAGGTCTCCTCCAAGGGGATCGGCGCGCAGGGGCTGGCGCTGGTCGAGGACGGGCGAAACCTGTACTGGCGGGCGGTGCGCGGGTACGGCATCGCGGAGGTGGCGGCCCGACTGGCCGAGCGGCTGGGCGCCGAGCGGGTCGGCATCTTCGGCGAGGTGTTCGGCGAGGGCGTCCAGGACCTGACGTACGGGGCCTCCGCTCGCACCGAACGGCCCGGTTACGCCGCGTTCGACGTGTCGGCCGTGGTCGACGGGCAGCTGACCTGGCTGCCCGCCGCCGAGCTGCTGGACGGCGAACTGCCGTTGGTGCCCGAGCTGTGGCGCGGGCCGTTCGACGCCGGGACGGTGCTGGCGTACGCGCAAGGCAGGGAGGCCCACTCCGGGCGCGAACTCCACCTGCGCGAGGGCGTGGTGGTCCGGCCGGTCGCCGAGCGCTGGAGCCCGGTGCTGGGCGGGCGGGCGATCGCCAAGGTGGTCAGCGACGCCTATCTGACGCGCAAGGGCGGCACCGAGTACGAGTGAGTCGGGCGCTCGGTGCTCGCGGTCGGGTCGGGTGCGCGGTCGGGCCGGGTGCGCGCCCGCCCGCGCGTTTGCGCCCGACGCTTCCACGGCTGAATACCCGTCAGTAAGGTTGAGGGGTCGCCAGCGCAGAAGGAGTGCCGATGAGCACCGCAGCCGCCGTACCCGGACCGGCCGGGAACCCCCTGGTCGGGTCGCTCTTCGACCTCACCCGCCGTCCGCTGCGCACCTACCTCGCGGCCCGTCGCGACTACGGGGACGTGGTGCGCTTCCAGGCCGGGCCGCCCGGCCTGCGCGTCGAGTTCTACGGGGTTTTCTCGCCCGAGGGCGTCCACCAGGTGCTGGGCACCGAGGCGGCCAACTTCCGCAAGGAGAACAGCTTCTACGACGAGCTGCGGACCAGCGTCGGCAACGGGCTGCTCACCAGCCAGGACGGCGACTACCAGCGCCAGCGTCGGCTGGTCCAGCCGCTGTTCACCCGGCGCCGGGTGGACGGCTACGCCGACGCGCTCGCCCAGGAGGCGCAGGCGCTCGCCGAGCGGTGGCGGGCCGTGCCGGACGGGGTGGTGGACGCGGCGGAGGAGATGTCGCGGTTCGCGCTGCGCGCGGTGGCGCGGATCCTCTTCGGTGCCGACGTGGAGGAGGCGGTGGAGGTGGTGGACCGCAGCTTCCCGGCGCTCGGCGAGTACATCAAGGAACGCGGCTTCGCACCGGTCCGGTTTCCGCGCAACTGGCCGACGCCCGGAAATCGGCGCGGCGCCGAGGCGCAGCGGGCGCTGTACGAGATCTGTGACCGGATCATCGCCGAGCGGGCCGCGCGCGGGGGTGGCGACGAGGACGCGGACGACCTGCTGACGCTGCTCGGAAGGGCCCGCGGCGAGGACGGGGAGCAGCTGGATCCGGCCGAACTCCGGGACCAGGTCCTGGTGTTCCTGCTCGCCGGGCACGAGACCACGGCCACTTCGCTGGCCTTCGCGCTGCATCTGCTGGCCAAGCACCCGGAGCAGCGCAAGCTCGCGCAGGAGGAGGCGCGGACCGTCCTGGCCGGGCGGGCGCCGACGGCGGCGGACCTGGAGCGGCTGCCGTACATCACCCGGGTGCTGAAGGAGGCGATGCGGCTCTTCCCGGCGGCGGCGCTGGTCGGGCGGCGGGCGGTCGAGGAGACGGTCATCGACGGGTACGTCATCCCGGCGGGGGCCCAGGTCGTGGTCGCGCCGCTGGTCACCCAGCGGCACCCGGACCACTGGGTGGAGCCGGAGCGCTTCGACCCGGACCGGTTCCTGCCGGAGGAGGAGAAGGCCCGGCACCGGTACGCCTACTTCCCGTTCGGCGGGGGGCCGCGGGCGTGCATCGGGCAGCACTTCTCGATGCTGGAGGCGGTGCTGACCCTCGGGGTGCTACTGCGGGACTTCGAGATGGAGGTGGTGGACCAGCGGGTGGCGCTCGTGCAGGGCATCACGCTGCGGGCGGCGAGTGCGATGCGGATGCGGGTGGCGGCGGTGGACTGACGCCTGACGGCCGACAGCTGTCGGGTTTCGGCGTTCAGGGTTCAGCGTTCAACTTTCAGCGGACAGATAACAGATTTCGAAATCTGTTATCTGTCCGCTGTTCGTTGTTCGCTGCCTGTTGTCCGCTGTTCGCTGCCCGTCGTTGGTCGTTCGCCGGATTCCATGCCGGATTCCATGCCGGATTCCATGCCGGATTCCATGCCGGGTTCCATGGCGGGACCTGGGCACACGACCGGGCCATTCGAACACATCACCCCTGCCGTGCGGGCAGCTTTTCGGATCTTCGGGTGGTCGATTCAGGCCCCTCGGTAGCGTCCCACGCACCCCAGGTCGAAAGCGCACATGTGAATGGCATATGCCCCGCGTGCAGTCCGCCCGGCCGGGGGAGCCCGGGCGCACCGCGTACCGGTCCGGGCCCGACCGGTCGACCGGAGGTCCCATGGGCACCCTGAACCACTTCAGCTTCGGCTGGCTGACCCCCGTCCTCTCGTACCTGATGGCCTCCGCCGGCGCCGCCCTCGGGCTGCGCTGCACCCTGCGCGGCCTCGCCGCGGGCGGCGCTGTCCGCCGGAACTGGCTGGTCACCGCCGCCGCGGCGATCGGCTCCGGTATCTGGACCATGCACTTCGTCGCCATGTTCGGCTTCACCGTGGACGGCACCGAGCTGCGCTACAACGTGCCGCTGACCGTGCTCAGCCTGGTCGTCGCGGTGCTGGTCACCGGCCTGGGCCTGACCGTCGTCACCTACGGCAGACACCGGGGCCTCGCCCTGCTCGGCGGCGGCTTCACCACCGGGGTCGGCGTCGCCGCGATGCACTACCTCGGGATGGCCGCCGTCCGGATGCACGGCGGGCTGCGCTACGACGCGGGAACGGTCGCGCTGTCCGTGCTGGTCGCGGTCGGCGCCGCCACCGCCGCGCTCTGGGCCGCCGTCACCATCCGCAACGTGTACGCGGCGGTCGCCGCCTCGCTGGCCATGGGGCTCGCCGTCAGCTGCATGCACTACACCGGCATGGCTGCCGTGCACGTCCAGCTGGACCCCGCCCGCACCGGCCTCGGCGGGGTCAGCCCGATGGAGTTCGTCTTCCCGCTCGCCGTCGGCCTCGGCTCCTTCCTCTTCCTCGCCTCGGCCTTCGTCGCGCTCTCCCCGACCGCCCAGGAGCGGGCCGGCTACCTGGCGGCGGGCGAGCTGACCATCGAGGAGTTCCCGGCGCCACCCGCCCACCCCGACGTCGAGCTCCCGGGCGCGGGACTCCCCGACCCGTACCGCCACGGCTCCGAGCAGCACGACCGCGCCGCCTGAGCGGCCGCGCCCGAGGCGGACCCCGGCCGGCGCCGGTCCCCGCCGACGTCCGTTCCGGTCGACGTCCGTTCCCGTCCGACGCCAGTCCCCGCCCGAAAGGCCCCTCACCCATGCGAGAAGACCGCGGTACCGCCCCCGGGGCGCGCCGGGGTGCCCACGCCGGGCCGCCCGCCCGTCCACCGCGCCCCGGGCCCTGGCTGCGCGGGCTGCGCCCCCGGACCGTCCGGGCCCGGATCATCGCCCTGCTGATGGTCCCGGTCGTCTCCGTCATCGCCCTCTGGGGCTTCGCGACCGTCACCACCGCCCAGGGCGTCTGGGACCTGCTGCGCCTGCGCGACGCCCAGCGCACCCTGCTCGCGCCCGTCGCCGGGACGGTCGCCGGTCTGCAGGCCGAACGCGCCGCCGCCGGCCAGCTGTTGGCTACCCCGGGCGCCGCGCCTTCCGCGCCTTCCGCGCCTTCCGCGCCCTCCGCCCCGTCCGCCACCCGGGAGAGCGCCCTGCGCGAGGCCGCCGACGCCACCGACCGGGCGCTCACCCCGCTGTTCCCCGACCCCCGTCACCCGGGCCAGGGCTACAACCGCGCGGACGCCCAGGGCCTGGGCGCCGACGCCGCCGCCCGCCTGGACGCCCTCGGCACCTCCCTCGCCGCCCTGCCCGAGCTGCGCGCCCGGGTGCTGGCCCGGACCGTCGGCTGGCCCGAGGCGTACGCCGCGTACGGCGCGGCCGTGGACCGGGCGCTCGCCGTGTCCGGCGCCGTCGCCCCGCAGCAGGACGGCAGCTCGGCCGCCGACACCCGGGTGCTGCTGGACCTCGCCCGTTCCCGCGAACTCCTCGCCCGCGAGGACGCGTTGCTGCGCACCGCCCAGCTCTCCGGCACGCTCGGCGACGACCAGCTGCGCGAGTTCTCCGGCGCGGTCTTCGCCCGGCGCGAGTTCGAGCAGGGCACGGCCGCCGACCTGCGCCCCGCCGACCGGGACGCGCTGCTCGCCGTCACCGACGGCCAGGACCACCGGGAGCTGGTCGGCTTCGAGGACAGGATCCGTACCGCCGTCGACGGCCGTACCGCCGTCGCCGCCGTGCCCGCCGACCGGTGGGCGATGGTGGCCGGGAACGTGACCGGTGGCCTGCGCGCCGTCGAGGACCGGGCCGGACGGCTCGCCGCCGAGCGCCAGAACCCCTACGCCCTGGGCCTGTTCACGCCGGCCGGGATCGCCGTGCTGCTCGGTATGCTCGGGGTGGTCGCCTCGCTGGTGATCTCGGGACAGATCGGCCGCGGCCTGGTCACCGAGCTGATCGGCCTGCGGAACTCGGCACTTGACCTGGCCGGCCGCAAACTGCCCGCCATGATCCGGAGGTTGCGCGCGGGGGAGGAGGTGGACATCGAGGCCGAGGCGCCCCGCCCGGTGGGTCGCGACGACGAGATCGGCCAGGTGCACCGGGCGCTCGGCACCGTCCAGCGGGCGGCCGTCACGGCGGCGGTGGAACGAGCCGAGGTGCTGTCCGGGGTCTCTGGGGTGTTCGTCAACCTCGCTCGCCGTAGCCAGGTCCTGGTGCACCGCCAACTCACCCTGCTGGACGCCATGGAGCGGCGCACCGAGGACCCGTCCGAGCTGGCCGACCTGTTCCGTCTCGACCACCTCACCACCCGGATGCGCCGCCACGCGGAGGGGCTGATCATCCTCTCCGGGGCCGTCCCCGGCCGGGCCTGGCGCCGGCCCGTCCCCCTGGTGGACGTGGTGCGCGCGGCCGTCTCGGAGGTCGAGGAGTACGCCAGGGTCGAGGTGCACCCGCTGCCGCGGGCCGCCGTGGTCGGCCACGCCGTCGCCGACCTCACCCACCTGGTGGCCGAACTGGTCGAGAACGCCACCGGGTTCTCCCCGCCGCACACCCGGGTGCACATCCGGGGCGAACAGGTCGGCAACGGCTACGCGTTGGAGATCGAGGACCGCGGCCTCGGCATGGGACCGGTCCCGCTGGCCGCCGCCAACCGCCGGATCGTCGCCGCCGAGCAGACCGACCTGTTCGACAGCGACCGGCTCGGCCTGTTCGTGGTCAGCCGGCTCGCCCGGCGGCACGACGTCAGGGTCTCGCTGGTGACCTCCGCGTACGGCGGCACCACCGCCGTGGTCCTGCTGCCCACCGGGGTGCTGGCCGACGAGCGGCACGGCGGGGCGCAATCCTTCGATCCGGTGGCGGAGTTGGACGTCGTCACTGCTCCGGCCGGTCCGGCCGACCCGGAATGGATGGCCGTGCCGGAGGGCCGGGCCTTCCCGGAGTCGCCGACCGCCGCGACGCGGCCGGAGCCCGCACCCCTCCCGGCCGAGGGCCTGGCCTTCCCTGGTGGCGGGGTGACGGAGATCGAGCTTCCGGCGGCGGGTGGGCCGCTGCCGGAGGGCGGGGCACTGCTGGCCTTCGGCGTCCGGGGCGGCGACCCCGGGCCGGTGCGTCGCACCCCCTTCCGGGCCTCCGGTGCCCGGACGGCCGGACCGGCTGCGGACGGGGGCCCGGGTGCCGCCGCCCGTCCGCAGTCCGGTCCGCCGCAGCCGTACCGCACGGCGGCCGCGCCGGCGGCCGGAGAATCCCAACCGGGCAGTGGGCCAGAGGAGTTGCCGCGTCGAGTGCGGCAGGCGAGCCTGGTGCCCCAACTGCGCGAGGCTCCGGCCGGACCGGCCCCGCGTACCCGTCGGACCGCCGCCGCCGGGGCTTCCGGGGTTGCCGGTCCGGCGCCCGCGGGTCGCAGCCCGGAGGCGGCGCGCGCGGCGATGTCCGCCTTCCAGAGCGGCTGGGCACGCGGACTGCGCCCCGGCCGGCGGCCCGAGGACCCGCCGGCCGACCCAGCCCGGCCCCGGCCGCCGCGCCACCATCCGTCCTCGCCCCGACCCGAAGGAGACCGTCCGTGATCGGCACCACCCACCGCGCGGGGGAACTGAACTGGCTCCTGGACGAGTTGGTCCAGCGCGCCCCTGAGGTCCGGTTCGCCGTGATGCTCTCCGCCGACGGCCTGGCCATGGGCACCTCGACCGGACTGGACAGAGAGGACGGCGAGCACCTCGCCGCTGTCGCCTCCGGCTTCCACAGTCTGGCCAAGGGCGCCGGCCGGCACTTCGGCGCGGGCGAAGTCCGTCAGACCATGGTCGAGTTGGAGGGAGGCTACCTGCTCGTCGCGGCAGCCGGGGAGGGCACCTGCCTGGCCGTGTTCGCGAGCGCCCGGGCCGACCTCGGGCTGATCGCCTACGAGATGGCCAGACTGGTCCGCCGGGTCGGGGAGCACCTGAGCGCCGCGCCCCGCGTGGTGTACGGCGGGTGAGCCCGGTGCCCCGACCGGACCGGCCGTACCCGGCGGACCGCCCCTACCGACCGGACCGTCCGTACGGGTCCGACCAGCCGTCCGCGTCGGATCGTCCGTACGAACCGGACCGTCCGTACGAGTCGGCGCCGGCGTTCCATCCGTACCATCAGCGACATCCGGAGCATCCGCGGGCCGAGCCCGGCGAACGCCCCCGAAACCCGCTCGCCGCCGCCCACCGGGCCCGCTGGTACGACGACGAGGCCGGGCCACTGGTCCGGCCGTACACGATGACCAGGGGTCGGACCGGCGCGGGCGAGCGGCAGTTCGACCTGATCGCCGTGGTCGTGTCCGACCTGCCCGACCCGGCGCTCGCCCCGGACACGCCCGAGCCGCCGGTCGGCCCGGAGCAGGCGCGCATCCTCGGCCTGTGCCGGGGCACGCCGCTGTCCGTGGCCGAGCTGGCCGCCGACCTCGACCTGCCGGTGGGCGTCGTGCGGGTGCTGCTCGGCGACCTGCTGGCCGCCGGGCTCGTCCGGGTCAGCCGCCCCGTCCCGCCCGCCCTGCTCCCCGACGAGCGCATCCTCCAGGAGGTCATCCATGGACTCCGTGCACTCTGACCACCCGTCCGACCGCCGGCCGTCTGACCGCCGGCCGTCTGACCGCCGACTGTCCGACCCGGTGGACCCGGCCGACTCCGTGCTCGCGCTCAAGATCCTGGTGGCGGGCGGCTTCGGGGTCGGCAAGACGACGCTGGTCGGCGCCGTCAGCGAGATCAGGCCGCTGCGAACCGAGGAGCGGCTGACCGAAGCCGGGCGCGAGGTGGACGACCTCGACGGTGTCGAGCGCAAGACCACCACCACGGTGGCGATGGACTTCGGCCGGATCACCATTCGCGAGGGCCTGGCGGTCTACCTGTTCGGCACTCCGGGGCAGGACCGGTTCTGGTTCCTCTGGGACGAGCTGGCGCAGGGCGCGCTCGGTGCGGTGGTGCTGGCCGACACCCGGCGGCTGACCGACTGCTTCCCGGCCGTGGACTTCTTCGAGCACCGGGGCATTCCGTTCGTGGTCGCGGTGAACCGTTTCGCCGGGACGCGTGAGTTCGGTCCGGAGGAGGTCGCCCGCGCGCTGGACCTGGACGCCGGGACGCCGGTGGTGCTGTGCGACGCGCGTCAGCGGGCCTCGGGGAAGGAGGTGTTGATCAACCTGGTCGAGCACGCGGGGCGGGTGCACACCGCGCGGCTGCTCGAGGAGGTCTCGCCGATCCGGTGACCGGCTCGGCGCGGTGACCGGTCGGGTGGGACGACCGGTCGGGTGGGACGACGGCTGGCGGATCTCAGCGAACGGATGTCGGCGAACAGGGTTCAGCGAACAGAGTTCAGCTGGCGGATGACAGATTTCGAAATCTGTCATCCGTCAGCTGTCATCGCCTACCCGCTCAGCTGTGCCACTGGAACACGATCTTCGTCCAGGTGGACCCCGGGCAGTTGCCCCACACCGCCCAGGCCTGCGGCCGGGCGCCGATCCACAGGCCGACCGTGTAGCTGCCGTTGGCGCAGTAGGTGATGGTGCGCAGCTGGCCGGAGTAGATGTTGCAGTACCCCTCCCAGCGCCAGCCGTAGTTGGCGGTGATCACGCAGTGGTAGGGGGCGGCGACGACGTGCGGCGAGGCCGCCGCGGCCCCGGGAGTGATGGTCTGGTCGGCGGCCGGAGCCGCGGCGGCCGGCAGGGTGGCGGAACCGAGCACGCCCAGGGCGGCTACGGCGGCCATCCCGAAGGTGGCGATCTTCCTGGCGATGCAGCCTCGCATGGCACTTCTCCTCGTTCAACGGTTGCCATCGGGCGGAGCGCCCCGGCAGGCGGAACGGCGGGTGAGGTGAATTCCCGCCTCCCTCCCGGTCGATGACGAATTGCACACGAATGACTGCGCAGCGTGAGACGACGACCTATGATGTGACTCGTGTCACAACTCGCCCGGTTGGCCGGCCCGAGGTCGGCCCCGACTGGGCGTTCAGGATGCCGATTTCCGGGGAGAGCGGCATGGCGGATTGCAGCGGACGACATGCGGGCGGGCATGGGAAGGGCTTCGGTTCGGGTCCTACCGAGCGCCAATCCGCCGATTTCAACCGGGTGTTCACCGATCTTCTGCCCAGACTCCACCAGGCGGCCGCGATACTCGCCGGAAACCCGCTCGCTGCCGGTGACGTCGTCCACGACGCCTACCTGCGGATCGCCCGCCGCCCGGAGCGGTTCCTCAGCCATCCTCAGCCGTACGCCTACGCCTTCACCACGATGACCAACATCCTGCGCGACCAGTGGCGCCGGGAGCGCCGCCGGGTGGCGCTGCCCGAGGTGTCCGGGCTCGCCGAGGCGGTGGAGCGCGGCCGGTCCGCGCTCGACCCGCCGTCCGGCGGGATGGCCGAGTTGCAGGCCCGCTGGGAGGTGGTTCGGCTGCTCGGCTTCCTGACCGCCAAGCAGGCCAGGGTCGTGGTGCTGGTGGACCTCGACGGCTACTCCGTCGACGAGGCCGCCGAACTGCTCGGTCTGCATCGCAGCACCCTGGCCGTCACCCGGCGCCGCGCCCATGGCCGGCTGCGCGCGGTCCTGGAGCACGAGCGTCGGCACAGGGCCTGAGCGCGGTGCCCGGGGTGGCGTCCGGATGCCGCCCGGACGGCATCCGAGGACTCCGGACAAGGCTCCGACCGGGCCACCGACGCACCGAACTGACGGCAAGTCGGCTGATGCGCGCCCCCGGCCCGTACGCTCAAATCGTGATCACGGACGAGGACCACCGCCTGCGCGCCCTGGCCGAGGACGGCCGCTGGCCCGAGCTGCTCGCCGCCTACCGGCAGGGCCGGGCGGCCGCCGTCGTGCAGGCCGGGGAGCGGGCCGCCGTGGACCTGACCGCGCCGCTCGGCCACCTGATCGCCTACTCGGCGCCGCCCGAACTGGCCGTCCGGCTGTTCGACGCGGACGGCGGCGAGGGGACGGTCGCGGGGGTGGCCGACCACGACGCCGGCCCGCTCTGGGAGGTCCTGGCGACCCGGCACTCCTGGCTGCGGCTGGCCCCGTTGCTCGGCCCGGCCCCGGTGCGCCGACTGGTCGCGCACACCCGGGTGCTGCTCGGCGAGGACCTCTCGTACGGGGCCGAGCCCGACCCTGACGGCGTGCCGCTGCGGTTGGAGCCGTGGGAGGCGGCGGGCTGGGACGAGGCCTCGCGGGTGCGCGAGTACCTGCCCGGCGGGGGAGCGCGCAGCGCGGTGCTGACCCTGCCGGCCAGCCGGGAGGGCCTGGTCGAGGTCGAGCTGCCGGAACCGGGCGGGCGGCTGGGCGGCCAGCGGGTCACCCGGGCGCTGGCCGAACTGTCCGCGCTCGCGCCCTGGGCGGAGGTGGTCTGCGTCCGCGGCCAGGCCCAGTTGGCGGCCGCCGTGCTGGCCCGGCGCCGTCGGGTGGTCGGCGGGTACCTGCCGTTCGCGCTCGCCTGCCCGGCGCTGGTGCAGGCGGCCGCCGTGGGCCGCACCCACGGCGGGGCGCACGGGCGGCTGGGCCTCTGGCGGGCGCTGGGCGCGATGGCCGGTGCGGAGGGGCCGGACCGGACCGAGGTGAACGCCCTGGTGGCCCGGATGCGCTGCTTCACCTGGCAGGAGCCGGCCGCCGGGCTGCGCCACCTGCACCTCGCGCTGGAGGACCCGGCGAGCGGGGTGGCCTGGGCGGTCAGCGGCTCGCAGGAGTTCTGACCGCGGCGGCGGACATAAGGAACCCCGGCCCGGCGCCGTTTCCGGGGGTTGGTGGAAGCGCCGGACCGGGGAGTCGAGGAACGGCCGCTCAGACAGCGGCGGCTGCGGTTGCTGCCGCGCCCTGGGCGGCCAGGGTCTCGGGCTCGGGCTCGGCTGCGCCCGGGGCGCCGTGGACGTCGTGGGCGTCGTGGGCGTCGTGGGCGTCGACCAGGGTCAGCTCGTCGAACGGCAGCTCGCCGGCCAGCACCCGGCGGGCGCGCTCGGCGTCCAGCTCGCCGGTCCAGTGCCCGATCAGTACGGTCGCGACGGCGTTGCCCGCGAAGTTGGTGAGCGCCCGGGCCTCGGACATGAAGCGGTCGATGCCGACGATCAGGCCGACCCCGTCCACCAGCGCCGGCTTGTGCGACTGCAGCCCGCCCGCAAGGGTGGCCAGCCCGGCGCCGGTGACCCCGGCCGCGCCCTTGCTGGCGATCACCATGAACACCAGCAGCGAGAGCTGCTCGCCGATCGACATCGGCTTGTCCATCGCCTCGGAGATGAAGATCGAGGCCATGGTGAGGTAGATGGCGGTGCCGTCCAGGTTGAAGCTGTAGCCGGTCGGCACGGTGATGCCGACGACCGGGCGGCTGACGCCCAGGTGCTCCATCTTGGCGATCAGCCGGGGCAGCGCGCTCTCCGAGGAGGAGGTCGACAGGATCAGCAGGAACTCGCGGCCGAGGTACTTGAGCAGCGCGAACACGTTGATTCCGGCGATCAGGCGCAGCAGCGCGCCGAGCACCACGACGACGAACAGCACGCAGGTCACGTAGAAGCCGATCATGATCACGGCGAGGCTCTTCAGTGCGGCGGTGCCGGTGGCCCCCACCACCGCGGCCATGGCGCCGAAGGCGCCGATCGGCGCGACCCACATGATCATCGACATGATCCGGAAGACCAGGCGCTGCAGGTGCTCGATCCCGCGCAGCACCGGGGCGCCGACCGGGCCCATCGCCTGCAGCGCGAAGCCGGCCAGCAGGGCGACCAGCAGGGTTTGCAGGACCTTGCCCTGGGTGAGGGCCGAGAACAGGGTGTCGGGGATCATCCCGAGCAGGAAGTCGGTGGTCGACTGGGCGCCGCCGGCGGCCGCCTGGGCGTGGCCGGACTTGGCGAGCGCGGCGGTCAGGTGCAGGCCGTCGCCGGGCTCCAGCAGGTTGCCGACGGCCATGCCGATGGCGAGCGCGACGGTCGACATGGCGAGGAAGTAGCCGATGGCCAGGCCGCCGACCTTGCCGACCTTGGCGGCCTTGGTGACCGAGCCGATGCCCAGCACGATGGTGCAGAAGATCACCGGGCTGATCATCATCTTGATCAGGTTGACGAAACCGGTGCCGACCGGCTTCAGCTCCACGGCGAAGCCGGGGGCGACCAGCCCGACCACCACACCCGCGACCACGGCGGTGATCACCGCGAGGTAGAGGTAGTGGGTCCGGTCCTTGCGTCTGGGTCCCCCCGCCGTTGCGGCTCCAGCGATCGACATCTGCGGCTCCTTCGCCCTGCAGTCCTGGCGGCCCCGGGTGGTGGGCCGCTCCGACTATGGGCTCGGGCGTGACGGAGGTCACGTTTGCGTTCATAGAGTTCACGGTCGCTCGGTCACGGGGTTCCCGGCGTCCCCCGCCGAAGCGGGTGATCCGACCCCTGGGGTGCCCCGGGGGCGTGGTGCACACTGGCAGGCATGTCCGTGCGCACCGCCTCCGCCCGCCCGCGCCGCCGGTGGCTCCCCCTGCCGCGCCGGCTGGTCCGCAGCCTGGCCGGGCAGCTGTTCGTCGTCCAGGTGGTCATCGTGGCCGCCGTGGTCGCGGGCGGCGCGGTGCTCGCGTACCTGTTCACCGCCGAGCGCACCGAGGACGCGGCCCGCCGTGAGGTCACCTCGGTCGCCCATGCCGTCGCCGACTCGCCGTCCGTCCGGTCCGCCGTCGCCGGGTCCGACCCGACCGCGGTGCTCCAGCCGTACGTCGAGCAGGTGCGCCAGGACGCCGGGGTCTCCTTCATCACCGTCATGGACACCGACGGGGTGCGCTGGACCCACCCGCTGCCCGAGCAGATCGGCAAGCGCTACCTCGGGCACATCGACTGGGCGCTCGCCGGCCAGACCCGCAGCGAGACCTACACCGGCACGCTCGGCCCGTCCGTGCGGGTGGTCACCCCGGTGTGGGACGACCGGCACCGGGTGGTCGCGCTGGTCAGCGTCGGCCTGACGCTGGAGTCGATCTCCGCCCAGCTGGGCGGCCCGCTGCTGGCCCTGGTCGGGGTCGCGGTGGCCGCGCTCGCGCTCGGCGCAGTGGGCACCTACCTCGCCAACTCCCGGCTGCGGCGGCACACCCACGGCATGGGGCCGGACGAGCTCAGCCACCTCTACGAGTACCACCAGGCCACCTTGCGCTCGGTGCGGGAGGGGCTGATCCTGCTCGACCGCTCGCACCGGGTGGTGCTCTGCAACGACGCCGCTCGCGAACTGCTCGGCCTGGCCGGCGAGGTGGACGGACGGCCGGTGGCGGAGCTGGGCCTGCCCGAGGCGCTGGTGGCGGCCGTGCTCGGCGAGGCGCCGGTGCGGGACGAGGTGCACCTGACCGCCGAGCGGGTCGTGGTGCTCAACACCTCTGTCATCGGCACCGGCCTCGGCCGGGTGGTGACCCTTCGCGACCATACCGAACTGCAGTCACTCAGCGGTGAGTTGGACTCCGTGCGCGGCTTCACCGAGGCGCTCGGGGCGCAGGCGCACGAGGCCGCCAACCGGCTGCACGCGGTCGTCTCGCTGATCGAACTCGGCCGCCACGAAGAGGCGGTGGAGTTCGCCACCGCCGAACTCGAACTCGCCCAGCAGCTCACCGACCGGGTGGTCGCGGCGGTCAGCGAGCCGGTACTGGCCGCGCTGCTGCTCGGCAAGGCGGCCCAAGCCGCGGAACGGGGCGTGGAGTTGACCCTCACCGAGGACAGCCGGATCGACGACGGGGTGCTCCCGCCCGGCCTCTCCGCCCGGGACCTGATCACCGTGCTCGGCAACCTGATCGACAACGCCGTGGACGCCGCGATCGCCGGGGCCGCGCAGAGCCCGGCCCCGCCGGAGGTCACCGTCACCGCCCGGATCGACGGCGAGGACTCCCCGGACGCCTGTCTGCTGCTGCGGGTCGCCGACACCGGGGCGGGCATCGACCCGTCCGCCGTCCAGGACGTCTTCCGGCGCGGCTGGAGCACCAAGCAGGACAGCCACGGGCACGGCCTCGGGCTGGCGCTGGTCGCCCAGGCCGCCCGGCGCAACGGCGGCACCGTCGAGGTCGGGCGGGAGCGCGGCGCGGTGCTCACCGTACGGCTGCCGCTGGTCGGTCGGGCCCGGGGGCGGGAAGGGGCCCTGGCGTGACGGCGACCGAAGGCGCCCGGGCGGGGATCTCCGTGCTGGTGGTCGAGGACGACCCGGTGGCCGCCGCCGCGCACACCCTCTACGTGGAGCGCGAGCCCGGCTTCCACGCCGCCGGGACGGTGCACAGCTGCGCCGAAGCGCTGCGTTTCCTGGAGAAGGCGCGCGCCGCCGGGACGCCTGTCGACCTCATCCTGCTCGACCTCTATCTGCCGGACGGCCACGGCCTCCAGCTCTGCCGCACGCTGCGCGCCGCCGGGCACGGCACCGACGTCATCGCCGTCACCTCGGCCCGCGACCTCGCCATGGTGCGGCAGGCGGTCTCGGCGGGGGTCGTGCAGTACCTGCTGAAGCCGTTCAGCGCGGCCGCCCTGCACGACCGGCTGGAGCGCTACGCCCGCTACCGGGACAGCCTCGGGCGAGCCGGCGAGGCGACCGGGCAGGACGAGGTCGACCAGGCGTTCGCGCTGCTCCGCACGCCCGAGCGCAGCACCCTGCCCAAGGGGCTGAGCGCGCCCACCCTGGACTCCGTCGCGTCCGTCCTGCGCGAGGCCGCGACCGGGCTGTCGGCGGCCGCCGCGGGCGCGGCCGCCGGGGTCTCCCGGATCACGGCGCGGCGCTATCTCGAACACCTGGTGGACACCGGGCGGGCGGTGCGGGAGCCGCAGTACGGGAACGTCGGGCGACCGGAGCTGTGCTACCGGTGGAAGGGTCGGGCGTGACCTTTCGGCGCGGCGCTCGTTGCGCTGGTCGGGGGTGGCGCCAGTCATGCCGGGGGAGGTTCACCCGCTCGGGTGGTTCTGGGGTGCCCCGGGGTATTCCGCCAGGTCATGAGCGATAAAGTTAGGCTTACCTAACTTCTTCTGGGGGTTCGCCTTGTCGCTTGCCGCCGTACCCGCCCAGGCCGCCTCCGGGGCCACCGCCGCCGGGGCCCCGCCCTCCGGTGAGGCCATCCTGCGCCGCCAGCGCGTTCGCGAGTCCGCCGCCCGGACGTACGCCCGCTCCTTCCCGATCGTCCCGGTCCGGGCCAACGGCATGACCGTCGAGGGCGCCGACGGGCGGCGCTACCTGGACTGCCTCTCCGGCGCCGGCACGCTCGCCCTCGGTCACAACCACCCCGTGGTGCTGGAGGCGATCCGCCGCACCCTCGACAGCGGCGCCCCGCTGCACCTGCTCGACCTCGCCACCGCCGAGAAGGACGACTTCACCAGCGCGCTGTTCGAGAGCCTGCCCACCGAGTTCGCCGCCCGCGCTCGGGTCCACTTCTGCGGACCGGCCGGGACGGACGCCGTCGAGGCCGCGCTCAAACTGATGCAGACCGCCACCGGTCGCCCCGGCGCCCTCGCCTTCACCGGCGCCTACCACGGCATGACCGCCGGGGCCCTCGCGCTCACCGGCAACGTCGCCGTCAAGGAGCCGCTGCCGAGCGGCGGCGAAGTGGTCCGGCTGCCCTACCCGTACGGCTACCGCTGCCCGTTCGGGGTCGGCGGGGACACGGGTACCGAACTCGCCGCGACCTATGTGGAACGGTTGCTGGACGACCCTTCGGGCGGGGTCGTGCCGCCCGCCGCGATGATCCTGGAGGCCGTCCAGGGTGAGGGTGGGGTCGTCCCCGCGCCCGACGGCTGGCTGCGCGAGATGCGCCGGATCACCGCCGAACGCGGCATTCCGCTGATCGTCGACGAGGTGCAGACCGGCGTCGGGCGCACCGGCGCGATGTGGGCGGTCGAGCACAGCGGCATCGTCCCGGACGCCATGGTGCTCTCCAAGGCCATCGGCGGCAGCCTGCCGCTCGCCGTCGTCGTCTACCGCGAGGACTACGACGGCTGGCGGCCGGGCGCCCACACCGGCACCTTCCGCGGCAACACCCTCGCCATGGCCGCCGGGGCCGCCACCCTGCGGTACGTCGCCGCGCACGGGCTGGCCGAGCGGGCCGCCGTGGTCGGCGCCCGGATGGCCTCCCGGCTGCGGGAGCTCGCCGCCGAACTGCCGGTGATCGGTGATGTGCGCGGGCGCGGGCTGATGCTCGGCGTCGAGCTGGTCGACCCGGCGGCCGAGGCCGACGCCTGCGGGGCGCATCCGGCGGATCCGGCGCTCGCCGTGCGGGTACGGGAGGCGTGCCTGGCGCGGGGCCTGATCGTGGAACTCGGCGGACGGCACGACGCGGTGCTGCGGCTGCTGCCCCCGCTCACCATCACCGACGAGCAGGTGGCCGCGGTGCTCGACCGGCTGGCGGAGGCGATCGCGGCCGCCGCGTCCCCCCGAGGTGGCGCGTGACCGCCGAGCCCGGCGCGGTACCCGAACTCCCGGGCGAGGACGTCCCGTTGGACGCGCTCGCGGGCGGGGCCGACGGGCCCGGCGCGCTCGGGCCGCTGCTGGCCACCGTCCTCGACGCGCTCGACACCGGCACCGCGCTGCGCTCCGGCCCGCTGCCCGCGGGCAGCCCCGCCGAGATCGCCGCCCTGGTCGCCGACGGTCTGGCCGGGGCCGGCGGGCGCGGCGCGCTGGCCAGGCTCACCGAGCTGCTCGCCTACGGCGCCGCCGACCCGGCCGACCCCGCCTGCGCCGCCCACCTGCACTGCCCGCCGCTCGCCGTGGCCACCGCCGCCGACCTCGCCGTCAGTGCGCTCAACCCCTCGCAGGACTCCTGGGACCAGGCCCCCGCCGCGACGGCCCTCGAAACCGCGCTGCTCGCCGAACTCGCCGCGCTGGTCGGCTACGACCCGGCGCGCTCGGCGGGCGTCCTCACCTCGGGTGGCACCGAGTCCAACCTGATGGGGCTCATGCTGGCGCGCGACCAGAAGCTCGACGGCATCGTCGAGTTGGACGGGATCCCGGCCGGCGTACGACCCTGCATCCTCGCCTCCGAGGCCGCGCACTTCTCCGTCCAGCGCTCCGCCGCCCTGCTCGGACTCGGTGAACGGGCCGTGGTCGGCGTCCCGGTCGACCGCCAACTCCGGATGCGGCCGGAGGAGTTGGAACGCGCACTGGCCGAGGTCAGCTGGGCCGGACGGACCCCGATCGCCGTCGTCGCCACGGCGGGCACCACCGACACCGGCGCGATCGACCCGCTGGCCGCCGCCGCCGACCTGGCCGGCCGCTACGGCGCCTGGCTGCACGTCGACGCCGCGTACGGCGGCGGCGCGCTGCTCTCCGACCGGCTCGCCCCACTGCTGGACGGCATCGCCCGCGCCGACTCGGTCTCCCTCGACTGGCACAAGCTCGGCTGGCAGCCGGCCGCCGCCGGGACCTTCCTGGTCCGCCGGGCGGAGACGTACGTGTCGCTCGCCCGGCGCGCCGAGTACCTCAACCCGGTGGACGACGAGCAGGCCGGCTACCCCAGCCTGCTCGGCCGCTCGCTGCGCACCACCCGCCGGGCCGACGCCTTCAAACTGGCCGTCACCCTGCGCGCCCTCGGCCGCGAGGGGCTCGGCCGACTGGTGGACGCCTGCCACGAACTGGCGCTCGCCGCCGCCTCGGCGGTCCGCGCCGAGCCCTCGCTCGAACTCCACGCCGAGCCGGTGCTCACCGTGCTGCTGTTCCGCTACCGGCCACCGGGGATGACGGACGAGGCGGCCGTCGACGAGCTGAACGGGCAGCTGCGCCGGCTGCTGCTGCGCACCGGGCGGGCGGTGGTCGGGCGCACCGAGCTGCCGGGCGAGGGGCCGGGGCGGCTGCGGCTGAAGCTCACCCTGCTCAACCCGCACACGACGGCGGGTGAGGTGGGCGCGCTGCTGCGGGAAGTGGTCGGCGCGGGGCGCAAGGTCGCGGGGGAACGGGCGGGGTAGTGGGCTCGTCCGGGTGAGGTCAGTCGCTCAGCAGGATGCCGCGGGTGAGTTCCCAGGTGTGGGGATCGGCGGCGACCAGGAGGCCGTCCTCGCAGCCGGGGGCCTCGGGGCGGTAGGGGCTGCCGTCCAGGCGGGCGGCGACGCCGCCCGCCTCGGTGAGCAGCAGGGAGCCAGGGGCGTGGTCCCAGGGGAGGGTGCGCCAGTAGAAGATGAAGTCGAACCGGCCCTCGGCGACGTCCGGGTACTCGACCCCGGCGGCGCTCCGGCCGGGGGAGATCTCGCCGAAGGCCGAGCAGTTGGCTTCCAGGTGGCGGCGCTGCTCCGGAGCGAGGAAGCGGCTCTTCAGGACACCGGTCAGCTCGGCGGCGCCGGCCGGTGCCGGTGTGCGGGTCAGGCGTTCGCCGTCGCGCCAGGCGCCGGCGCCGAGTTCGGCGCGGTAGGCGGTGGCGGTGGCGGGCTGCCAGATCCAGGAGGCGACGGTCCGGCCGGAGCGGACGAGGGAGCACATCACGGCGTAGTCGGGGCGGCCGGCGACGAAGTTGGAGGTGCCGTCCACCGGGTCCACCAGCCAGACGGCGGGCTCGTCGTGGATGGCCTGGGCGAGCGAGGGGTCGGCGGCGACCGCCTCCTCGCCGACGACCGGGACGGGGAGCAGCTCGGTCAGACGACGGGCGATGATCGCCTCGGCCTCGCGGTCGGCGATCGTGACGACCTCGCCGGGAGCCTTCTCCATCACCTCGCCGGCGGCCAGTGCCCGGAAGCGCGGCTCCACCGCCTCGGCCGACGCCTCGGCGAGTATCTCCGCCACCTTGTCCATCAGCACGTTCGCGCTCCCTTCGCTGTCTACCACTGTCGCACGAGTGCGCGGAGGGGATTGCGGCGGACGGGGGCGGCGAACAGCTGACAGATGACAGATATTGAAATCTGTCATCTGAACTCTGTCAGCTGTCAGCCGTCAGCTGTCGGACGTCACTCTCGGCGGTCAGCGGTCGCCCGCGCGCCGTCACGCGCCAAGGTAGTGGAACCCCGGGCGCGGGTGCATCAGGAACTCGTGGTGCGAGATGTTCCACGCGTACGCGCCCGCCATCGCGAACAGCACCCGGTCCGCCGCCCGCAGGCCGTCCGCGCCGCTCGCCGCCCGGGCGAGGACGTCCTTCGGGGTGCAGAGCTGCCCGGCCAGGGTCGCCCGCCCGGTGGTGACGGCGGGGCGCGGCCAGGGGTGCGGCCAGCCGTCCACCGGGAGCACCACGAAGGGCTGGGAGTGTCCGCGGGTGGCGGGGGTGCGCAGGTGGTGGGTGCCGCCGCGGACCACCGCGAAGTCCTCGCCGTGGCTCTGCTTCACGTCCAGCACCTCGGTCGCGTACCAGCCGCAGTAGGCGGTCAGCGCCCGGCCCGGCTCTATCCGCAGGGTGAGCCCGGGGTGGGCGTCGAGCAGCTTGGCCAGGCCCTCGCCGAAGGCCGTCCAGTCGAAGCGCTGCGTCGGGTCGTCGTAGTCCACTGCCATTCCGCCGCCGATGTTGACCTCGGCCAGCGGGAAGCCGTGCCGCTCGGCGAGTTCGGCCGACCAGGCGACGATCTGCTCGGCGACCGACAGCTGCTCCGCCGCCGCCAGCCCGCTGGCCAGATGGGCGTGCACCCCGCGCAGGCGCAGCCGACGTCCGAGCGGTCCGCCGCCGGTGAGCAGCCGGACGCACTCCTCCGCCCGGTCCGGGTCGAGCCCGAACGGCGTCGGGCGTCCGCCCATCGCGAGCGGCACCGCGTCCAGGGCGTCGGTGACCACCGGCAGGTTGACCCGGAGCAGCACGTCCACGACCGTCTCCGGCCGGTCGGCGAGCACGGCGGCGAGCCGGTGCAGCTCCTGCTCGCTCTCGACGTGCCAGCGGTGCACCCCGGCGCCGACGGCGGCGGCGATCTCGTCCGGGGTCTTGCCGGGCCCGCCGAAGGCCAGCGGCGCGTCCGGCACGGCGGCCCGCACGTGCGCCAACTCCCCGCCGCTGGAGACCTCGTAGCCGTCGACGGCGTCGCGCAGCGCGGTCAGTAGCGGCGCCTCCGGATTGGCCTTGGCCGCGTAGTACAGCTCGACCCGCGCGGGCAGCGCGGCCCGGACGGCGGCGGCGTGCGCGCGCAGCGCGGCCAGGTCGTAGACGTAAGCGGGCAGCCGGTCGGCCGCGAGGGAGGCGACGTGGCCGTGGACGGTGCTGCTCATCGGAGGGTGCTCCCGGCGGGAAGGTGGGCGGTCATGCGGGCGGCCTCGGCGAGCACCGAGCCGGCCAGCGGGGAGGGCAGCCGGACGTACCCGGCCTCGCGGTCGGCCTTGCGCTCCCAGCGGGTCAGCAGGTTGGCCTTGGCGGGCAGCGGGACGCCGGCCAGCAGGGCCCGCAGCCGGGGCGGGCGGCCGTGCGCGGCGGCGTACTCCTCCAGGGTGTCCCGGACGGCCTGCCAGAGCGCGCCCTCCAGCTCGGGGTGCCGGTCGGCGAGGGCGGCGAGCAGTTCGGCGACGTGGTTGACCAGCAGGCAGTAGACCACCCGGTCCCAGCCGCGCTCGGCGTCGTACGTCATCGGGCCGGCCACCTCGGGCGGGAGGGCGGCCAGGATGTCGGCGTTGTGCTCGGGCACCAGCTTCGTCCCCTCCAGGTCGCGGAAGAGCACCTGGGCCGGGCGGCCGTCGGCGTCGACGCCGATCAGCACGTTCTGCAGGTGCGGCTCCAGCACCACGCCGTGGTCGAAGTAGGCGGCCAGCACCGGGGGGAGGAGCAGACGCAGGTAGGCGCGCCACCAGTCGAGGGCGGCCGCGCCGTCCGAACCGTCGCCCAGCAGCCGGGAGATGTGCGCCGAGCCGGTCGGGTGCTCGTCCGCGACGGCGGCGGCGAGCAGCGGGGTGACGCCGGGCCGCAGCAGGCCGCCGAAGCCCTCGCGCAGGATCAGGCCGAAGCCCTCGTACAGTGCCCGGTCGGGGCGGCCGTCGGCGCCCGGCAGGGCGAGGGTGCGGAAGGCGGGCTCGCGCAGCATCGCCGCGTCGGGAAAGCTCCGGGCGAGGTCGGTGAGCGCGGGGGCCAGCAGTCGGGTGAGCGCGACGGCGCCGGTGAGCTCGTAAGCGGCGTTCTTGCGCAGGCAGTTGGTGATGCGGACGTTGAGGCTGAACTTGAGGAAGGCGTCCGCGCCGTGCAGGGTGCGCACCGAGGCGGTGGCGGCGAAGCGCTCGCCGCGCGGGCCGAGGTCCAGGACGTCGCCGCGGGCCATGGCCGCGCGCAACAGCGGGTGGTCGCCTATGAGTTGGTACTGCCAGGGGTGGGCGGGCAGCAGCCGGTAGCCGTCCGGGACGTCACCGAGGCCGTCCAGCCGGGCGCTCGCGTCCTCGTCCAGGGACTCCTCCGCGAGCAACTCGGCGCGGACGGCGAGGTGGCGCAGCTGGAACTCCGCGCGGGACTCGGGCGCGTACCGGTTCCAGTCGCCCCGGGCGGCGGAGCGGGACTTGGGGGCCGGGTGGAAGCGGTGGCCGAAGAGCAGGGCCTGCTCGGACTCCAGGTAGCGGTCGTCCCCGGCGGCCGGGCGCCCGTCCAGGCCCTGGCGCACGCCGTGGTGGCTGGACGCCACCTGGTCGAGGAACTCCTCGTTCACCGTGCCGGTGCGCAGCTCCAGCTCGTCCTGGGCGTACTCGGCCAGCTCGCGCCAGCCCAACTCCCGCCAGCCGTCCGCGACTTCCTCGAAGACCGGCCCGGCGAAGCGGTGCGCGCCGAGCAGGGAGGTGCGGCGCAGGGCGACTCGCAGCAGGGTGCCGCGGCGGGGCAGGCGCAGCAGTAGGTGTCCCTCGTCGACGGCGGTCTGGTGCTCGGGCGCGGAGACCTCGCGCAGCAGGCAGTTGAGCAGGGTGTGGACCACTGCCTCCTCGGCGGTGGGGAGCGCGGTGGGAAGCATGGTGGGAGGAGTGGCCGGTCGGGCGGTGGGGAGGCCGGTCGTGGCGGCGGCCGACTGCGGGTGGGCCGTACGGGCGGTCATCGGGGGCTCCTACGGGTCAGGAGGGCGAGCAGGGCGGCGGTCAGTGCGGCGGCGGTGCCGGTGACGACGGGGGCGGCCGGTCCGCCGCTGCCGTTGGCCAGCGCGGCGGCGAGTCCGGCGGCGACGGCACCGCACTTGGAGACGGTCTCGCGGGTGCCGAACATCCGGCCCGGTGCGCGGCCCCGGGCGGCTTCGGCGGCGAGGACGGCGAGGCAGACCAGGCCGAAGGTCATGCCGAGCCCGAGCACCGCCCGGGTCAGGGCGAAGGTGAGCAGCGAGTGGGCCGGGGCGTGTCCGGCCAGCCCGAGGGCGACCAGGGCGAAGCCCACCGCCAGCCCGGTACGGGGCCGCGCCTCGACGGCGGCGTGCACCCGTCCGGCGGCGACCAGGTAGACCAGGTGCGGCAGCGCGAACAGGAAGCCCGCGACCGTGCCGTTGACGCCCGGCAGCCGCTGCTGCACCAGGGTGATCAGGTAGGGGAAGGAGATGATGGTGGCGAAGACGAAGGCGAACTCGAAGGTGTAGAGCAGCTTGAGCGAGCCCGGCGGGGCGGCCTGGCTCGCGTCCCCGACCGCCCGGACGGCGCGGGGGCGGGCCGGCTCGGGCAGGAAGCCGAGCAGGACGGCGGCGGTCATCGGCAGCAGTGCCATCAGCAGGTACTGCCGGTGCGGGTCGATCCACGGCGAGAGCGCGCCGACCAGGATCGGCGCCGCGACCAGGGCGGCCCGGGCGCTGCCCTGCATCAGGGTCAGCGCCTTGGACAGCTGGGAACCGTCCAGGGCCGAGGCGAGGTAGCCGTTGGTGGCGGAGAAGGTGCCGCCGAGGAATCCCTGGAGCACCAGCGCGATGGTGAACGCGGGCAGGCTGTCGGCCGCCCCCGCGAGCAGGAAGGAGACGGTGAGGCCGAGTTGGGCGCGCAGCAGCAGCCGCTTCTGGCCGAAGCGGTCGGCCAGTCGGCCCCACAGCGGCGCGCCGAGGGCGGTGAAGACGGTCGGCACGATGTAGAGCAGGCCCGCCCACCGGCCGTCCTGGTCGCCGAGGCCCGGGAGGATCTCGGCGAGGAAGGGCGGCAGGCCGAGGGCGGCGAAGGAGGCGACGAAGTAGCAGGCCGCGACGGCGTGAACCTGGCGCCGGTCCAGTCCGACCGCCCCGGCCGGCCGCGCCAGCGGTTCGACGGTCATCGTGAACCGTCCCTCGGCAGCAGGTAGTTGGGGCCGTCTGTGTAGTGCTTGTTGATGTCGGCGGCGCCGCTGCGCTCCTTGCTGAGCAGGGTGCCGGCGCTCACCATGGCCTTGACGGGCAGCCGTTCGGCGTCCAGCAGCTCGGTGCGCAGCGGTCGCCCGGCGGGGCCGAGGCGGTCGACCGCCTCGCCGAGGAGGTCGCGCAGGAGCTGCAGGCTCAGCTCCAGCGGTACCCGGTCGTGCGCGGCGAGGCCGAACGCGAGCGAGGCGGCGCACAGGTGGCCGGTGATCGTGGTGAACAGGTCGGTGAGCGCGCGGTCCTGCTCGCCGAGGATCCTCGGGTCACGGAACTCGGCGGCCAGCGGCGCGAGTTCGCCGATCCTGGCGGTGTTGATCCGGGGCCCGTCGTTGTCCTTGTAGAGCAGTCGCAGGCCGGTGTCGTCCAGGACGAGCGAGGTGTTCTGCTGGTGCGACTCCAGGGCGATGCCGTGGCCGAACAGGGCGGTCTGCCAGTCGACCAGCAGGCGCAGCAGCTCCTCGTACAGGGCGGGGACGGAGCCGCCGTGGAAGCGGTCGGCCAGGTGGTCGATGACCAGCCGTCCGTCGGGGGCCTCGGCGAGCAGGGCGGCCAGCGGCACGGTGACGGCGTCGTCGAGGCCGACCGGGTAGCGGCGCAGCAGTACGGCCAGCAGTTCGTCGTCGGCGTGCGCGTAGCACTGCTCGTCGACGTGCAGCACCCGCCCGGCGAAGCGCGGCTCGCGGGCGATCACGGCCTCCACCAGGCGCTGTCCGACCGCCCCGTTGACGAGGGCGACCGGCTTGATGGTGCGCCGGTTGCGCAGGCCCAGGGTCGCCGTGGCCAGCGGGAGTTTGAGGTGGCAGGTCGGGTCCTGGGCGACGGCGACGGTGCGCATGGACAGCGTCGGCAGCACGGTGAGGTACGGGTCCGGGGTGAGCACCGCGCCAGGCGCGATCCGCTCGAAGTCCTCGCCCGCGGTGAGCGGGTGGACCGGGACGGTGAGGAACTTGCCCGGGACGCCCAGCTGTTCGGCGCTCGGCCACCAGGCGGGCAGCGGCCCGTCGCCGCGTGCGGTCAGCCGCTCGGCCGGGACGGCGAGCCAGCGAAGTTCGAAGCTCGGGTGGAACTCCGGTGCGTAGGAGCGAAGTTGCGGCTCGGTCAGACCGGAGCGGCCGCGGGCGGTCGGGTAGACCGGGTGGTCGAGGAAGGCGGCGAGGGCCTCGAAGCCGAGCGAGGCACGCGGGCCCGTCCAGTCGGCCGTGTCCTTGCCGTAGCGCTCGGCGAGTGCGGCGTGCACCCCGGGGCGGACCTGGTCGTGCAGCCGCATGGTGGCCAGGGTCTGGCGGCACTCCTCGGCGAAGGCCAGGTGGCCGGGCCGGTCCAGCGGATCGGCGCGGTCGGCCAGGTGGGCGAGGATGGCGGGCAGCTCGGTGAGCCGGACGCCGTCCGCCTCCAACTCCGGCAGCCGGGCCGCGTGGTCGCCCTGGAAGCCCTCGGGGGCGACCGGCAGGGCGAGCGTCGCGTTGCGCAGCCAGGGCCCGTCGGCCCGCTGTTCCAGGACGCCGTCCGAGCGCAGGCCGAGCACGTCCTCGCGCAGCAGGGCGGACAGCACGCGCAGGGTCAGCCGGTCGGCGGAGGTTCCGCCGAGGGGCGTGCTGGTGTCGGCGGGTGTGCGGCCGGCGGGCGCGGTGTGGGCGGGTGCGGTGTGGGCGGGCGCTGGGCGGGCGGGCGTCCTGTCGGCTGGAGTCATGAGGCGATCTCCCAGCGGTTGGCGGTGATGAACTCCGCCACGGCGGTGTCCACCGCGTCCTGGTCCGGACCGACCGCCCAGACGATCCCCAGGTAGTCGCGGTTGGTGCGGTAGAGCTCGTGCCGGGCACCGAGTTCGCGCACCGGGCGGTAGGAGAGCGTGACCCCGTCGGCCCGCCGCTCGAACAGCGGCTCCGGCGCGACGGTCAGGGTGCCGGCCCGGTCCGCGCAGACACGTTCGTGGCGGGCCCGCCGGCCGGTGCGCGCGCCGAGGTCGGTGGGCAGGTCCTCGCCGAGGTGGGCGCGCAGCACCAGCTCGAAGTACGGGAGGTCGAGGATCTCGGCGAGCATCAGGTCGCACTGGTCGCCGATGGCACGGTAGTTGACCTCGATGAGGCGGGCGCGGCCGTCCGGCTGGAGGACGAACTCGGTGTGGCAGGCGCCGAGTCCGACGCCGAGGGCGTCGAGCTGGGCGAGCACCTGGTCGACCACGGATCGGGGGTGCGCCGGGGTGAAGGTCAGCACCTCCTCGATGAAGTCCGGCGGCGGGGAGAGCCGGGTGCGGAAGCCGCCGAGGACGTGGCGGGCGCGGCCGTCGCCGAGGGTCTCCAGGGTGCACAGCTCGCCGGCCAGGAACTCCTCGACCACCAGCGTGGCGCCCGGGCGGCGCCGCCGGATCTCCTTGACCCGCAGGGCGAGTTCGTCGGTGTCGGCGACCAGCGTGACGTCCTCGCTGGCGACGCCCTCGCGGGGCTTGAGGATGCAGGGGAACGGTGGGGTGAGCCCGGCCGGGTCCTGGCCGGGCGCCAGCTCGGCGGACCAGACCCGGTCCAGGCCGGTCTCGGCGAGGTGGCGGCGCAGCTCGCCCTTGTTCTTGGCCCGCAGCGCGGCCTTCCAGGCCTTGGCGGGCAGGTCGAAGTAGTCGGCGACCAGGGCGGTCTGGGTCTGCAGGTGGTCGCTGTTGCTGAACACCACGTCGGGCGCGTGGTGTTGGGATATCGCCCCGATCACCTCGCGGAAGTCCTGGACGTCGCACTCCAGCAACTCGTACGGGAACCCGGCTTCGGTGTAGGCGCGTTGGTGGTCCTCGACGTGGTCGGTGAGGACGGTGACGTCGAGGCCGAGCCGGGCGGCGGCGGGCAGGAAGCCGTGGGTGACCGAGTCGGTGGGGTTGAGGGCGAGCAGGTAGAGCCGCATGGGGTTGTCCTTGGGGGCGTGGTGACGGACGGAGGACGGCGAACGGATGACGGATGACAGATGTTGAAATCTGTTATCTGTTCGCCGTCATCTGTCATCTGTCATCAGTGATCTGTCGGCGGTTACTTGGGTGCGTCCACGCCCGCCGCCTTGGCGATGTCCACGAGCATCGCGTCCGCGGCCTGGACACCGATGCCGGACATCCAGGTCTCGTCCGGAACGTTGAAGACCTTGCCGTTCTTGACGGCGTTCAGGCCCTGCCAGACCGGGGTCTGCTGGACCTCGCTCTCCTTGGTCTTGGTCGGGTCGTCCGCGGTGGTGACGAACACCAGGTCGGCGTCGGCCTGGCTGATCTGCTCGGCGCTGACCTCGATGATGTTCTTGTCCACGTCCTGCGAGGCCGGGCGGGCCAGGCCCACGTCCTTGAGCACCACACCGCTGTACGAGGCCTTGGCGTACAGGCGGGTCGGGCCGGCTACGAAGCGGACCACCGAGGCGGTCGGCATCGTCCCGTTGTACTTCGCCTTGATCGCCTCGCCCAGCTTGTGCGCCCGCTCCTCGTAGTCGGCCAGCGCCTTCTTCGCCTCGTCCTCCTTGCCGAGCGCCTGGGCGTACAGCGCCAGGTTCTCCTTCCACGGGAACCCGGTGGTCTCGGCCAGCACGGTCGGCGCGATCGCGTTCAGCTGGTCGTACACCTTGGCGTGGCGGACCTTGGAGGACAGGATCAGGTCGGGCTTGAGGGAGGCGATCAGTTCGAGGTTCGGCTCGTTCATCGGGCCGACGTCCTTGGTGTCCTTGATCTTGTCCTTGAGGTAGTTCGGGAACCCGCCCTCGGTCTTCATGTGCGGGGACACCGCGCCAACCGGCGTGATGCCGAGCAGCGTGACGTCGTCCAGCTCGCCACTGTCCAGCACCACGACGCGCTTGGGCTGCGACTTGATCTCGGCGGTTCCGGCGGCGTGCTTGACGCTGCGCGGGAACCCGGCGGCGGTGCCGGCCGAGGCGGAGGACGCGGGGTCGCCGGACTTGGTGGCGTCCCCGTTGCTGCCGCAGGCGGCGAGGAGCGTGGCGGACAGCGTGACGGCGAGGACGGCGACGGGGAGTCGGCGGTTCATCGGGGATTCCTTGGATCGGGTCGAGCAGGGGGACGGGGACGGGAGTTCGGGGCTGGGGGTTCGGGAGTGGGAAGTTCGGGGGCGGGAAGTTCAGGCGGAGGCGGCGACGGCCCGCCTCCGGGCCCGTGGCACGACCAGCGGAGTGCCGGTCTCCGGGTCGGGCACGACCAGGCACGGCACCCCGAACACCGCCTCCACAAGTTCGGCCGTCAGCACCTCGGCGGGCGGACCGGCCGCGGCGAGCCGCCCGTCCTTGAGCACCACCAGGTGGTCGGCGTACCGGGCGGCCTGCCCGAGGTCGTGCAGCACCATGACCACGGTGCGCCCGGCCTCGGCGTGGAGGTCGGCGACCAGGTCGAGCACGTCGAGCTGGTGCCGCAGGTCGAGGAAGGTGGTCGGCTCGTCGAGCAGCAGCAGGTCGGTCTCCTGGGCGAGCGCCAGCGCGATCCACACCCGCTGGCGCTGCCCGCCGGAGAGCCGGTCGACCTGCCGGTCGCGCAGTTCGGCGGTGCCGGTGCGCTCCAGTGCGTCCTCGACCGCCGCCTGGTCGGCCTTGGACCACGGGCTGAGCATCCGCTGGTGCGGGTAGCGCCCGAGCCGCACCAGCGCCTCGACGGTGACCGCCTCGGGTGTGACCGGCTGCTGCGGCAGCAGGCCCATCCGCTTGGCGAGGGTCCGCGCGGGCATGCGGTGGATGTCGGCGCCGTCCAGGGTGACGGTGCCGGCGGCCGGGTCGAGCAACCGGACCAGTCCGCGCAGCAGGGTGGACTTGCCGCAGGCGTTCGGTCCGACGATCGCGGTGACGGCGCCGCCGGGCAGTTCGAGGTCGAGCCCGTCGACGATGGTCCGATCGCCGTAGCGCAGCCCGAGGCCGTGGGCGGCGAGCCGGTTGGCGCTGACCCGGGTGGCGCCGACCTGGCTGGCGGTGGCGGCCTGGTCGGTGGCGGCCGGGGTGGCGGTGGCGGCCTGGTCGGTGGCCGAGCTGGTCATCAGCTGCTCCTCTGGGGAAGCCGGCTCTGGCGGATCATCAGCACCAGGAGCCAGGGCGCGCCGAGGGTGGCGGTGACGGCACCGACCGGCAGGCCGTGGACGGGGATCACGTGCAGCACGAGGAGGTCGGCCGAGAGCAGCAGCACGGCGCCGGTGAGCGCGGTGAGGCCGAGCGTGCCGAGGGTGGGCGGTCCGGTGAGCAGCCGCACCAGGTGCGGGACGGCGAGTGCGACGAAGGCGACCGGTCCGGTGAGGGCGGCGGCCAGCGAGGCGAGCGTGATGGTGAGCAGCAGCAGCCAGAGCCGGTCCCGGGCGGGGTGGAGGCCGAGACCGCCGGCCGAGTCGTCGCCGAGGTCGAGGACGGAGACCCGCCGCTGGCAGAGCAGGACGGCCCCGGCGGTCAGCGCGATGGCGGTGCCTCCGATCCACACCTCGGTCCAGTTGCGTCCGTACAGCGAGCCGGTGGTCCACTGCATCGCGGAGGAGGCCAGCTCGGCCGGGAACCGTACGATCATCAGGTTCACGGCGGCGGCCAGGCCCTGCTGTACCGCCAGGCCGACCAGCACCAGCCGGGTGACGGCCATCTTCGAGCGCCAGGCGAAGCCGCCGAGCAGCAGCGCGGCGAGCAGTCCGCCGCCGACGGCGGCCAGTGGGATCAGCTGCTGCGAGGCGCCGGTGGCGAGCATCAGCACCGCGCCGAAGGAGGCGCCGCCGGTGATGCCGATGGTGTCGGGGGCGGCCAGCGGGTTGCGGAACAGCCGCTGCAGCATCGAGCCGGCCATCGCCAGGCCGGCGCCCGCGATCAGCGCGGACACCACGCGCGGCGCCCGGAACTGCTGCACCACCAGGACGTTCCCGGGCTCGCCCTGCCCGACCAGGGCGCGCAGCGCGTCCCAGACGGAGATGCTCACCTGACCGGTGCCGAGCGCGATGCCGGTGAGCAGCACCAGCAGGGCGACGGCCACCAGCGACCAGGCGGCGGTGCGGGCCCGGCGGCGCGCGATGGTGCCCATCGGAACGGCGAGCGTCGTCACTTGGCCACCTTCCGGGCCAGCACCGCGAGCAGCGGAGCGCCGAGGAAGGCGGTCACGATGCCGACCTCGATCTCGGAGGGCCGCACCACGAGCCGGCCGAGCACATCGGCGCTGAGCAGCAGCAGCGGACCGGCGATCAGACAGCCGGGCAGCAGCCAGCGGTGGTCGTTGCCGAGGAGCGGGCGGACCAGGTGCGGCGCGGCCAGTCCGATGAACGCCACCGGCCCGGCGACGGCGACCGCGCTGCCCGCGAGCAGCACGACGGCCAGTCCGCCCACCACCCGGATCCGGGCCACCGGCACGCCCAGCGACTGCGCGGTCTCGTCGCCCAGGGCCAGCGCGTTGAGCGCGGGCGAGACGGCGAAGGCGCCCAGCAGTCCGAGTGCCAGGAACGGCAGCACGGGGGTGAGGGTGTCCAGGTGCCGCCCGGCGATCGAGCCGGCCAGCCAGAACCGGGCTTCGTCCAGGGTGCGGTGACTGGCCAGCATCAGCGCGGAGGTCCAGGAGGTGAGCACCACGGTGAGCACGGTGCCGCCGAGTGCGAGCCGAACCGGGTCGAGGTCCCCGCCGCGCCGGGACATCGTGTACGCGGCGACGGCGGCGACCGCCGCCCCCGCGAAGGCGAACCAGACGTACTCGACCGGGCGGGAGAGGTCCAGCGTGTAGATCGCGGCGACCACGGCGAGGCTCGCGCCGGCGTTGATGCCGAGGGTGATCGGCGAGGCCAGCGGGTTGCGGGTGACGCCTTGGGCGACCGCCCCGGCGACGCCGAGCGCGGCCCCGACGGCCAGCCCGATGAGCGTGCGCGGGACGCGAAGGCCCGTCACCACATCGGCGTCACCGCCGTGGGCGGCGCCGGTGAGGGCGTCGACGACGGTCGACAGCGGGATGGATCGGGAGCCCAGCGTGAGGCTCAGGGCCGTGCACAGCACGAGCGCGCACACGCCGACGAGCAGCAGCAACGATCGCTGTGCCGCCGAGGAACGTGGCGTCGCCGGGGCCGGGGTGGCCGACGGGTCGGTTCTCAACACGAGTCGACATATTAGGTTAGGTTTACCTAACTTCGTCAAGGTCGAGTCGCCCGCTCAGGTGGACCGCTCGACCGTGACGTGAGGTGGTCGGGCGGGTCTACTGAGGCATTGTAAGGTGAGGCTCACCTTAATCGATCTTTCGAAGTCGATCTCGGGAGTGCCGATGGTCCCCGGAACACCCCTGCCCGTACTCGCCCAAGCGCGGCCGTCCGCCCTGGTCGGCGACTACGAGCGGCTGCGCGAGCTCTGCCCGGTGCTGGAGCTGCGCCTGCTCGACCCCGTCGAGCCCGACCCCTCGGCCGCCGACGGCTGGTACTCCGGGGCCCAACTAGCCACCGACGAAAGGGCGCTGGCCGCCGTCCTGGCCGGAGCGGAGGACCGCATCGCCGCCGAGCACGGCCGCGCCCCCCGCCCGCACGTCACCGCCTCCCGGCTGCTCCACCACTACGTCTGGTCGGCCTGCCTGCTCATCGCCGGCCCCTGGCACCTCGCCCGGCGGGTCCCCGCCGTCGATCCCGCCGACCTCTGGCTGCACGCCCCCACCGGCCGGCTCGCACTGCGCCCGGGCGGACATGCAGCCCTCGCCGGCGACCTCCACGGAGACCTCCCCGGCGACGATGAACTGCGCGCCGAACTGCGGGCCGCCGTGGTCGCCCACCTCGAACCGGTGCTCGCCGCCTTCGCCCGACCGACCCGGCGTCGCGACCGCGCCCTCTGGGGCATGGTCACCGACGACCTCGCCTCGGCCGTCTGGTACCTCGGCCGGATGCTCGGCGCCCGCGACGCGACCGTCGGGGACGCGACCGTGGAGGACGACGCCGTCGCCGCCGCCGGGGCCCTGCTGCCCGGCGGCACCCTGCCGCTCCCGGGCGCCGCCGACTTCCGTCGGCTGCGCACCCCCGACGGCCGCGAACACCACACCCGTACCCGGCTCGGCTGCTGCCTCTACTACGCGGTCAAGCCCGAGGCCGTCGCCTGCCTGACCTGCCCGCGCACCAGCGACGAGGAGCGGCTACGCCGACTCTGACGGCCCGTCCGCGGGCCCGCCGCCAGGTGTGCGGTCCTACCGCCCGTCCCCTTCGTCGCCCCTGGCGCGAGGCAGCACCGCCACACCCCGCTCCAGGTCCACCCCGAAGTGCGGCGGCGCCCCCGCCTCCGCGTCGTCCCGGAGTGCCAGCTGCTCCCGCCGCTGCTCGATCTGTATCCGCTTGCCCGGGCTGAACAGCGCGTGCAGCTCCTCCAGGCCACCGCCGCCGCCCACTCCCACCCCGGGTGCGCGCGGTCGACGGCGTCGCGAGGACTCGCCCCGCATCTGACAGGCCGAGAGCACCGCCAGCCCGACCGCCACGGCCACCACGCACGCCACGCTCACGATCCACCCCATGCCCGGTCAACGCCGCACCGCCGTACGGGCGTTCCCGAGCGGCCGGCCGGGCGACGTCGGCCTCCCGAAGGGCGCACCGGATACGCTGCCCGCGAACCCTCAGGAGAGAGAGCCCTCACCATGACCGTGCGCGGAACCCTCGTGGACATCCCGACGGCGGACGGCACCGCGGACGCCTACCTCGCCCACCCCGACGACGACCGGCCCCACCCCGGAGTCCTGCTCTACATGGATGCCTTCGGGCTCCGCCCGCACCTGAAGGGCATGGCCGATCGGCTCGCCGCGGCCGGGTACACCGTCCTCGTCCCCAACGCCTTCTACCGCAACGGTTGCGCGCCACTGGTCGAGCTGCCGGAGCTGATCGACATCGAGAAGTGCGACGAGATCTTCGACCGGATCGTCCCGCTGCTGGCCACCCTCACCCCGGAGGCGACCGCCCGCGACGCCGACGCCTTCCTGCGCTGGTTCGCCGAGTCCCCGCTGGTCCAGGACGGCCCGATCGGCCTCACCGGCTACTGCCGGGGTGCCCTGCTGGCGCTGCGTACGGCCGCCAGCCACCCGGACCGGATCGCCGTCGCGGCCGGCTTCCACGGCGGCAACCTCGCCACCGAGCGCCCGGACAGCCCCCACCCGGGCGCCCACCGGATCACGGCCGAGCTGTACTTCGGCCACGCCGATCAGGACGAGTCGCTGCCGCCCGAGCAGATCTCCCGGCTCGACCAGGCCCTCACCGCGGCCGGGGTGCGCCACACGACGGAGGTCTACGTGGGCGCCCCGCACGGCTATACCCAGGCCGACACCACCCGCTACGACGCGGCCGCCGACGCCCGGCACTGGAAGGCGTTGCTCTCCCTGCTGAAGCGCACCCTGCCCGCCTGACGTCCGCCGGTTTGTTGGTCCTCCGTTTGCCCGCCGTCCAGACGAGGTTTGAACGCCGGTACCGTCGGGCAGCCAGCGTCGGATTCCCGCCATGATACGGCGGGAGCGACACCGACGGATCCAGGGGGACCGAACGTGCAGACCAAGTGGCAAGCGCCAGCCGGGCCGGGGGGCCTGCGGGACGTCCAGGAAGCCATCGCCCGGGCCATGGCCGAGCGCACCCCGGTCGAGCTGCGGCCGGGCGAACTCGACCGCGACGGGAGGGCGTTGCGCTGGGTGGAGGCCGGAACGGGCGCCGGCGCGCCGGTGGTGCTGATCGCCGGCTGCGGCACCTCCTCGCTCACCTGGGCCCCGGTGCTGCCCGAACTCGCCGAGCACGTCCGGGTCGTGGCGTACGACCGGCCCGGGCTCGGCGCCAGCGAGCCCGACCGTGCCCACGGCCTGACCCTGGAGGCGCAGACCGGGGACCTGGCCGCCCTGGTGCGGCACCTGGACGCCGGCCCGGCCGTGCTGGTCGGGCACAGCTGGGGCGGTCAGCTGGCCCAACTCCTCGCCTGGCAGCGGCCGGAGCTGGTGGCGGGCCTGGTGCTGGTGGACCCGGCCCACGAGGAGTTCCGGCCGCCGGCCATCTGCGCCGCCGAGGTGGTGCTGAACCGGCTCTGGCTGCTCCGGATGGCGCTCACCCCCGCCGGGCCGGGCGGCGAGGACGCGCTCGCCCGGGCCGAGGCGGCCGTCGTCGCCCACCCGCACCAGCGGCGCACCGTCCTCGCCGAGAACCGGCTGACCGGTGTCGCCGTCCCCGAACTGCGCCGACGGCGCTCCGCCGGACGGCTGCCGGAGGTGCCGGTGGCCGTGCTGAGTGCGACCGAGGGACTGCCGCGCGCCCTGCGCGCCCGCTGGACCGCCATGCAGTCCCGGATCGCGGCCGATGCGGTCCGGGGCAACCACATCGTGGTGCGCGGCGCCGGGCACGCCGTCCACGCCGACAAGCCGCATGCCGTCAACGCGGCCGTCCTGGAGGTGTCCGACCACGCCCGAAACGTCCGGTAGGCCTGAGAGAAGTGCCCAATCTTCTTACGTGCAGCGCCTGCTGGGCTCGCGGCACACTCTGGCACACTGTGTGCCGACGACCCGTCGGGGCGGGTCACGACACCTGGGGGGACAGGGCCGATGATTAGCGCGGGCACCGTGCTCGGCGGTCGGTACACGCTGGTCGAAAAGCTCGGCGGCGGGGGCATGGGCGCGGTCTGGCGGGCCGACGACCAGGTACTCGCACGGCAGGTCGCGATCAAGATCCTGCGCGCCGATCTGTTCGAGGACGGCACCGCCGTCCAACGCTTCCGCCGGGAGGCCCAGCTGGTCGCCGCGATCGACCACCCGGGCATCGTGGACGTCCACGACTACGGGGAGAGCGACGGGGACGGCAACGAGCGCTGCGCCTACATCGTGATGGACCTGATCGAGGGCCGTCCGCTCAACCAGGCGCTCACGGAGAGCGGGCCGATGAGCGCCGAGCGCGCCCTCGGCCTGCTCGCCGACGCCCTGGACGCGCTGCATGCCGCCCACCGGCGGGGGATCGTGCACCGGGACATCAAGCCCTCCAACCTGATGCTGCGCGACGACGACCGGGTCGTGATCACCGACTTCGGCATCGCCCGAGCGATCGCCAGCACCAAGCTCACCGCCCCGTACGCGATCATCGGCACGGCGGCCTACATGTCCCCCGAACAGGCGGCGTCGGCCGGCACCGGGCCGGCCTCGGACCTCTACTCGATCGGCGTGGTCTGCTACGAGCTGCTGGTCGGTCAGGTGCCGTACCTGGGCGAGGGGCCGCTGCAGGTCGCGCTCAAGCACGTCAACCAGCCGGTGCCCGAGCTTCCGGAGACCTTCCCGTCGGCCGTGCGGGAGCTGGTCGCCACCGCGCTGGCCAAGAACCCCGAGGACCGGTACGCGAGCGCCGCGGAGATGGCGGCCGCGGCCCGGGCGGCGATCGGCGCACCTGCGGCGCCGTGGAAGGCGGCGGACAGCGGGACGATCGACCTGCGGGCGGCGCCGGTCGGGGCTGCGGTGGCCGGGGCCGGGGTCGCCGGGGCGGACCAGGTGGTGAAGGTCGATCCGCAGGCGGAGACCGAACCGGGCAAGCGCCGCTCGCGGCGGACCCTGCTGGTGCCGATCATCATCCCGATCGTCATCTCGATGGGTACGGCGACCGCCCTGCTGATCGACCGCAGCCCCGGCGCCTCCGACACGGCCGTGCCGCCCGCCGCCCAGCCGACCGTGGTGGTGACCGTCCCGGCGGCCCAGACCACCACGTCTCCCGCGGTCGCCACCACCGCGCCCGTCACCCCGCAGCCGACCGACACCCCGTCGGCCGCCCCGGCCGCCGACCAGCCGCCGCCCGGCGGACAGCCGAACGTTCCCGTCCCGGCCCAGGCCCAGGGCGGGAACGGCGGCGCGGTGAGCGGGGGAGGGGGCGTCCAGCCGGGCCGGAGCGGTGGCGGGGGCGTCAACTCCGCTGCCGGCGGCTCCAACTCCGGTTACAACTCCGGCTCCAACTCCAATTCCGGCGGCGGTTCGGCCTCCGGCGGCTCCTCGGGCGGCCAGGTCAACCCGCCCGCCGGCTCCGGCAGTGGAGGAGGCAGCGGGGGAGGCCCGGCCAACCCGCCCGCCGATCCCAAGCCGCAACCGCCGAGCCAGACCACCAGCGGCGGTAATCCGCCCGCCCCGCAGGCTCCGACCCGGCCCGCGTCCTGCGGCGGCAGTGACTGGAGCACCATCGTCAGCGCCAGGGAGGGCCGCCCGATCGGGCTGCGCAACGACAACCTGAGCGGCGACAACCCGATCGTGCTCGGCGGCGCCGCACAGTACGGCTGGGTGCGCTCCACCGACCCCGGCGCCTGGATCGTGTTCAACGCCTGCAACAACGGCGGCCCGATGCTCGTCCAGACCATGGACGGCAAGGTGGTGCTGAACAACGGGTTCAGCTTCCTCACCAGGTGGACGGTCCGCAACGGCAGTTCAGCGGGCTCGTACACCTTGGGCGACTACCAGAACCAGTCCTGCATGACCAACAACGGCCCGGGCAACGAGATCACCATGGTCACCTGCACACCCGGCAACCCGGCGCAGGAGTGGCGGTTCCAGCAGTGACGCAGGACCGCGCCGTCATGCGCCAACTGCGTTACACCGTACGGTAGTCGGGCGATTACTCGGCCGCCGTCCGAGGGGTGGGGCCCGCGATACCCCTGGTAGCAGACGCCCGCCCGGCGGGACAAGGGGCGCCGGTGGCGAGACCTCGCCACCCGATGGTCAAGGATATGTATGGAAACATCTACACACTTGTAAAAGTCGACCGGTTGATGATCGAAGATGATCACTTGGCTCGCGTTTGACGATCGGTTGGCCTTCGGTGCAGGCGGTCGGCCGTTGTTCGGGTCGGAACCCATCATTCAGTGGGGTGAATTGCCCCGATTTGACTGCCACTTGACCTGCTTTACCAACTGGCGGGACCTGGCCAATAACTGAGGCAGACCTGTCATTTCACCTGCTGGATTGTCATGCTTCTGGTCATCCCTCAGCGGTAGCCCCCACCCCCACCCCTCGGTGGCGAGCCGCTCGACCGCACGGGGATTCAGCACGTCAGCGCCCGTTCCGCCCCACAGGTGCCGACCCCGGCCCCCGGGACGCGGTGCGACCGCGCCCACACGCGGTTTCCCGGAAGGACTCGTACGTGAAGCGAAAGCTCGCAGCTGTCGCCGTTCTGTCGGCCACGGCCATGTTGACCGGTGTGATCCAGGTGAGCACCTCCGTCGCCGAGGCGTCGCCGGCTGCTCCGTCGCTCCAGGCCCAGGCCGTCCAGCAGCACGCCGCCGTCCTCGCGGTGGCGAACGGCCAGTCCGGCCCGATCGCCAAGGCGCTCGCGCTCGGTGACCAGGAGAAGCTGGTCGCGAAGGACGCCGTCGTCGACAAGGACGGCACCCGGCACCTGCGCTTCGAGCGCACCTACGCCGGCCTTCCGGTGATCGGCGGCGACCTGGTCGTCCACCAGAAGGCCGACGGCGCCGTGAAGTCGGTGAACAAGGCGGTCTCCGCCCAGATCACGCTGCCGAGCCTGACCCCGCAGATCCCCGCGGACAAGGCCGCCGACCAGGCCACCGGCGCGGTCAAGGCCACCGTCGGCGTCACCGTCGACTCCGACGAGGCCCCGATCTCCGACGTCCACCAGACCGGCAAGCCCGAGCTGGTCGTCTGGGCCACCGACGGCAACCCGCGCCTGGCGTACCGGACCACGGTCGAGGGCATGCGCTCCGACGGCACCCCGAGCAGCCAGATCCTGATCACCGACGCCGCCAGCGGTCAGGTCCTCTCCACGCACGAGAAGATCGAGACCGCGGCCGGCACCGGCAACGGCGTCTTCGTCGGCCAGGTCCAGCTCAACACCAACCAGAACGGCTCGCAGTTCGAGCTCAAGGACGCCGGCCGCGGTGGCCAGTCCACCACCGATATGAGCAACGGGACCACGGGCAGCGGCTCGTTGTTCGCCAACACCAGCAACAGCTTCGGTGACGGCACCGCGGCCAACCGTGAATCCGCCGCTGTGGACGCCCAGTTCGGTGCCGCCACCACCTGGGACTTCTACAAGAACACCTTCAACCGCAACGGCATCCGCAACGACGGCGTCGGCGCCCTCAGCCGGGTGCACTACGGCTCCAACTACGTGAACGCGTTCTGGAGCGACGACTGTTTCTGCATGTCGTACGGTGACGGCAACGGCGACGCCGCCCCGCTGACCGAGATCGACGTGGCCGGCCACGAGATGACCCACGGCGTCACCGCCGCCACGGCCGCGCTCAACTACTCGGGTGAGTCCGGCGGCCTCAACGAGGCCACCTCGGACATCATGGGCACCATGGTCGAGTGGTACGCCAACCTGCCCTCGAACCCGCCGAACTACTGGATCGGCGAGCTGATCAACCTGCGCGGCGACGGCAGCCCGCTGCGCTACATGGACCAGCCGAGCAAGGACGGCCAGTCCGCCGACAGCTGGGACCCGAACGTCGGCAACCTGGACGTGCACTACTCGTCCGGTGTGGCGAACCACTTCTTCTACCTGCTGTCCGAGGGCAGCGGCGCGAAGACGATCAACGGGTTCAACTACAACAGCCCGACGGCGGACGGTTCGACGCTCGCGGGCATCGGCCGGGACAAGGCCGCGCAGATCTGGTACCGCGCACTGACCACGTACTTCACGTCCACCACGGACTACGCGGGCGCGCGTGCGGCGACCCTCAGCGCGGCCTCGGACCTGTACGGCGCGAACAGCACGGAGTACAACGCGGTCGCGGCCACCTGGACCGCGGTCAACGTCAACTAGCTCGGGCCTGAGCCGGGTCGGGCCTGAGTTGGGCAGGACCGGCCCGGGGTACGTCCGAGTGGCCCGGCCGCGGGTGGGTGCCCGCCGGCCGGGTTGACGACGGGGACGACGGTGTGCGGACCACCGTCGTCCCCGTCGTCGCGTCTGCAGGTGGTCCGTGTCGTGGTGCTCCGGTTCGCACGGCTCAGCCGAGGTCCTGGGCCACCTCCCACACGTGGCCGGCCGGGTCGGCGAAGGCCGCCGTCCGCCGGCCCCACGGCCGGTCCACCGGACCGTTCAGCAACGCGACGCCACGCTCGGCCAGTTGGGCGCAGACCGTGTCCACGTCCGGGACCCGGACGGTGAGCAGCGCCCGCACCCCCGTGGCGGGCGCCGCCACCGGCGCGGGCTTGACCAGCTCCGGCGCCTGCTCCGCCGCCAGCAGGTTCACCAGCAGGTTCCGCAGCCGGACGACCGCCGAGGCGTCGTCCTCGTAGACCACCGGGAGGCCGAAGACCTCCCGGTAGAAGGCCTTCGCGGCGGGGACGTCCGCCACGAAGAGGGTGATGACTTCCAGTTCGTCCAGTTCCGTGTCCATGGGGCCACCCTCCGGATCGTCGTGTGCGTAAGGCGAGGGTGGCATGCGTGACAGTCAGTCAGTCAGTGCGTCAGCTCCTTGTGCCGGTGTGCCGCTCCTGGGAGGCGAGGACGGCGTCGCCGTGGTCGGCGGCCCAGACGCCGAGGGCGCGGATCGGGCCGATCAGGGCGGCGCCCGCCTCGGTGAGCGAGTAGTCGACGCGGGGTGGGGCCTCCGCGTAACGGCGATGCTCCACCAGTCCGTTGTACTCCAAGCGGCGCAGCGTCTCGTTGAGCACCTTGGGGCTGATCCCGCCGATCCGGTCGAGCAGGGCCCGGGGGCGCATCGGCCCGCGCTCGCCGAGGACGTACACCACCACGCTGTCCCAGCGATTGGCGATCACCTCGAAGGCCAGCCGGGCTCGGCAGTCCGCGGCGAACACGCCGCCGCCGAGGTCGTCGACCGTCCCGTCCCCGGTGTCCCCTTCGCTCCTCATGTGCTCATCCTGCCGGACCCGTTGCGTACCGGGCGGTGTGCATCGGCCCGGCTAGCGTCCGGGGCACGGCGGTACGCGGAGGGCGGCCGCCGGTGACGGGCAGGACGACACGAGGAGTGGACCATGCGGATCGGCATTCTCGGTACGGGCGCCATGGCGACGGCGCTGGGCGGGGCCTGGGTGCGGGCCGGACACGAGGTTCTGGTGGGCGGGCGGGACGAGGCCGCGGCTCGGCAGGTCGCTGCGTCGATCGGGGCGTCGGGCGGTGGCGGGCCGGCGGAGGCGGCGCGGTTCGGGCAGGCCGTGCTGGTCGCGGTGCCGGCGGAGGCGGCGCTGTCGTCGGTCGCGCCGCTGGCGGGCGAACTGGCCGGACGGACCCTGCTGGACTGCACGGTGCCGATGGCCCCCGGAGCGCACGGGCCGGCGCTGACCACGGCGGGGGCCGGTGACTCGGTGGCCCGGCGGCTGGCCGCGGTGGCGCCGGACGCCCGGGTGGCCAAGGTGTTCGGGATCTGCCACGAGAGCATCTGGACGATGCCGCGGCCGGGCTTCGAGGGTGCGCCGCTCGGCGTTCCGTACTGCGCGGACGGTCCGGAGGCCGGTGCGGTGGTGGCCGGGCTGGTGGTCTCGATGGGGTGTACACCGGTGGACTGCGGCGGGTTGGACCGGGCCGGACTGCTGGAGGCAGCGGCCGTGTTCGCGGTCGGCGTCTGGTGGTCCGGCGGTGAGGCGCGGCACGTCTTCCCGTCGCCGGCCCTGGCGCCGGGGGCGCAGGACGATGTCGAGTAGGGGCGGGCAGGTGGGCGGCGGCGCGCGGTTGGCGGCGAACAATCGACAGCGAACAGCGAACAGCTAACAGATGACAGATTTCATCATCTGTCATCTGTCATCTGTTAGCTGTCACGCCAGATCCCCCCGCATCTGGTCCAGGATCAGCCCCGCCCCCGTGTACCCGATTCCGAGCATCCACAGGTTGTCGTCCACCCGGAACACCCGGCCGTTGCGCACGGCGTCCAGGTTCTTCCACAACGCACCCTCGGTGATCTTGGCCTGGTCGGACCTGGCCGCGTCCCCGTACACCGAGTAGAAGATGACGTCGGCCGCCGCCTGGTCCACCTGCTCGGGGCTGATCTCCAGGGAGAAGCCGGACTTGTCCTGGTTGGCCGGGCGGCCCAGCCCGAGATCCTTGAACAGCGAGCCGACGAAGGTGTCGTTGAGGTAGAGCCGGGTGGGCGCACCGGCCAGGAAGCGGGCCATCTCGACCCGGATGGCCGCCGCCTTGGCCGGTCCGCCGAGCGCGGTGACCAGGTCCCGCAGCTTGGACCGGTAGGCGGCGTCCGCCGCCTCGGCCTCCGGTTGGCGGCCCGTCGCCTCGGCGTGCAGCCTGGCGTTCTCCTTCCAGGTCGGCCCGGTGGTCTTGGACAGCACGGTCGGCGCGATCTTGGACAGTTGCTCGTACCGCTTGTCGTCGCGGACCTGGTTGCTGAGGATGAGGTCCGGCCGCAGCGCGGCGATCGCCTCCAGGTTGGGCTGGCCGATCGTGCCGACCGCCTTTGTGCCGGCCAGCCGTTCGGCGGGCAGATAGGCCGGGAAGTGCGCGCCCTCGCTGACCGTGGTGGCGCCGACCGGGCTGAGCCCGAGGGTGACCAGCGAGTCCAGCGCGTCGGTGTCCAGTGCCACCACCCGGCTCGCCCGGGCCGGTACGGTGCTCTCCCCGCGTGCGTGCTTGACGGTCCGGGTGCCGCCCGAGGCGGACGAGCCGTCGCCCGGTGCGGGGGAGCCGGACCCGCAGGCGACGAGCGCCAGGCCCGGGGCGAGTCCGACGGCGAGGCCGAGTGCGGCGCGGCGGCTGAGGGGGCGGGTCATCGGCGGCTCCTCCGGCGGACGGGCTGCTCCACTGCGCCCCGTCCGACGGGCGGACGAAGCGCGGGAATCCCTGCCCGCCCGGCAGGCCCGCTACGCCTCGGAGCCGTACTCCCGTCGCTGGCGCAGCAGTTCGGCGTACTCGGCCCGCACCCGGCGGTCCATCGCGAGCGTGAACTGCGCGTCGGCGACGGTGCGGGCGAGCGGCCGGACCCGCAGGATGCGCTCGGTGAGCCGGGCCGCCTCGCCGGGCGCCAGCGGCGTCTCGTCGGAGAGCGCGCTGAGCAGGTGGTCGCTGACCACCTCGATGAAGATCTCGGCGATGGCGTCGATGTGCTCCTGGGTGCGCCGGCTGGCGTCCAGTACCGCCGAGAGCGGCACGCCCTCGGCGACCAGTTCGGTGGTGGCGTCCATCAGTCGACGGCTGACGTGGGTGATCCCGTCCTCCTCGACCGTGATGTAGCCCTGAGCGATGGACTCGGCGGTGTTCTCCTCGGTGAGCTGGTCCCCGAAGGCGGTCTTCAGCTCGTCCCAGTCCAGTCGCACCGGGGTCTCGTCCGACCAGGGCGCGACGATCGCCGCCTCCAGCCCGATCAGCTCCGCGACGTCCTGCCCGCTCTCCCCGGCGCCGATCAGTTCGGCGATCCCGCCCAGGGTGTGGCCGCGGTCGAGCAGTTCGCCGATCATCCGCAGCCGGGCCAGGTGCTCCTCGCCGTACCAGGCGATCCGGCCCTCCTTGCGGGGCGGTTGGAGCAGTTTGCGCTCGCGGTAGAAGCGCAGGGTGCGGGTGGTGATCCCGGCCGCCTCGGCCAGTTCCTCCACCCGGTACTCGCGCTTTTTGTCGTCCGCAGCAGCTCTGACCTTGTCCACGGCGATCAGCATAGGTCCGTGACGTCGGCTGGGGTGCCCTCGGGAACTTCCGGTGAATCGGGGCCGTCGTGCTTCTTCCATCCGGTGTCAGCAAGGACTACCCTGCCAACCATGCCAGTGATTACTGGCGTTATTGGCAGGGTCCCGGAGGTGAGCCCCCGGGAGGTTCCGGGGCGGACGGCCCCGGGAAAGCGCGACGATCACCGCCCCACCCCCAGGAGGTTGCCGCATGGCATCCAGCAGCAAGCGCCCCCGCTCCGGCGCGTCCGCAGCGACCGACACCACTGCTGCGCGGGAGACCGTCCCGCACGTCCGGGTGGCGGTGATCGGCTCCGGATTCGGCGGCCTCGGCGCCGCGGTCCGGCTGCGCCGCGCCGGGATCACCGACTTCGTCGTCCTGGAGCGCGCGGACTCCGTCGGTGGTACCTGGCGCGACAACAGCTACCCCGGCTGCGCCTGCGACGTGCCCTCGCACCTCTACTCCTTCTCCTTCGCGCCCAACCCCGACTGGCCGCGCAGCTTCTCCGGCCAGCCGGACATCCGCGCCTACCTGGAGAAGGTCGCCACCGTCTTCGGTCTCCGCCCGCACCTGCGCTTCAACACCGAGGTGCTGGAGGCGCGTTGGGAGAGCGAGCAGACCCACTGGCGGATCACCACCTCGGCCGGCCAGTGGACCGCCGACGCCGTCGTCTCCGCCGCCGGACCGCTCGCCGACCCGCAGATCCCCGACCTGCCCGGCCTCAGCGGCTTCCCCGGCAAGGTGTTCCACTCCTCCCGCTGGGACCACGACTACGACCTGACCGGCAAGCGCGTCGCGATGGTCGGCACCGGCGCCTCGGCCGCCCAGATCATCCCGTCGATCCAGCCCGAGGTTGGCAAGCTCACCGTCTTCCAGCGCACCCCGGCCTGGGTGCTGCCGCGCCGCGACCGGGAGATCAGCCAACTGGAGAAGTGGCTGCACGGCCGCCTTCCGGTCACCGCCAAGATCCGCCGGGGCACGCTCTTCGCCCTGCGCGAACTCCAGGTGGACGCCTTCGTACGCCGCCCCGGACTGCTGCGCGCGGTCCAGCAGCTCGCCGAACGCCACATCGCCCAGGGCGTCGCCGACCCGGCACTGCGCGCCAAGCTCACCCCGGACTACCGGATCGGCTGCAAGCGCATCCTGCTGAGCAACACCTACTACCCGGCGCTCGCCGCCGCCAACACCGAGGTCGTCTCCTCCGGCCTGCGCGAAGTGCGCGGCTCCACCCTGGTGGCCGCCGACGGCAGCGCGCACGAGGTGGACGCGATCGTCTTCGGCACCGGCTTCCACGTCACCGACATGCCCATCGGCTCCCGGGTGTTCGGCGTGAACGGGACCAGCCTCGCGGAGGAGTGGAAGGGCGGCATGGAGGCGCTGCGCGGCTCCACCGTGCGCGGCTTCCCCAACCTGTTCTTCGTGATCGGCCCCAACACCGGTCTCGGCAACAGCTCGATGATCCTCATGATCGAGTCCCAACTGAACTACCTGATCGATGCGTTGACCACGCTCAAGTCGGTCGGTGCCACCGCGATGCAGCCCACCGTCCGGGCCCAGCGACAGTGGAACCTCGAACTGCAGCACCGGATGGACCGCACGGTCTGGACCACCGGCGGCTGCCGCAGCTGGTACCTGGACCCGAGCGGCAAGAACACCGTGCTCTGGCCCGGCTCCACGACGTCCTTCCGTCGGGCCACCCGCAAGGTCGACCTCGGCGAGTACGAGCTGATCATGCGCGCCGCGTCCGCCAACGCCCGTACCGCCACCACCCAGGAGGTTTCCGCATGAGCGAGCGAAGCATGGGGGTCCCCCCGGCCGAAGGCTGGGGGAGAATCATGAAGAGGCGCGCGTTGTGCGAAGCGCCTGTCGAGCGATGCGAGGTGGGCGCATGAGTTCCGTCGAGTTGCCCGCCGAGTACCTGCCGCCCGTGCCCGTCGAGGAGCTGAGCGTCCGCTCGGCCGACGGCATCCGGCTGCACGTCGAGGTGCACGGCCAGCCGGGCGCGCCCACCGTGGTGCTCTCCCACGGCTGGACCTGCTCGACCGCCTTCTGGGCCCCGGTGATCCGCGAACTCTCCGACCGCTACCGGGTGGTGGCCTACGACCAGCGTGGCCACGGGCACAGCGAGATCCCGCCGAGCCGGGTCCGCTACTCGACCCGGGCGCTCGCCGAGGACCTCGCCGCCGTGCTCGCGCGGACCGTTCCGGCGGGGGAGCGGGCGGTGGTGGCAGGGCACAGCATGGGCGGGATGACCATCATGGCCGCCGGCGGTCGGCCCGACGTCGCCGAGCGCACCGCCGCCAACGTGCTGATCTCCACCGGCCCGGCCGAACTGGTCGCCGAACTCACCGTCCTCCCGGGGGCCGTACGTTCCCCGGGCCTGCGGCGCTTCCTGCACCGGCGGCTGCTGCTCTCCCGGATGCCGCTCGGGCCGGTCACGCCGGTCAGCCGCGCCGCGCTCAAGTACGCCACCATGGGGCCGGGTTCGCCGGCGGGGCAGGTCGAGGCGACGGCCCGGATCGTGCACGCCTGTCCGACCGCGGTCCGCGCCAACTGGGCCGGTGTGCTCGGCCGGCTGGACGTGCGAGCCGGACTCGGCCGGATCGCCGCGCCCACCGCCGTGGTGGTCGGCACTGCGGACCGACTGACCCCGCCGGTGCACGCCCACCGGATGATCGCCGAACTCGCCGACCCGCAGGGGCTGTTGCTGCTTCCCGGGGTCGGGCACATGTCGCCGCTGGAGCGGCCGGTGGAGGTCGCCGCCGAGATCCACCGGATGGCCGCCACGCACCTGGCCGCCGAGGGCCCCGCTGCCGTTGCCGCCGACGCTTCGGCCGCTTCGGCCGCTTCCACTGCCGAGAGGACCACCGTCGCATGAACGCCATCCCGCCGTTGTCCGCGCAGGTCGTGGTGGTCACCGGGGCCGCCCGCGGGGTCGGCGCCTCACTGGCCCGCAAGCTCGCCCGGCGCGGCGCCAAGGTCGCGCTGCTCGGGCTGGAGCCGGAGGAGCTGAAGGCCGTCGCGGCGCAGTGCGGCGCGGCCGCCACCTCGTGGGAGGTGGACGTCACCGATCTGGAGGCGCTCAACGACACCGCCCGCCGGATCAAGGAGCACTACGGGCGGATCGACACCGTGGTGGCCAACGCCGGCATCGCCATCGGCGGACCGCTGGCCGACAGCGACCACCGGGCCTTCAGCCGGGTCATCGAGGTCAACCTGCTCGGCAGCGTCGCCACCGCGCGGGCCTTCCTGCCGGCGCTGACCGAGAGCCGCGGCTACCTGCTGCAGATCGCCTCGCTCGCCGCGCTGACGCCCGCGCCACTGATGAGCGCGTACTGTGCCAGCAAGTCCGGGGTGGAGGCCTTCGCCCACTCGCTCCGCGCCGAGGTTGCCTATCGGGGCGTCAAGGTCGGTGTGGGGTACCTGAGTTGGACCGACACCGACATGGTGCGCGGCGCCGACCAGGACGCCGTGCTGAAGCAGATGCGCGGCCAACTGCCGTGGCCGGCCAACAAGACGTACCCGCTGGAGCCCGCGGTGGACCGGATCGTCGCCGGGATCGCCCGCCGTTCCGCCCACGTCTACGCCCAGGCCTGGCTGCGCGGCATGCAGCCGGTGCGCTGGCTGCTGCCGAGCCTGATCGCGGTGGTCGGCTCCCGCGACGTGGCCAAGCTCGCCCCGCAGCTCGCCGCCACCGCTGCCTCCCGCCTGCGCGCCGTCGGGGCCGGTGGCGCCGCGGACACGGCGACGCGGGGGAACAGGGCAGGGGCGGACGGCTGACCAGTGACGGCTGACGGCTGACAGGCGACTGCTGGCAACTGACAGATGACAGATTTCAAAATCTGTCATCTGTCAGTTGTCGCCTGCTATCCGTTACCGGTCATCCGTCATCCATCGGCCGCAATCCCCGCCAGCACCCCCAACGCCCGCACCAGCACCGGCAGCGGCGGCGAGGCCAGCCCGACCCGGACCGCCGACGGCGTGCTCCGCGGGTCGACCGCGAACGCGGCCGCGGGCGTCACCGAGATCCCCGCCCGCGCCGCCGCCGCGACGAAGGTCTCCGCCCGCCAGGCCCCGGGCAGCTCCCACCACAGGTAGTACGAGCACGGGTCCGCCCGCAGCCGATGCCCCGCGAGCACCTCCCGCGCAAGCTCCTGCCGCGCGGCCGCGTCCGCGCGCTTCGCCGCCTCGACCGCCGCCAGCGTCCCGTCCCCGATCCACCGCACGGCCGCCTCCAGCGCGAAGCCGCTCGGTGCCCAACCGCCCGCCCGCAACGCGCCCGCCACCTGCTCACGCAGCCCGTCCGGGACGACCGCGAACCCGCTGGTCAGTCCCGGGGCGAGCCGCTTCGACAGGCTGTCGACCAGGACGGTCCGCTCCGGAGCCAGCGCGGCGAGCGGCGCCAGCTCGGGCCGCAGGAAGGACCAGATCGAGTCCTCCACCACCGGCAGGTCCAGCCGGCGCAGCTCGCCGGCCAGCGTGACCGCCCGCTCGTGCGGCAGGCTCGCCCCGGTCGGGTTCTGCAGCCGCGGCTGGACGTACACCGCGCGAAGCGGCGTCGTGCGGTGGGCGGCTGCCACGGCGTCGGGCAGCAGCCCGTGCTCGTCCACCGCCAGCGGCACCAGCCGGATGCCCAGCCGCTCCGCCACTGCCTTGACCACCGGATAGGTCAGCGCCTCGACGCCCAGCCGCTGCCCCGGCGGTACCAGGGCGGACAGCGCCCCCGCCGTGACCTGCCGCCCGTTGCCCGCGAACAGCAGGTGCTCCGGGTCGACCTCCCAGGTGCCCGACGTCAGCAGCCCCGCGAAGGCCCGCCGCGCCGCGCCCGTCCCGGCCGCGCCGACCGGCCGCAGCGCCTCGCCCAGCGCGTCCACCCGCAGCAGCGGTGCCAGCCCCTCGGCCAGCAGCTCGGCCTGCCCGGGCGCGGTGGGGTAGTTGAGTTCCAGGTCGACGGGCGCGGCGGCGGGTTCGGCGAGCGCGACCCGTCCGTCGTCCGCACCCCGCCAGGCCCGTACGAAGGTGCCCCGGCCGACCTCCCCGACGGTCAGCCCGCGCCGGACCAGCTCGCGGTAGACCCGGGTCGCCGTCGAGTTGGCGATGCCGTGGGCGCGGGCGAAGGCGCGCTGGGTGGGCAGTTGCTGGCCGGGCCGCAGCCGTCCGTCCGCGATCTCGGCGGCGATCCCGTCCGCGATCAGGCGGTAGTCGTCCATCGGCGTCCAGCCCTTCGTCCCGGGGCGCGGCACATTGCACCGAGCGCAAAGACATCATTGCATCGAGGTCGCTCCACGCCATAGCCTCCCCCCATGAGCGAGTTGGACGCGTTGATATCCGCCGTGGACGGCCACGCCGTGCTCGGGATCGCCGCCGTGGCACTGGGCATGGTGCTGTCGCCGGGGCCGAACATGATCTACCTGGTCTCGCGATCGATCGCGCAGGGCCGCCGCGCCGGGCTGGTGTCGCTGGCCGGCGTCGCGACCGGCTTCCTGGTCTACCTGGTCGCGGTGACGGCCGGGGTGGCCGCCGTCTTCTCGGTGGTGCCCGCGCTGTACACCGCGATCAAGCTGGCCGGCGCCGGCTACCTGCTCTGGCTGGCCTGGAAGGCGGTCAAGCCGGGTGGCACGGCGGTCTTCGCCCCGCAGCAGCTGCCCCCGGACCCGCCGCGCCGCCTGTTCGCGATGGGCTTCCTGACCTGCCTGCTCAACCCCAAGATCGCCGTCATGTACATATCTCTGCTGCCCCAGTTCGTGGCGCCCGAGCGCGGCCACGTGGCGCTGCAGAGCCTGGTGCTGGGCCTGATCCAGATCGCGATCGCCATCACCGTCAACGGCCTGATCGCGATGAGCGCGGGCAGCATCGCCAACTTCCTCAACCGCCGTCCGACCTGGCTGCGGGTCCAGCGCTACGCCATGGGCACCGTCCTCGGCGGCCTCGCCGTCCACATCGCCGCCGACCGCGCCAAGGCCGTCGCGGCCTGACCCGCCTCCGCGGGGCGCAGCAGGGCGTCGACCCGCGCGGCCACGGCCAGCAGGTCCCGGTCGGCCATCCGCGCTCCGATGAGCTGGACGCCGACGGGCGCCGACCCGGTGACCGGGAGGGGGAGCGTCACCGACGGCAGGCCCGCGGTGGTGGCGGGGGACGTGTTGCGGATCAAGGTGAGGAACGTGGGCACGTCCCGACCGTTGGGGGGCGGGGAGGGCCTCCCGCCTGCGGCCGCGGCCCGCCGAGCAGGGCCGTAGCCCTAGGTGTGGGCTCGGCTGCGGCGAGTCGGTACGGTCGGGGGTATGACAACAGCCTTGATCACCGGCGCTACCGCCGGCATCGGAGCCGCCTTCGCCCGCCGGCTCGCCCGCAGCGGCTACCGGCTCGTCCTGGTGGCCCGGGACGCCGAGCGCCTGGAGCGCGCGAGCGCCGACCTGCACGCCGAGTACGGCATCGAGGCGGAGGTGCTGCGCGCCGACCTCGCGACCGACGAGGGCATCGCCGCCGTCGAGGCCCGGCTCGGCGATGCCGAGCGTCCGGTGGACCTGCTGATCAACAACGCCGGATTCGGCAACAAGGGCGCCTTCGGCGCCGTCCCGCTCCAGGCCGAGCTGGACATGGTGAAGGTGCACATCGAGGCGATCCTGCGGCTGACCACGGCGGCCCTGCCGGGGATGCGCGAGCGCGGCCGGGGCGCGATCGTCAACGTCGCCTCGGTGGCGGCCTTCCTGCCGCGCGGCACGTACGGGGCGAGCAAGGCGTGGGTGGTGAGCTTCACCCAGGGCGTGCTGCGCGACCTCGGCGGTACGGGCGTGCGGATGATGGCGCTGTGCCCGGGCTTCACCCGGACGGAGTTCCACGAGCGGGCCGGCATGGGCACCGGCAACATCCCGTCCTGGTCCTGGCTCTCGGCCGAGCGGGTGGTGGCGGAGGCGATGCGCGACCTGGCGCGCGGCAAGTCGTTGTCCGTGCCGGGCAAGCGCTACAAGGCGGCGGTGGCCATCGCCCGGATGCTGCCCTCCGGCAAGCTCGGCGGCCTGTCCTCGAAGGCGGCACGCACCTACCGGACGAACTGAGGCGCGCGGCGGTCGGGCGGGGTGCGGTGGCGGGCCGACGGGCCGACGGGCGGGGAATAGAGTCACCCTCACTATTAGCTTGCCTAACTATGAGCTACTCTCGCTATGCTGGCATCAGCCGATCGCCATGCCCGCCGCCGCGCCCGTCGCGCGTCCGACCCAGGGAGGCCCGTCCTTGAGGCCCGCCGCCATCGACTGGACCCCGCCCGAGCGCGCCGAGGGCGAGTCCCGCCCGCCCGCCGAGTGGCGGCGGATCCTCGCGCTGTTCCGCCCCTACCGCGGCCGCCTCGCCGCCGTCGGGCTGCTGGTGGCCGCCTCCGCCGTGGTCTCCGTCGTCTCGCCGTTCCTGCTCAGGGCCGTCCTGGACACCGCCATCCCGCAGGGCCGCACCGGGCTGCTCAGCCTGCTCGCGCTCGGGATGATCCTCACGGCCGTGGTGAACAGCGTCTTCAACGTGCTGCAGACCCTGATCTCCACCACCGTCGGCCAACGCGTCATGCACGACCTGCGCACCTCCGTCTACGGCCACCTGCAGCGGCAGTCGCTCGCCTTCTTCACCCGCACCCGCACCGGTGAGGTGCAGTCCCGGATCGCCAACGACATCGGCGGCATGCAGTCCACGGTGACCTCCACCGCGACCAGCCTGGTCTCCAACCTCACCGCGGTGATCGCCTCGATCGTCGCCATGGTCGCCCTGGACTGGCGGCTGACCGTCGTCTCGCTGCTCCTGCTCCCGCTGTTCGTCTGGATCAGCCGACGGGTCGGCCAGGAACGCAAGAAGATCACCACCGAGCGGCAGAAGCAGCTGGCCGCGATGAGCTCGGCGGTCCAGGAGTCGCTGTCGGTCAGCGGCATCCTGCTCGGCCGCACCATGGGCCGTTCCGACTCGCTCGCCCGGGAGTTCACCGGGCAGTCCGACCAGCTCGCCGACCTGGAGGTGCGGGCCAGCATGGCCGGGCGCTGGCGGATGAACACCATCCAGATCGTGATGGCCGCGATGCCCGCGCTGATCTACTGGGCGGCCGGACTGACCTCCGCCGCCGGTGCGCCGATCGTCTCGGTCGGCACCCTGGTCGCCTTCGTCACCCTCCAGCAGGGCCTGTTCCGCCCGACCGTCAGCCTGCTCTCCACCGGCGTGGACGTGCAGACCTCGCTCGCGCTCTTCCAGCGCATCTTCGAGTACCTCGACCTGCCGGTGGAGATCGACGAGCCGGCGCACCCGGTCACCCTGACCGACATCCGCGGCGAGGTCCGCTTCGAGGCCGTCGACTTCCGCTACGACCCCGGGCAGGAGCGCCCGACCCTGGTCGGCGTCGAGCTCAAGGTCCCGGCCGGAAGCTCCCTGGCCGTGGTCGGTGAGACCGGCTCGGGCAAGACCACCCTCAGCTACCTCGTGCCGCGGCTCTACGACGTCACCGGCGGCCGGGTCACCCTGGACGGCGTGGACGTGCGCGAGCTGTCCTTCGACACCCTGGCCCGCGCGGTCGGCGTGGTCTCCCAGGAGACCTACCTCTTCCACGCCTCGGTCGCCGAGAACCTGCGCTTCGCCAAGCCCGGGGCCAGCGACGCCGAGCTGGTCGAGGCCGCCCGGGCCGCGCAGATCCACGAGACCATCGCCGCCCTCCCGGACGGTTACGACACCCTGGTCGGCGAGCGCGGCTACCGCTTCTCCGGCGGGGAGAAGCAGCGCCTCGCGCTCGCCCGCACCATCCTGCGCAATCCGCCGGTGCTGATCCTGGACGAGGCCACCAGCGCGCTCGACAACCGCACCGAACGCGCCGTCCAGCAGGCCGTCGACACCCTGGCCGCCGGCCGCACCACCATCACCATCGCGCACCGGCTCTCCACCGTCCGCTCCGCCGACCAGATCGCCGTGCTCGACCACGGCGAGGTGGTCGAACTCGGCAGCCACGAGGAGCTGGTGGAACTGGACGGCCGGTACGCGGCGCTGCTGCGCCGGGAGGCGCCGGAGGCGGCGGCCCTGTCGGACGCCGCCCTCGGGCACGCGTGAGGCGAGTGGGCGGCGGTCAGGCCGCCTTCGGTACCTCGTTGTAGCTCTCCACGACCTCCTGGCCGGACAGCCGCTGGATCGCCGCCATCACCTCGTCGGTCACCTGCCGACGGGCCTTCAGCGAGCGGGCCTGCCCGTGCAGCTCGTCGAAGTGCAGCGGCTCGCCGAAGCGGACCGTCACCTTCTTGATCCGCGGGACCCGCTTGCCCACCGGCAGGATCTGCTCCGGGCCCTCCAGGGCCACCGGCACGACCGGCACGCCTGCAGTCAGCGCGAGCCAGGCGACGCCCGTCTTGCCCCGGTAGAGCCGGCCGTCCAGCGACCGGGTGCCCTCGGGGTAGATGCCGAAGGCCTTGCCGTCCTCCAGGATCTCCAGCGCCGACTCCAGCGAGGCCTGAGCGGAGCGGTAGGTGCCGCGCTCGACCGGCACCGCGCCGATCGACTCGAAGAAGCCCTTGGAGAGGCGGCCCTTGAGTCCCGGTGCGTTCCAGTACTCGGCCTTGGCGAGGAAGTGCACCCGGCGCGGGGCGGTCAGCGGGATCACCACGCTGTCGATGAAGGACAGGTGGTTGCTGGCCAGGATCACCCCGCCCTTGCGCGGCACGTTCTCGGCACCCTCGATGACCGGGCGCCAGATCCCCCGTGACACGGGTTTCAGCACCAGCCTGGTGACGAGATCGAGCATGTTCCCTCCCTGGACGAACGACCGCCCGGGAGGAGCCCGGGCCAGCAATCAGACCCGCAGACTACGACACCGACCCCCGCGCCCGTCCACTCCCGGCCACCGTGGCGGCCACCACGGCCGGGTAGTGTACGGCCGTCCGAACCGAGCACAACCCCGCAGTACCCAGGAGGAAACGATGGAGAGCATCGAGGCCATCAAGGAGATGTTCGACCGTATCGACCAGAACGGCGACGGCAAGATCACCCCGGCCGAGTACGCGCTGGCCGCCAACGAGATGGGCGACCACAGCGTCACGCTCTCGATGGCGGAGGCGCTGATCCACGCGATGGACACCCGTCACCAGGGCTACCTGGACTTCGAGGAGTTCCTGGCCGCCCGCCAGCGCTGAAGTCGCACCGACGGGGCCGGTCGTCGTACCGGCGGCACCGGCCCCGCCCGGAGCTTCGCAGGCCTTCCCGGGCCGGCTCCCCGCCGGTCGGCCCCGCCGGTCAGCCCTGCCGGGCCCGCTCCCCGCAGGTCAGCCCTTGACCGGGAACACCCGGCGCACCACCCGCTCCGCCGCACCGCCGTCGTCCCAGACGCAGAACTTGGCCCGGAACCGCGCCCGCGCCGCCGGCTCCGGATCGCCCGCCCGCAGCGCCCTCGCCAGCCCGTCCACGTCCACCGTGACCGCGCCGGGCGGTTCCTCGAACAGGTCGAAGTACACGCCGCGCTCGCGCCGGTACTCCTCCCAGTCCGGCGCGAAGACGACCACCGGCCGGTCCAGCACCGCGTAGTCGAACATCATCGACGAGTAGTCCGTCACCAGCGCGTCCGCCGCCAGGTAGAGGTCCTCCACCGTCGGGTGCGCCGAGACGTCCACGATCTCCGCCGCGTCCTCACCGGCCGTCAGGTCGCCCGGGCCGCCGACGTGGAAGTAGTGGGTGCGCACCAGCAGCGTGAACCGCGGGCCCAGGCGCCGGGCCAGCTCCGCCACGTCCACCAGCGGCACGTAGCCGCCCTTGCCGCCGCGGTGGGTCGGCGCGTACAGCACGGCCGTGGTGCCGGGCCGCAGCCCGAACCGCTCGCGCATCGCCCGGACTTCCTCCGGGGTGGTGTTGGCCAGCCGGTCGTTGCGCGGGTAGCCGGTGTCCAGCATCTCGTACCGGCCGGGGAAGGCCCGGGCGAAGTGCTCGCTGGTGTGCGGGTTGGAGGAGACCAGGAAGTCCCAGCGGTCGACGGCCTCCTGGAGCCGGTCGAAGTCCATCCCCTCGGACGCCTCCGGGCGGTCGCGCAGGTCCATGCCCATCGCCTTGAGCGGGGTTCCGTGCTGGGTCTGGATGTGCACCGTCCCCGGCCGCTTCACCATCGTCCGCGGGAAGTTGACGTTGTTCACGAAGTACTTGGCGGTCGCCATCGCCTTGAGGTAGGCGGGGGTGTTGACGATCACGTACGGCACCCCGGGCGGCATGGCGGCGGCCTGCGTGCGGTTCTCCACCACCCACACGCCCCGGATCTGCGGGGCGAGTTCCTTCGCCTTCTCGTAGATCGCCGCCGGGCTGCAGGCGTAACCCCGGTGCCAGTACGCGGCGTAGACCGCCAGGTGCTCGTCCAGCGGGAGGCGGCGGAACGCGTTGTACGCGGTGAACCGGGCGCCGCTGCGCACGCCCTTCTTCACCGCGGGCGCCACCGCCCGTGCCCCGCGCTTGAGTCCGCGCGGCAGCCGGCCGGTGCGGCGCAGCTCCGCGTACGCGATCCGGGCGCCGCGGGCGGCCAGCCGGTACTGCACGCCGCGCACCCCGCCGGGGAAGCGGTAGCCGACCGGGCGGTGGCGCTCGAAGTGGTCGGAGATCCGGTGGAAGAAGTCCTTGCGCCGGTCGGCGGGGACGAGCCCCGGGGTGTCGTAGACGTTCAGCGCCTGGCGCAGGGTCCGGTCGAAGACCAGGGTGCGCAGCGACTCCGGGACGGGCCGGCCGGGACGGTCCGGGCGGTCCAGGAAGGTGAAGATCGCGTCGTACTGGGCGAACACGTCGGCGTGCTTGGGGGAGGCGGTGGCGGTGATCGCGCCGTCCCGGCCGCGCCGGTAGAAGTAGCAGGGGCGGTCGAGGTAGCGCAGCCGCTCGGCGGCCAGCAGCGCGGGGTAGGTGACCGAGATGTCCTCGTAGTAGCCGCGGCCGAAGGCGACGTCCAGGCCCTCCAGGAAGGCGCGGCGGAAGACCTTGTTCCACACCGACATCACGGTCTGGAACAGCGCCGGGTGCTCGGCCAGGGTGCAGCCCTCGACCAGCGGGGAGCCGACCAGGACGTGCCGCCAGGGGTTGGGCTCGGTCTCGCCGTCCGGGTAGACGTGGGTGAAGTCGGTGAGCAGCACGTCGACGGGGGTCTCCCGGCGGAGCTCCTGCTCCAGCTCGTCCAGGATCACGCCGACGGTCCGCTCGGGCACCCAGTCGTCGCTGTCCACGAACCAGACGTACTCGCCGCGCACCAGCGGCAGGGCGGCGGTCCGGGCGCCGCCGAGGCCCTGGTTCTCGGTGAGGTGCAGGACCCGCAGCCGGGGGTCGCGGGCCGCGTAGGCGTCCAGGACCGCGCCGGAGCCGTCGGGGGAGAGGTCGTCGACCGCGATCACCTCGAAGCGGGTCTCCGCGGCGTGGGTCTCGCCGAGGATCGAGTCGAGGCAGCGCGGGAGGTACCGCTCCACGCCGTGGACCGGGAGCACGATGCTGAGGAGGAGGGACACGCTGGCCGAGTCTACCGATCCACCGGGCGCGACCTGCGGGGACGTCCGGTCGGCGGTGGGAGGCGGGGGCCGGGCCCGGAACCGCCGGTGCCGGGCCCCGAGCGGGGCGGCACCGGCAGTCTGGTGGCGGCCCGGCCGACCCTCTACGGCCGGCCGCCGGTCCGGGCACCCTGTGAGCCTGGCCACCGCAGCGTCGAGGTGACCGGGCAGTGGCTCGCGGGAACCGGAGCTGATCGAGTCATTTCATCACTCGAACACACGCTTGAGTGCGGTGCGGGCACTGGCGTGTGCATCAGATATTGCTTGGAGGATCGACGCGAGTCAATCCCTCGTATGTGTTCACTTCATGAACCTGACCGCTGACGCCGCCTCCCGCCGCCGGTGATCGTTTTGTCGACCTGGCGGCTGTCCCCTATATGCGGGCGCCCATCGACATCCGGGGTGATTCGTCGACACGGGTCGTGGCACCCGTCGGACGCCCCCGTGCGCCCGGCGCATACCGCGCGAACGGGCGCCGGGCCAGTGCCTCCTGGCCCTCCTGGCGGACGGCGGGTCGTGCACCACCATTGATGCCTAGTCGTGACCGCACGGGTGGCCCCTGGTGCATCGTCAGTTGACGTCGCACGGTACGGTGGCACAACACCAAGGACGGTTGCGCGAAGGCCGTCTGTCACGGATAGTCTTCGCCTCACGGCCCTGGCGCCTCGTAGGGGTGGGAAAACTGATGGAACACATGCAAGTGCGGACTCGGCCCCGTGTGCCGGCGATCCAGTGCGGTGTCGGCGCGACCGGCCGCAGGATCGATCGACACCTGGCCGTGCTCGGCGCGCCCGCACTCTCGGCGGTGGACACCGCCGAGGCGCTCGGGCTGATAAGGGAGCTGACGCCGCGCGGCGCAGACGCCCCGGCGGCGGCCCGTCGTCGCCACACCCGGGTCTCGCTGCTGGCACCGCTGCGTCGGCTACGGCGGAGCCTCTTCGGCGGGCGCGGCTAGCGGCCTCCGGTCGCGGTCGGCTCGGCCCCGACTCGACCCGGCGGACCAACCGGTCCGTCGGGTCTTCGTCGTATCCGGAGGCCTGTTGACGGGCAGGTCCGTTGACGAGCAGGCCTGTTGCCGGGCAGGTCCGTTGACGGGCGGATCCACCCGCTGCTTTGGTCTGAACCTCTCACCCTATGCGAGTTTGCCTCCTTGGCAAGGGCAGGCGGCGGGGCAGTAGGTCCGGCCCGCTGACCTGGGTCAGGATGGCGCCATGGCCGACAACCACCACTCCACGTCCACCGGGTCAACCGGCTCCTTCCAGACCGTCACGCTGGAGATCACCACCGGCAACCGTGAGGTCGCGCTCGACATCACGGACCGCTGCGCCGTGTTCCTCAACGACCGGGCCGCCGGGCGTGACGGCCTGCTCAACGTCTTCGTCCCGCACGCCACCGCCGGGATCGCCGTCCTGGAGACCGGCTCCGGCAGCGACGAGGACTTCCTCGCCACCCTGCGCGACCTGCTCCCGGCCGACGACCGCTGGCGCCACCGGCACGGCAGCCCCGGCCACGGTCGCGACCACGTGGTCCCCGGCCTGGTCGCCCCGCACGCCACCCTGCCGGTGATCGGCGGGCAACTGGCGCTCGGCGTCTGGCAGTCCGTGGTGCTGATCGACACCAACGGGGACAACCCGCGCCGCACCGTCCGGCTGTCCTTCCTCGGCTAGCGGGCCCGGGCGACGTGCTCGGCCACGGCGGCGAGGTAGCGCTCGATCGCCAGGTACTGGCAGAGCAGCGCGACCGGACGGCCCAGTCGGGCGTACCAGGCGGACAGCCGGGAGAACGCGGCGACCTCGAACCACACCTCGCCGTCGGCGTCCATCGATACCAGGAACGACTCCTCGCCGCACTCCGGATGCCCGGGCAGCGTCCCGTACGCGAAACCGATCCGGTGGGGCTCCGCCACCGTCCACACCACCCGGCAGGGGATCACCAGCCGCGGCCACCGGCTGCCCGGCAGACTCAGCCGCAGCAGCACGGTGGCCCCTTCCCGGGCCGGCTCGCCCGGCCACACGGCGAAGCCCGTCCCCAACTGGCTGCCCCAGCCGAGCACATACCGCCCGGCCCGCTCCAGCACCTCCGGCCCGTGGCCCAGGTGGACCCGCCGCCGCAGCTGCGCGTACCCGTCCGGCAGCGGCCCTCCCTGGGTGGCTCCCACCTCGGGGTACGTAGGCGCGGCGGCCCGGGCGGCCTGTAGGCGTTGCTGGAGATCGGCGACCATGGCGGCCACGGTAGTCGGGGGCCGGGGGCGGGTCGTCGGCGGGGCGGTGGAGCCCTGCGGGTGGGGCGGTTCGGGCGACGGCGAACAAATGACGGATGGCAGATGTCGAAATCCGTCATCTGTCATCTGTTCGCGGTCATCTGTCAGTCGTCATCCGTTCAGTGCGATCGCGTTCTTCGCCCGCTCCACCGACTCCTCGGAAGCCGGCCCGCCCGGGTTGTCGGTGGCCAGCGCCTGATTGAGCCGGACGAACGGGCGCAGCCGCCGCTCGTACTCGGCGTAGGCGGCGCGGTGCTCCCCGCCGGAGCGGGTGAGCGCGTCGGCCAGCACGTACGCGCCGACCAGGGCGAGGCTGGTGCCCTGGCCCGACAGTGGGGAGGCGCAGTAGCCCGCGTCGCCGAGCAGGACGATCCGGCCCCGCGACCAGTGGTTCAGGTGGATCTGTGCCATGGAGTCGCAGTAGAGGTCCGGCGCCTCGGCCAGGGCCTTCAGCAGCCTCGGGGTCTCCCAATGCAACGCGGTCATCCGTTCGGCGACGAAGGCCTTCTGGGCCTCCGGATCGCGCCGTCCGGCCGGCAGCGGCTCGCCCGCGAAGCCGAAGCTGATCCGCAGCTCGGAGTTGCCGCGCACCGGGTAGACGCCGTAACCCGCCTCGCCCTCGCGCAGCCAGAGCTGCCAGTCCTCCAAGGCGAGGAAGTTGTTCGCGCTGAAGATCGCCAGGTGCATGCCTAGGTGGCGGGCGAAGCGCTCCTCGGGCCCGAAGGCCAGCCGGCGCACGGTCGAGTGCAGGCCGTCGGCCCCCACGACCAGGTCGAAGCGTCGAGCTTCGGCGCGCTCGAAGCGGATGAAGGCGCCGTCCTCGTCCTCGCCCCGGTCGAGCGCGGTGACGGTGTCCCCGAAGACCAACTCGACGCCCTCCGCCGCCGCCCGGTCGTGCAGCACGCGGACGAGGTCCTCGCGCAGCAGTTCGATGTCCTCGTTGTCGAGTCGTCCGCTGCTGAAGGTGCTCTCGGTGGAGCGGTGGATCTCCCGGCCGTCGCCGTCCAGTACGGACATGCCCCGCATCCGGGTGCGGTGGGCGCGGACCTCCTCCAGCATCACGAGCCGATCGACCACCTCCAGCGCGACCCCCCGGACGTCCACCGCCTGCCCGCCGCCGCGCAGCCCGTCGGCCCGCTCCACGACCGTGGGGGCGAAGCCTTGACGGTTCAGCGAGACGGCGAGCGCGAGGCCCGCGATGCCGCCGCCGGAGATGAGCACGGACTTCATTGACAGCTCCTTGCCTTGGTGCGCCGGTGGCGCTCGTACGGTGTACGCGCCCTGAATGTACGTCGTACGTGCAGGGCTGCCAAGGCTGTTTTGCGGCTACTGAGCTAGTGCAGTCGGCGGATTCGAGGGGGCATCGCTGGTAGGGTCTGAGCTAGTACAGCACCGGTCGTCGCGGAAAGAGATCCGCATCACGTGAGGGAGCCGGCCGCATGGTCTCCACGCCCGAGCCCGTCCCGCCCTACCGACGCATCGTCGACCAGATCGCCCGGCGGATCACGGACGGCACGCTCGCACCGGGCGAGCGGGTGCCCTCGACGCGGCGGATCGCCCGGGAGTGGAACGTCGCCCTCGCCACGGCCACCAAGGCGCTCACCACCCTGCGGCTGGAAGGCCTGGTCGAGACCTTGCCCCGGGTGGGCACGGTGGTGGCGGCTCGCCAGGCACCTCGGCGTCGTCCGAGCGCTCCTTCAACGGAGACTTCGCCGACCACCGGTTCGGCGGTCCCGGGGGCGGCCGTCGAGCTGAGTCGGGACACGATCGTCCGGGCCGCCCTGGAGATCGCCGACCACGAAGGCCTCGCCGCGCTCTCCATGCGCACCGTCGCCGCCCGACTGGGCGTGGCGGCGATGTCCCCGTACCGGTACGTGCCGAGCAAGGACGACCTGGTGCTGCTGATGGCGGACGCGGCCTTCGGCGAGGGGACGTACCCGGTTGAGCCGACGGGGGACTGGCGGGCACGCCTGGAGCTCGGCGCGCACACCCTGTGGCGGATCTACCGCCGCCACCCGTGGCTCGCGCAGGTCGGCGCGCTCACCCGGCCGCTGATGCTGCCCGCGCTGATGGACCACGCCGAGTGGGCACTCGCCGCGCTGGACGGCCACGGTCTGGACGCCGCGACCATGCTCGACCTGCACGTCCTGCTCTACTGCTACGTCCAGGGCGTCGCCGTCCACCTGGAACGGGAGGCCCAGGCCGAGGCCGGTACCGGCCTGACCGAGGGCGAGTGGATGGACCACCAGGGCCCGGCACTCGCGGCGCTGGTCGCGGGGGAGCGGCACCCAGTGTTCGCACGGACCGTCGGGAGCGTCGGGGACGGCTACGACCTGGACCTGGACTCGCTGTTCGCGTTCGGTCTGGGGCCGATGCTCGACGGAGTCGGGGCGATGATCGAGGCGGCCCGGGCCCGGGCCGGGGTCGTCTGCGGGGGCGTCTTGCCGCAGGGCGGGGGCGGGGAGTAGGAAGGCGGCATGAGTGACGGCGCGACGGACGATGCGGTGGTGACCGAGGGCGCGGCGGTGTGCGAGCCGGCGCCGGACGGCTCGGCGGAGGCCGCGCTGCGGCACGACCCGGAGGCGACCGGCCCGCGGGCGGACTGTGTGCTGTGCGGGGAGCCGACCGAACTGCCGGCCGACCGGCCGGGCAGCACCCTGTGCCCGGTGTGTGCCTGGCAGCAGGCGCAGCGGGTGGCGTGTTCGGGCTGACCGGCCGTTCCTAGGCGTCCTCCCGGGTGGCCAGCGCGAGGGTGGAGCCGTGGCGGCCCTTGCGGACCATGAGCTGGGCGGGGATGCGGCTGCGCAGGTCGGCCACGTGGCTGACGATGCCGACCGCGCGGTCCCGCTCGCGCAGGCCGTCGAGGACGTCCATCACCTCCTCCAGGGACTGCTCGTCCAGGGTGCCGAAGCCCTCGTCGATGAACAGCGTGTCCAGCGGCATGCCGCCCGCCTCGTCGGTGACCACGTCGGCCAGTCCGAGGGCGAGCGAGAGCGAGGCGAAGAAGCTCTCGCCACCGGAGAGGGTCGCGGTGTCCCGCTCGGTGCCCGTCCAGGCGTCGACCACCCGTAGGGCCAGGCCGGAGCGCTTGTTGCCGGCGCCCCGGTCGTCGCTGTGCACCAGGGTGTAGCGGCCGCCGGACATCCGGACCAGCCGGTCGCTGGCCGCCGCCGCGACCTGCTCCAGCCGGGCCGCCAGGACGTACGACTCCAGGCGCATCCGCAGCCGGTTCTCGGTGGAGGTGCCGGCGGCCAGTGCGGCGAGGCGGTTGATCCGCCCGTACCGCTCCAGCGCCGGGGCCAGGTCCCCGGTCAGTTCGGTCAGCTGCCGCCCGATCGCGGTCAGCGCCGCGCAGCGCTCCCGGGCCGCCGACCGGGCGGCGTGCGCCTGGCCGAGCCGGTCGGTGGCCCTGCTGAGCGCGGCCGCGGCGGTGGGCAGGTCGACCGGCGGACGGGCCGCGGCCTCGGCCAGTTCGGGCAGCGCCAGCTCGTGCTGCACGGCCGCCGACTCCGCGCGGTGCCTCTCCAGCCGGGCCGCCAGCCGCTCGCGCTCCTCGCGCGGCAGCAGTACCGCGAGCGCCGCCGCGGTGTCCGGGAAGCCCGCCGCGACGGCGGCCTTGCCGAGCTCCTCCTCGGCCTCGCCCAGCCGGGCCCGCGCCTCCGCGCAGGCCCGGGCGGCGGAAGCGGTGGAGGCCACCTCCTCGGTGAGCAGGGTCAGCGCAGCGGTCCGGTCGGCGACCGAGGCCGCCTCGCCCCGGGCGGCCGCCACCTTGGCGGTCAGATCCCGTTGCTCGGCGTCCAGCGCCTGCAGCCGGTCGGTGAGGACGGCGGCGCGCTCCTTGGCCTCGTGCAGTTCGTCCAGTCGGCGGGTGCGGTCCTGCGCCAGTCGGCCGATCTCCCGCTCGACCCGGCCGAGCGCCTCCGCCTCGTGCAGCGCCTCGCGGTGCTCGCGCTCCAGTCCGGCCAGGGACTGCGCGAGCGCGTCCGCACCGTGTGGCCCGGCCGCCCCGGCGGCGGTCGCCTCACGCACCCGCAGCGCGGTCAGGGCCTGGTCGGCCGCCGTCCAGGCCTGCTCGGCGGCGGCCTGGGTCTGCCGGGCCCGTTCCTCGTCCTCGGCGCTCACGCGGCTGCCCTCGGCGGCCTCGGCGGGCGCCGGGTGCTCGGGCGAGCCGCAGACCCGACAGGCCTTGCCCGCCCGCAGCTGCTCGGCCAGCTCGGCGGCCATGCCCGCCAGCCGCCGGTCCCGTAGGTCCAGGCTGTGTTCCCGGGCGTCCAACGCGGCGGTGCGCAGCTCGGCGACCCGCGGCTCGGCGCCCGCGATCTCGGCCCGCAGTCCGTCGCGCTCCCGAGCCGCGCTCAGCCGGGCGGCCGACTCGGTGCGCTGCCGGTCCAGTTGCTCGACCCTGGCGCTCGACGCCTGGGCCCGGGACTGCTGCTCCTCCAACCGGCCCAGCTCACCGTCGAATTCGGCCAGCCAGTCCTCGGCCTCCTCGGCCAGCCCCTCGGCAGCGCTCCGTTCCTGCCTCAAGGAGCGCTGCTCGCGAGCGAGTTCGGCGCAGCGCCGCTCATCGGCCCGGGCCGCCTCCAGCCGGACCACCTCGGCCCGCAGCCGCAGCTCGGCCTCGGCCAGCTCGGCGGCACCGGTGTCGGTTCCGGCCTCGGTCCCGCTCCCGGCTTCGGCTCCGGATTCGGTCCGGCTCCCGGCTCGGGCGAGCCTGCGGCCCTCGGGGCCGGAGCGGGCCAGCGCCTCCCGGCGCCGCTGCTCCGCCTCCCGTGCGCGCCCGAGCGCCTCGGCCGCGCTCTCCCGCAGCCGCAGCGCGGACTCCACCCCGACGGCCTCCTGCGCGGCCGCCAGCCGCTGCCGGTCCCGAGCCGCGGCCGGCTCGAACCCGGCCAGCCGCTCGGCCTCGGCCACCGCCTCCCGGTGCCGGCGCTGCCGCCCGGCCAGCTCCTCGGCGGACTCCCGGCCCCGCTGGGCCTCCCGCTGCGCCGCCTCCGCGCCCGCGAGCGCGGCCTCGGCGACGGCGAGCTGTTCGGCGGCGCCGCTGCGCAGGACCGCTGCCCAGCCGAGCACCCCGGCGGTCAGGTCGGCGTCGCCGTCCTCGGCCGGCACCCAGCCGTCGGCCGGCTCGGCGTCGGGGCCTGCCGCCTGCTCGGCCTTGCTGGCGAGGTCGCGCAGTCGGCGCCGACCGGCCTGGACGGCGGCCTCCTGGGCGCGCCGCTGGTCGGCCAGCCAGGTCTCGACCAGCCCGTACCGCTCGGTGTCGAACAGTCGCCGCAGCAGCTTGCCGCGCTCCTCCGAGTCGCCCTTGAGGAAGCGGGCGAAGTCGCCCTGCGGCAGCAGCACCACCTGGCAGAACTGCTCCCGGCTCATGCCGATCAGCCGGTGGATCTCCTCCCCGGCCTCCTGGTGCGACTTGCTGAGCGGCCGCCAGCCGGGCGAACCGTCGCCCGCGTCGGCCGTCCACTCGCGCAGCAGGGTCTGCGGACGCTCGACCGTGGTGCCGGTGCCGACCTTCTTCGGTCGGCGCTGCTCGGGCAGCCGGGTGATCTGCAGCCGCCGGCCGCCGAGCGTCAGCTCCAGCTGCACCTGGGTCAGCCGCTTCGGGTCGGCGTGGTCGCTGCGCAGCCGGTTGGCTCGGCGGGCGTTCGGCGTCTCGCCGTAGAGGGCGAAGCAGACCGCGTCCAGCACGCTGCTCTTGCCCGCGCCCGTCGCGCCGCGCAGCAGGAACAGCCCGCCGGCGGCGAGCGCGTCGAAGTCCACCGTCTCGCTGCCCGCGAACGGGCCGAAGGCGGTGACGGTGAGCTTGTGCAGCCTCATCGGGGCAGGTCCGCCTTCCGGTCGGTGGTCTCCCGGACGCGCTCGAAGCCTTCGCGCAGCCAGCCGAGCTCGTCCGGCTCCGGCTCGGCGCCGGGGCGGACGTGCCGCAGGAAGCCCTCGGCGATCTCCAGGTCGTCCCGGCCGCTGACCCTGGCCGCGTACGACTCGGACGGCCCGGCCCCGCTCTCCTCGGGGTCGAACAGCAGCTGGAGGGTGTGCGGGAATCGGCGGCGCAGCTTCTCCATCGGCTCGCTGGGGCGGGCCGCGTCGGTGAGCGTGGCCTGCACCCAGGACTGCTCGTGCTCGGCGTACTTCTCGTCGGTGAGCAGCGCGTCCAGCGTGTCGCGCAGGGTGGCGAGCGGGCGTGGTTGCGGGCAGTCGACCCGCTCGGCCGTCACCGAGCCGTCGGCCGCGAGGTCGACCAGCCACATGGTCTTGCGCTGGCGCACCTCGGAGAAGGAGTAGGCGAGCGGGGAGCCGCTGTAGCGCAGGTGCGGGGCGAGGGTCTGGCAGCCGTGCAGGTGGCCGAGCGCGGCGTAGTGCACCCCGTCGAACACCGTGGCGGGCACGGAGGCGACCCCGCCGACCGCGATGTCCCGTTCGCTGTCGCTGGGCGCGCCGCCGGTGACGAAGGCGTGCGCCAGCACCACGGCCCTGGTCCCGTCGGGGCGAGCCGCCAGATCGGTTCGGACCTGGTCCATCGCCGCGCCGAGCACCGCCGCGTGCCCGCCCTTGGCCAGCCCGAACCGCTCGCGCACCAGCGTGGGCTCCAGGTACGGCAGCCCGTACACCGCGACCGGCCCGTGCTCGTCCGCCAGCAGCACCGGCTCGGCGCACTCGCCCGGGTCGGTCCGCAGGTGGATCCCGGCCCGCCCGATCAGCCCGGCGCCGACCCCGAGGCGGCGGGCCGAGTCGTGGTTCCCGCTGATGAAGACCGTCGGTACCCCGAGGTCCGCCAGCCGGTGCAGCACGTCGTCGAACAGCGCGACCGCCTCCAGGCCCGGCAGTGCCCGGTCGTACACATCCCCGGCGACCAGCACGGCGTCCACGCCCTCGGACCGGACCACCGCCACCAGGTGGTCCAGGAAGGCGCGCTGGGCGTCGTGCAGGCTCTCCCGGTGGAACGAACGCCCGAGATGCCAGTCGGAGGTATGCAGGAGTCGCATGGTCCCCGACGATAGCGCCCGGCACTGACAATCCCGCCCGGATCAGTTGTCACGGGCGCCCCAGGGGCCGCGGGGCGTCGCCCGCCACCACATCGGCGACCCCGGCGCACCGGATGACGGTCGCGTGCCGGGCGGCGTCGTTCGGCATCCCCGACGGGTGGACCGTCCGGCTTCGTTCAGTCCTCTCACCCGTGGCCGCAGCCGTGACCCGTCCATCGTCGGAGCTCCGGGATCGAGTCGTTCGGGGTCGTTGGCGAGCGAATTCGATCGATGGTGGCCGAAATATGGATGGAAATCGCCAGGACTGATCGATGAATGGCGGCGGAGCCGGGGCTGCCTGACCTTGTTCGATTACTTGGGGTGGATTGTCAGTGGCTCTGTGTATGTTCCGTGGCGTCGGCGACTCCGAGGGCCGGAGTGGTTGGTGCCGGACGGTGCTGCCCTGTGCCGGCCGGTGCCGAGTGAGTGGGAGGTAACCCATGGCTGTGCGCGATTCGGCGTACGAGGTGTCGGGCACCGCGGTGGTGCGGGGCGGCCCGGTGCGGGGCCGTCAGGTGCTGGTGCTCGGCGGGCGCAGGCCCGGGGCCGGGGTCGGCGGGGTGCCCACCGGTGGTCCCGGAGGGGCGCCGCCGCCAGGGGGTGGAGGGCCGCCGGGCGGGCGGGCCGGTGGAGCCGGGACCCGCGGGCGGCGCGGTGGCCGGGCCCGGGGCGCGCCGCCGCAGCCGGTGGCGGTCGCGCTCGCCGCGGAGGCGGCCGACTTCGCCGGGCTGGCGAAGTACGGGCTGTTCGGTGCCCTCGGGTACCAGGAGTACCTGCGGCGGGCGGAGGAGCAGCTGAGGGGCCTGCACGGACAGGGGCTGGAGGTGCACCTGCGGGTCCTCGAGGCGGGCGACTTCGAGGACTACTGCGCGGCGCTCGGGCTCGATCCCCGGTCGCCCGCCGCCCGGGTCGCGTACGCGGGCGATCCGGAGCTGGCCGGGGAGCCGTTCGTCTACGCGGGGGAGCGGCTGGTCGAGCTGCTCCCGGTGCTGCTGGACGACCACCGGGCCCGGGTGCGGATGTCCGTCGCCTGCGCGGCACTGCTGGAGGCGGTCGGCGACGACCCGGCCGGGCAACGACGGATGGCGGCGGTCATGCGGTACGTGACCTCGGTCTACGTGGCGCTGGCCGAGGGCGCGGGGGAGGGCTGCCACCTGCTGACGCTGCGATGCCACGGCCCCGAGGACGGCGAAGAGCTCACCTCGGCGGTGGACGTCTGCGTGGCGGCGGGGCGCCTGCACCCCTCCGGGCGGGACACGGAGGCGTTCTGCGTCACGCTCGCGGCGGGCGTGGCCTCGGACGGGGAGGGGGCGCTGCTGCTGCATGGCGACCCGACGAGCGGGCCGCCGGACGGGGCTTCGAGCGGGCCGTTGGCCGACCGGCCGCCCGGGCCGCCGGTGCGCGGATGGGCGCTGGCCGACGGACGGCTGCGGCCGATGACTGCCCACGAGGTGTTCGACGAACTGGCCGACGACGCGGCGCGCGGGCTGCCGTTCCCACCCGGGGTGGTCCCGCGGCCGGGATTCCCGCTGCCGGGCTTCCCGGGGGTCGGCTTCCCGGGGGTCGGGGAAGGCGGCGGGCCGCTGGGGTGATCTGGTCGTTCGCGGTCTCCGCATCCACCATGCGGCGCTGGGGACTGTTCATCGACCGCCTGTTCGGGGAAGATCGGAGAAGATCAACAGCAGGAGCGTGCGGTACCCCACGCCGCCGCTCCGGCCGCTCCGCTCCGCTCCGAACCGTGCTCCGCAGGTCCGGCGAGCCCGACACCGAGAGGGGGGACGTACGGCATGGGCCGGATCGAGTTCACGGCGGAAGTCGCCGAGCTGCTCGGGAAGGTGCGGCGGCGTCCCACGGCGGGCTGGCCGTGGCGGCCGGGCGAGCAGGTGCCGGACGGGTTGCCGGTGAAGCAGTCCTGGGGATGGCTGTTCGCCCCGGACGGGCGGGTGCTGACCCTGGTGAACCCTCGGGACGGGATCTGCTCGCTGCCCGGCGGCTCGCTGGAGCCGGAGGACGACGGAGACCCGGCCGCGGCCCTGGCCCGGGAGGCGGGCGAGGAGGCCCAGGCCGTGATCGGCCGTCCGTACTACCTCGGCTACCTCTACGACCGGGTCGGTTCGGCCAACGGCGGGCACGAGTGCGCGCGGGTCCGGATGACGGCGGCGCTGCGAGCGGTCGGCCCGAGCGTGGCCGACCCGGCTTCGGGCCGACACTACCGGCGGCTGCTGGTCGCGCCGGGGCTCGCGGTCGAGCTGCTGGGCTGGGGCGCGCCCGGGCTGCGCCAGGCCCGGGCGGCGGTCGCCACGGCCGTCCGCCGGCTCGGCGTGCCCGCCGCCGCGAACGAGACGATCGAGGAGCTGCCGGTCGAGGGCTGCACGGTCTTCCCGGGGGCGGTGCACGCGGGGGGCGACCGGCTGGCGGGGAACTGAGCCGCGCTCCTGGGGCGGGTGGGTCGGCGGGGCCGTGGCGCGCCTTCGGATGGGCAGGGTTCGACGGGGCCGGGGCGCGCCCTCGGGCGGCGTGCCGATGCCGTGGGGTACCTTCGGGCGGGGCGGGCTGACGGGGCCTCGCCGCCGAACTGGCGCGGCGGTGGCCGTGCGCTGACCAGCGGCTGACGCTGCGCCGACTTCCCCGGAATTTCTCATCTACACGCGATGACCGACGCGCATCGACGTATACCCGCACCAACCAGCGTGAACTCACGCTCCGTTCAGGGCAGTTCACTCCTGCGCTATCAGACGGACCGTCAATGTCCTTGGCATGAGCGCTTCCGTGGTTGGCTACTGCCTGGTATCCCTTCCTGTGACCCACGTCATACCAGGAGGTGCGATGCCCCGCCCTGCTCGTGCTCTGTCCGTGGCCGCGATAGCGGCTCTCCTCTCCATGACGACGCTCTTCGCGGCGACTTCCGCCAGCGCGGCCGGTGTGAACTACGTCGCCCTGGGGGACTCCTACTCAGCCGGTGTCGGTGCCGGCAGCTACCTGAGCGACAGCGGTAGCTGCAAGCGCAGCACCAGCGCCTACGCCTACCTGTGGAAGAACGCGCACAAGCCGTCCTCCTTCTCCTTCGTGGCCTGTTCGGGGGCGAGAACCGGCGACGTCCTCAACAGCCAGATCTCCTCGGTGAACTCCGGCACCACGCTGGTCAGTCTCACGATCGGCGGTAACGACGCGGGCTTCGCCGACACCATGAAGACCTGTGTGCTGGGCTCCGACAGCGACTGCCTGAACGCCGTCAACACGGCCAAGAGCTACGCCCTCAACACCCTGCCCGCCCAACTGGACCGGGTGTACTCCGCGATCCACGCCAAGGCGCCGCACGCCCACGTCGTGGTGATGGGCTACCCGCACCTGTACAAGGTGGGCGGCTCCTGCATCTTCGGCATCGGTGACACCAAGCGCGCCGCGATCAACGGCGCCGCCGACACGCTGGACGGCGTCATCGCCAAGCGGGTCGCCAACGCGGGCTTCACCTTCGGCGACGTGCGGAGCATCTTCACCGACCACGAGATCTGCGGCTCGCTGAGCACCTGGCTGCACAGCACCACGCTGCCGATCGACGAGAGCTACCACCCCAACTCGGCCGGCCAGTCCGGCGGCTACCTGCCGGTCTTCAGCCGCTCCTGAGCCGTACCGCCGTGACGTTCCGCCAGGCGATCCAGCGGGACACCGGTCCCGTCGTCCGGTGCTCGGCTGCCGCCCGGCATCCGATCGATGACCCACGCCATCACCAGGAGGTCCAATGCTCCGCCCTGTTCGTGCCCTGTCCGTCGCCGCGACAGCCGCTCTCCTCACGCTGACGACGCTCTTCACGGCGTCCTCCGCCAACGCGGCTGGTGTCAACTACGTGGCCCTCGGCGACTCCTACTCGGCCGGTGTCGGTGCCGGCAGCTACCTGAGCGACAGCGGTAGCTGCAAGCGCAGCACCAACGCCTACGCCTACCTGTGGACCAACGCGAACTCCCCGTCCTCCTTCTCCTTCGTGGCCTGTTCGGGCGCCAGAACCGGCGACGTCCTCAACAGCCAGATCTCCGCGGTGAACTCCGGCACCACGCTGGTCAGCCTCACGATCGGCGGCAACGACGCCGGGTTCTCCAGCACCATGCAGACCTGTGTGCTGGGGAGCGACAGCGACTGCCTCAACGCCGTCAGCACGGCCGAGAGCTACGCCGTCAACACCCTGCCCGGCCAGCTGGACCAGGTCTACTCCGCGATCCGGGCCAAGGCGCCGAACGCCCACGTCGTGGTGATGGGCTACCCGCACCTGTACCAGCTCGACGGCTCCTGCATCTTCGGCATCGGTGACACCAAGCGCGCCGCCATCAACGAGGCCGCCGACACGCTGGACGGCGTCATCGCCAAGCAGGTCGCCAATGCCGGCTTCACCTTCGGTGACGTGCGTGACATCTTCTCCGGGCACGAGATCTGCGGCTCGCTGGACACCTGGCTGCACAGCACCACGCTGCCGATCGACGAGAGCTACCACCCGAACGCGGACGGCCAGGCCAACGGCTACCTGCCGGTCTTCAGCCAGTCCTGAGGCCCGGCTCCGACGCCCCGTCAGGTGCGCGACGCAGCGGCGGTGCCGCCGTCCCCTCCCACAGCTCGGGAGGGGACGGCGGCACCGCCGCGTCAGCCGGCCGGGGCGGGCCGGACCGGTGGGAAGGGGATCCCGGCGAGAGCGGGCAGCAACTCGGCCTCTTCGTAGTCGAGGTGCGCCTCCAGCTCGGCCGACATCCGGTCCAACTCGGCTCGGAGCAGCTCGGGCTCGGCGACCGTGATCCCGGCCAGTAGCGCCACCAGCTGCTCCTTGATCCGCTTGATCTCCCGGTGCTGCTCGCCGAGCCGCTCCAGCACCTCGGCGAGCTCCGGGTGACTGCGGGCGAGAGCCGGGAAGATCGCGGCGCCCTCGCCGGTGTGGTGGTGCGTCAGCCCCTGGCAGAACGCCAGGCAGTGCTGCCGCAGTTGCAGGCCGAGCCCGACCGGGCGGCCGGGGGAGTGGGCCTGCGCCTCGTCCCGGATGTGACGTAGCTGCGCGCGCAGCCAGGTGTGCGCTTCCAGCAGCTTGTCGGCGAGGCTGTGCACCTCGCGGGGGGCATCGGCCGGTGCCTCGGGTCGCTCCAGGACGACCACCGGCAACTCGCGCTCGGTGTGCGCCTGGTAGTCGCCGTACCCGGGTGCCGACCGGACGACTGCGGCGAACAGCCGCTCCCGGGGGGCGCCTTCGGTGGGTACGGCGATCGCGTCGAAGGTGTCGGTGCCGAGCTCGACCCGGACCACCGGGTGGGCCAGCAGATTGCGGTACCACTGCGGGTGTTCCGGCGCCCCGGCCGCCGAGGCGATGACCAGCAGCAGCCCCTCGGCCCGGACGTACCCGAGCGGGACGGTGTGCGGCCGCCGGGTGAGGGCCCCGGTGGTGGTCAGCAACAGCAGGTTGCCGCCCTCGAAGGGGCCGCCGGCCCGGCCGCCGTTGGCGCGGAACTCGTCGATGACGCTCAGATTGAAGGAATTGGCAGGGTTGGAGAAATCAGGCATACGTGTGTGGTGGAGTCTCCGGAGACTTCGAGGGAGTCGCGGCCACACGCGGTACCACGCGAGAACGGGCGGACACCGCGGCGACCGCCTACGTCAGATCAGGGCAGCGGAGAAAGTACTCATCGCGCATCGTCCCCTTGGGCATCAGGTGCTGGCTCGGCTGCCGGCCGGCCCACTGCTCTGTGGCCGACGCCGCGCTGCACGCCCCCATTAGAGCCATGCCGCGGACACCCTGTCAACGAGCAAGATCGCTGCCCGGAGGGGAGCGGGCGCCACCGTGGACCGCGCCGTCGACCTCGGCGCGAGCGGGTGCGGCGAACGGGTGAGGGCGAGCTGCGGACGGCGGCCGGCGGTCGGATGACAGCGGACAGATTTCAGATGATGAAATCTGTCCGCTGTCATCCGTCATCTGTCGGCCCGGGAACCCCGGAACCCGGCAGCTCGCCGGCCCATTGCCCCGCCGACCGGACCCGACCCGACCCGACGCCACGTCAGCGCAGGTAGTCCACCAGCGCCGCCGGCTTCAGCCCGGCGGCGTCCGCGGCGGCGAGGGCGCGCGGCAGGTCGGTGGCGAGGGTGTCGGTCCAGTGCATCAGCACGATGTCACCCGGCTGCAGTGGGCCCGGGTGCCAGATGTTGGAGGCGCCCCAGCTGAAGTCGGCGTCGGCGGTCAGCACGGTGCGGATGCCGCAATTGGCCGCGGTCTGCAGGGTGTCGGCGTTCCAGGCGAAGGACGGCGGACGGAACACCACGGGCGCGGTGCCGAACAGGCGGGTCATCGCGTCGCGGGCGTCGCAGATCTCGACCTGCTGCTGCTCCAGCGGAAGCTTGCTGAGGTCGGAGTGCGAGACGCTGTGGTCCTGGATCGAGGAGCCGGGTACGGCGGTGACCCGCTTGAAGAAGTCCGGGTCGGCGCCGGCCGGCATCGGCAGCGGGAAGGCGGTGATCGGCAGGTGGTGGTCGGCGATGAACCGCTCCGCCTCGGGGGTGCGCTGCCAGCCGTCGTCCACGGTGAAGAAGACGACCTTGTCGCTGGTCGGGATCGAGCCCCGCGCCACCGCCGGGGCGGGCGCCGGGCCGTCGACCCGCACGTCGTCCACCGAGAACGGCCCCTGCTGGTACCAGCCGTGCACGTACAGCCGGATGCTGCGGGCGTTCGGGCCGGTGGTGAAGCGGGTGGTCAGCTGCTGCCAGCCGCCGCCGGTGGTCTCGGTCCAGGCGGGGGCGGCGTCCCGGCCGGTGCCCGTGGCACCCAGGTAGACGAAGTTGCCGCGCACCCAGGCCGACGCGGTGTACGTGGTGTCGGGTTGGACGGCGACGGTCTGCGCGCATTCGCCGGTGGAGTCGGCGTCCGCCGGGGTCACGGTGAGCGCGGAGTTCCCGGAGTGCGGGGCGGTGGCGGTGACGGCCGCCTCGGCCGGGCCGCCGGTGCAGTTCCAGCCGGGGATGCTGCCCCAGTCCGCGAGGTTGGGGGAGGGCAGCTCGAAGCCGGGGTTGGTGGCCAGGTTGACGGTCGGCCCGGCGGAACCGACGGTGTCGGCGGAGGCCGCCGGTAGCGCGAAGCCGGCGAGCAGCGCGACGGAGGTGGCCAGTGCGGACAGGCGCGTGGACATCGACACGTGAGGACTCCAACGGGTGGGGGCACGCCCGTGGGGAGGGCGTGAGCGGAATCAGGACCGTGGAACTCGGGGCGGTGGAGCTCGGAGTCGTAGAGCTCGGCTGTGGAGCGGGGGCGTTCCCGGAGGGGGCGGGAGCGGGCCGTGCCGGTGCGCCGCACGCGGACCGAAGAGCAACAATGGACTGGACCAATCGGCCCGTCAAGGGAGCGGCCGGTGAATCGTGGGCGGAACACGCCAGTGCCATAAGGGACACGACGGTACGTCAGCGATGTTGTGCGCCAGCGCGGTTCAGGAGTGGTACAACTCCTCGATGTCCTCCGCGTAGTGCTCTGCGATCGCCGCCCGCCGTAGCTTGAGCGAGGGCGTCAGCAGCCCCTGTTCCAGACTGAACTCCCGTGGCAGCAGCCGGAAGGCGCGGATCGACTCGGCCCGCGAGACCGCCGTGTTCGCCGCCGCCACCGCGCGCTGGAGCTCGACGTGCAACTGCTCGTCCGCGAGCGCCGTCCACGGGTCCAGCTGCTCCCGCCCGCGGGTCTTCAACCAGTGCGCCAGTGCGGCCGGGTCGAGGGTGATCAGCGCGGCCACGTACGGGCGGTCGTCACCCACCACCAGGCACTGAGAGACCAGCGGGTGTGCCTCGACTCGCTCCTCCAGCGCGGTCGGGGCGAGGTTCTTGCCGCTGCTGGTGACGATCAGGTCTTTCTTGCGCCCGGTGATGGTGAGGTAGCCGTCGCCGTCCAGCCGGCCCAGGTCGCCGGTGGCGAACCAGCCGTCCACCAGCGATTCCGCCGTGCACTGCGGGTGGTTGAGGTAGCCGCCGAACACCGAGCCGCCGCGCACCCACACCTCGCCGTCGTCGGCGATCGCCACCGAGGCGCCCGGCACCGGCTGGCCGACCGTGCCGAGCTTCTGCCGTCCGGCCGGGTTTGCGGTGATCGCGGCGGTGGTCTCGGTCAGCCCGTAGCCCTCGTACAGTTGGAGCCCCGCGCCGGTGAAGAACAGGCCCAACTCGCGCCGCAGCGAGGACCCGCCGCACATCACGCTGCGTACCCGGCCGCCGAGCGCGGCGCGCAGCTTGGGGTAGACGGTCCGCTCGTAGGCGAGGTGGCGCAGCCGCAGCGCGGCGCCCGGGCCGGGGCCGCGGCCGAAGGCCTTCTGCTCCCGGGCGGCCGCCCAGTCGACGGCCACCTGCCGGGCCTGCTCGAAGAGTTCGCCCCGCCCGCCCTCCTCGGCGGCGCGTCTGGCCTGCTGGAAGATCTTCTCGAAGACGTACGGCACGGCGTGCAGGAAGGTCGGCAGGAAGGTCTCCAGGGCGGGCAGCAGCGCGTTGGTGGAGACCTCGGGGATGTGGCCGATCCGGAAGCCGCCGCGGACCGCCGCGATCTGCACGGCCCGCCCGTAGACGTGCGCGAGCGGCAGGAACAGCAGGGTCGAGGGCTGGCCGCCGCCGGTGTCGCGGAAGACGTCTCCCCAGCCGTCGAGCAGCGCGTCGGCCTCGGCGGCCAGGTTGCCGTGGGTGATCAGGCAGCCCTTGGGCCGACCGGTGGTGCCCGAGGTGTAGACGACGGTGGCGATGTTGGCGGCGGCGACGCCGAGCCGCTGGCGGTGCACCAGCGCGTCGGGTACGTCCAGGCCGTCCTCGGTGATCGCGGCGACACAGTCGCGGTCGAGCTGCCAGATGCCGTTCAGGTCGGGCAGCGCGTCGCAGACCGCGCCGACGGTCATCGCGGCGTCCTCGTCCTCGACCAGGCAGGCCACCGCCTGGGTCTCGGCGAGGATCCAGCGCACCTGCTCGGCTGCGGCGGTGGGGTAGACCGGGACGGTGATCGCGCCGATCGACCAGAGCGCGTAGTCGAACAGTGTCCACTCGTAGCGGGTGCGGGACATCAGGGCGACCCGGTCGCCGTAGCGCACGCCGCGGGTCAGCAGGCCCTTCGCGAGGGCGAGCACCTGGTCCCGGAACTCCCGCGCGGTGACGTCCTGCCACCGCCCGTCGCCGGTCCGCCAGGACAGCTGGAGCAGCTCGGGCGTGCGTTCGGCGGTGTCGTACAGGGAGTCGGCGAGTCCTCCGCTGGCCTCGCGCCCGGGCGGGGCGGGCGTGGTGAACTCGCGCACAGTCCTCCCCAGTTCGCGTCTCGCGGCGCTGTCCTTCGGGCCCGGCAGACGGGCACCGGGGTGGAGCGAAACTATCGGATCGTCCTGTCACTGCCCAGGGTTGTGGCGGTGACGCGACGAGATCGCCACGGGTCCGCTCGGATGGTGTCGTGATCGGGGAGGTGAGGGGGAGGATTCGGGGAGCTGATGCGCGCACGGTGTGACCTGGGCATTCGGGGTGCCGGTGGACGATCCGGGCGCGATCCGGGTCGGAAACGTCCGGGATCCGTCCGGGATCCGTTCGAGATCCGGGTGTGGGACGGGCGCGAGCGCGGGCGGCTTCTGACGTGTCCTGGGCAAGGTGGGGAAGTGGAGTGGTTCGGCCCTCGAACGTGTGGTCACGGCGTAGTAGAGTCTCGCAGGCCCGAGGCCGGGAGCCCTCCGCAGCTTCCTTCCCATGCCTCCGCAAAGTCCGTCCGAGCCCTACGTCGCACGTCCGCCGAACCCGCCCGAGCCCGCCGAACCCTCCGCACCCCGCTCACACCGCTTCCCCGCTCCCCGTCCGCGCCTGGCACTTCCCGACCGAGGACTCCATGCGTTTGCGCAGCAGCTCGATCCGCGCGAAGATCATCGCGCTGCTCCTGGTGCCCATCGTCGCGCTTGCCGCCCTGTGGGTGTACGCGACGCTCGCCACCACCGGGGACGCCTGGAACCAGCTGACGATCAGCCGTACGTACAAGGACTACGGTGCCGCGGTCGACCAGTACGCGAGCGACCTGCAGGACGAGCGCCGGGCCGCGGTCCAGCGCCTGGCCGACCCGAACTCGCCGGTCGCCCGGGACGCCTTCGAGCACGCCACGGCCGCCACCGACCGCAGCCTCACCGTACTGCGGCAGAAGAAGGACGGCGCCCACGGCGAACTCTCCGCCGCCCAGCGGGCCCGCCTGGTGCAGATCATCGCCGCCGCCGACCAGATCGCCCCGCTGCGCGCCCAGATCGGCCGCCTCGCGCTCAACTGGGAGTTCGCGCTCGGGCAGTACAGCGACCTGGTCCGGCCGGTGTTCGGCTTCCGGTCCGCCTACGTCGCCCGGCAGAGCGGCCAACTCCCGCGCCAGGGAACCATCCTGATCGAGCTGGTGCGTGCCCGCGAGTACCTCTCGCAGGAGGACGCGGCCATGGAGGGCCTGCGCTCCGGCGCCTCCAAGCCCACCGCCGAGCAGTACCAGGTAGCGCTGGACGCCCTGCACAACCAGCAGGCGCTCTTCACCGTCTACATCGCCGAACTCGAACCCGCCGACCAGTCCGACTACATCGCCCTGCGCGGCGGCGAGGCCTGGGGAGCGCTGGCCCGCGCCGAGGCGGACTTCGTCGGTGCCGGCGGCCCCGACCGGGTGGCCTGGGCGCTCAACGGCGACAACTGGCGGCAGACCGCCGACCGTTCGCTCGGCGACCTCGCCTCGATCAACTCCCGGATCGCCGCGGGCCTGGACGAGCACGGGCGGTCCACCGCGATCGCGGCGCTCTGGAGCGGCGGCATCGCCGGCGCGATCGGCCTGGTCGCGGTCGTCCTGACCATCCTGATCTCCTTCCGGATCGGCCGGGGCCTCGCCCGCGAGCTGATCGGCCTGCGCAACGCCGCCAACGAACTGGCGACCACCCGACTGCCGTCCGTCATGCTGCGGCTGCGCCGCGGCGAGCCGGTGGACGTGGCCGTCGAGGCGCCCGAACTGCACTTCGGTCAGGCCGAGATCGGGCAGGTCGGCCAGGCCATCAACGCGGTCCAGCGGGCCGCCGTGGAAGCCGCCGTGGAACAGGCCGAACTGCGGCGCGGCGTCTCGGCGGTGTTCGTCAACCTGGCCCGGCGCAGCCAGGTGCTGCTGCACCGGCAGCTCACCCTGCTCGACACCATGGAACGCCGCACCGAGGACCCGGCGGAGCTGGAGGACCTCTTCAAGGTCGACCACCTCACCACCCGCATGCGCCGGCACGCCGAAGGCCTGATCATCCTGGCCGGCGGCTCGCCCGGGCGCGCCTGGCGCAAGCCGGTCCGGATGGTGGACGTGGTCCGCGCGGCGGTCGGCGAGGTCGAGGACTACGCCCGGGTGATCGTCCGGCCCTTCCCCGGCACCGGCCTGCTCGGCAGTACCGTCGCCGACGTGACCCACCTGATCGCCGAACTCGTCGAGAACGCCGCGGTGTTCTCCCCGCCGGCCACCCAAGTCACCGTCCAGGGCGAGGTGGTGGCGCACGGCTTCGCGCTGGAGATCGACGACCGCGGACTCGGACTGAGCGAGCAGCTGCTCGCCGAGATCAACGAACGCCTCGCAGTGGAGCAGGAGTTCGATCTCGCCGACACCGACCGGCTGGGACTGTTCGTGGTCAGCCGGCTCGCCCGGCGGCACGGCATCCGGGTCCACCTGCGGCCCTCGCCCTACGGGGGGACGACGGCGGTGGTGCTGATCCCGCGCGAGCTGCTGGCGGAGGCACCGGACGGGCTGCCGGAACCGCCCGCCCAGGGAGCCGCCGGGGCCGCGGCCGTCCGTGCGCCGAAGCGGGCGGCGGCGGGACGGACGGTGGCGGGACGGACGGTGGCGGGGCGGCGCGGGCAGCGCGACCTGGTCGCAGTGCCGGGCGACGCCTCGGCGTCCGCCGCTGAGCCTCCGGCCGCTGCGGGCGGGCGGCACCGGGTGAGTGGCGGGCCGCGCCCGTCGGCGCCCGAGGCGGGGCGTACGGCCAACGGGCTGCCGCGCCGGGCGGCGCGGTCCAAGTCCGGGCCGGTGCTGGTGCCCGCGCCGGCGCCGGACGTCGAGGGCGCGCCGGCCACGGGGCGGCACCGGCGGGACGTGGCGGCGGCCGAGGACGTGCTGACGGTCGCCGACGCTCCGACGGCCGTGCCGGCGGATGCCGTGCCGATGGACGCCGCGTCCGCGGGTGCCGTGACGGTAGCCGCTGCCCCGGTGGCTGCCGCGCCGCGGACGCCGGGCGGTCTGCCGCGAAGGGTCCGGCAGGCGAACCTCGCGCCGCAGCTCAGGGAACAGGCGAAGGAGCGGCTCCGATCCGAGGCCGCGCCCGAGGACGGCGCGGCTCGGGAGGCCGGGTCGGCCGGTGCCTCGGGTGACGTCCGGGAGCTCCGGGAGTCGCGGGAGCGCTCGCCGGAGGAGGCCCGGGCCACCTTCGCGTCGTTCCAGCGTGGCTTCACCCGCGGGCGCGGCGCCGGCGGGCCGGCCGATCGCGCCGCCCAGGACCGTACCGTCCAGGACCGCAGTGCGCAGGATCGTTCCACCGCGTCAGGTGCCCGGCCCACGGCCGTACCCGCCTGGCAGCCGCCGGACCTGTCCCGACGGGCGATCAGCCCGGCACCCGCCCCGGCGGCGCTGCCCGCGCCCGCCCCTGAGGACGCCGGCCGGGCGCCGCTCGCCCGCCGGGTGCCGGCCGGGCAGCCGGTGCGGCGGAACCCTGCGCCCGCCTCGCCCGTAACACCAGTGGCACCCGCAGTACCCGCAGTACCCGCAGTACCCAAGGCGCCCGAAGCATCCGCAGTACCGGCATCACCCGTAACACCTGTAACACCCGCATCGCCTGCACCACCCGCTCCAGCGGAAGGAACTGATTCATGACCACTTCGACGCAGCCGTCCGGAGACCTCAACTGGCTCCTGGACGACCTGGTGGGGCGCGTCGCGGCCCTGCGGCACGCGGTGATCCTCTCCAGCGACGGTCTGGCCACCGGCGCCTCCCGCGACCTCGACCGGGAGGACGCCGAGCACCTCGCCGCCGTCGCTGCCGGGTTCCACAGCCTGGCCAAGGGCGCCGGCGGGCACTTCAAGGTCGGCGGGGTCCGGCAGACCATGGTCGAGCTGGACGAGGCCTTCCTGTTCATCACGGCCGCCGGCGACGGCAGTTGCCTGGCCGTGCTGAGCGAGGCCGAGGCGGACATCGGCCAGATCGCCTACGAGATGGCCCTGCTGGTCAAGCGGGTCGGCGAGCACATGGCCGCCGAGCCGCGCACCGAAGCCGCCGCGCCGAGGAGCTGAGGGGTCCGATGGCGGATCCGAAGGCGGACGGGTCGGAGCGCCCCGGGGTGCTTGACGGCCCCGAGGCGCTCGACGGGCCGGAGGCGCTCGACGGGCCCCAGGTGTCGGTGGACTCGGCCGAGCCCACCGACGAGGAGCAGGCGACCCCGGGCGGACCCGAGGTCGACCTGTTCCGGCCGCGCACCCCGGCCGACGACCGCTGGTTCGACGACGAGGCCGGCCCCGTGGTGCGGCTCTACTCGATGACCCGGGGCCGCACCCGGCCGGTCGAGGAGGGTCTGTTCGACCTGATCTCGCTGATCACCGCCAAGGACCCCGGGCCGGACGCGGGGGCCGTGCCCGCGCACGTCCTCGACCCGGAGCACCAGACCCTGCTGGCCTGGTGCCGCCACGATCCGCTGTCCGTCGCGGAGCTCGGCTCCTACACCGACCTGCCGGTCAGCGTCGTGCGCGTCCTGCTCGGCGACCTCTACGACGCCGACCTGATCAGCGTCACCCGACCCGTTCCGCTCGCCGAGCTGCCGGACGAGCGCCTGCTGCGAGACGTGATCAATGGACTCCGTGCGCTCTGACCACACCCCTGCGGACCCGTCCTCGACGCCGCGCGGGAACGCCAACGACCCGCAGTGGCGCGGCGGTCCGGCCGTCGCGGTGAAGATCCTGGTCGCGGGCGGGTTCGGCGCGGGCAAGACCACCCTGGTCGGCGCGGTCAGCGAGATCCGGCCACTGCGCACCGAGGAGGAGCTCAGCGAGCTGGGCCGCCCGGTGGACGACACCTCGGGCGTCGAGCAGAAGAACACCACCACGGTGGCCATGGACTTCGGCCGGATCGACCTGCGGCCCGGCCTCGCGCTCTACCTGTTCGGCACCCCAGGGCAGGACCGGTTCTGGTTCGTCTGGGACGAGTTGGCGCGCGGCGCGCTCGGCGCCGTGGTGCTCGCCGACACCCGGCGGCTGGCCGACTGCTTCCCCTCGGTCGACTTCTTCGAGCAGCGCGGCATCCCGTTCGTCGTCGCGGTCAACTGCTTCGAGGGCACCGAACGCTTCACCCCCGACGAGGTCCGGGACGCCCTCGACCTCGACCCGGAGACCCCGGTGCTGCTGTGCGACGCGCGGCTGCGGGAGGACGGGAAGGAGCTGCTGGTCGCCCTGGTCGAGCATGCGGCCGCCCTCCGCCGCCGGGCTCCCTCGCGGGCCTGACAGCCCCGGCCCCACCGTCCGGGGCCTGACCGGCAGGGCTTGACCGTCCGCCAAACACTGCTGGTCAAGGCTCCATAGCCCACGCGCTGTCTCATCCGGTTGTCCACATTCCGGACGGTCGACGTACCGGAGGTTGCCTAGACCGGCTCGGGCGTGGAAGGCTCTGTGGACGAAGGCCGCCCCGGCCATGCCGTCGGGAAGGTCGGAAACGCCCCGTTCGCACGGGTGTTACCGACCGGCGACCAGGCCTTCGACGATCCGATGCGGCACCGTCGGCGCGCACCAGCATCGGTGCGTCGCCGGACAGAACGAAGGGGGAGGGCACCGGGGATGACTGTCGGTCAGCGACGAACCACCGCCGTGCCCGGACCCGTCATGCCGGTGCTCACCGTCCGCCGTTACATCGACCACGCGCTGATCTGCAGCGCCTGTTGTCGCTGACGGCCTCACCCCGCCCCGGTACGTCCCCCGGCAGCTCCGGCCCACCCGGCCGCCGCCCGACGCACCGCCGACCCCCGTCGACCAGGCCGTAGCGGACCGCCCCTCCGGCGTGCCCGCGTTCGACCAACCGGCCCCACCCCGCGGAGAAACCAGTGAACATCGTCTGCCCCAGCCCTGCCCCCGGCGTCGCCGGCCGTCCTCGTCCGACCGGGCCGGCTCCCGCGACGTGCGCGGGTCCGCAGACCGGACGGTGGAACGGGCGCGCGCGTCGCGCCGTGGACAGCCGACAGGGTCGCCTCGACCTTGAGCCGTTCTGGCCGTCCCGGCAGCCGCACCTGTTCGATCAGACGTGTCCGGGCTCGCCCAGCGCGTCCCGGCTCTCCGCCCGCTGAACCCAGTTCGGTCCGGTCCAGCAACGGCAGTACGCCCGGTCGACGCGCAGACGACTCCACCCCGTCCGTCACGCGCGAAATGAGCGGCACACCATGTCTTCTTCCTCCACGGCCACCCTGCCCCTGCACACCGCGACCCCGCATCTGCGCGCGGTCCGCTCCGTTCCCTCCCTCTCGCCCGTTCCCGCGGTTCCGCCTGTCGCGTCCGTTCCCTCGGTCGCCCCCGCCGCCGTACCGAAGCCCGGGGCGGTCGTCCCGCCGGTGCCCGCCTCGCTGCTGGCCGCGCTGCCGGAGGGGGCGACCGTCGTCGCCGCCCTGCCGCAGGGCGTGCTGCCGCAGGGGCTGCTCGCCCAGTACGGGCCGCCGGCCGGCGGTGCGGCGGGTCACCCGATGGTCGGGTACCTGGTTCTGGTGCCGACCGAGAGCCCGGTGGCTCCGCCCTCGGGGGCTTCCGGGCCCGCCGTCCCGGGCGGCGTCTCGAATGCCGGACGGCCGGTCCGTTCGGCCGGACGCGGGATCACCGTCGACACCGAGCGGCGCAACGCCTACGTCGACGGGCGGCCGCTCGACCTCACCTACCTGGAGTTCGAGCTGCTGGCCCACCTCACCGAGCACCCGCAGCGGGTGCACACCCGGGACCACCTGGTCTCGGCGGTTTGGGGCTACGGCCACGTCGGGGATGGACGCACGGTCGACGTGCATGTCGCCCGGCTGCGCCGAAAGCTCGGACCGGCCTACCGGGACACGATCGTGACGGTCCGTCGGGTCGGCTACAAGTACACCCCGGCCGGCTGATCCGGTCCGTGGGCGGCGTCGGGCAGTCGACGGATTGCAGATGACAGCTAACAGCTAACAGCTGACAGATTTCGAAACCTGTCAGCTGTTAGCTGTCGGCCACTCGCCGCCGTCCGCCTCAGCGGCTCAGCCGGTCGATCTCCGCCAGCTCCGCCTCCGTCAGCGGCCCGCCGGCCAGTGCGTCGAGGTTCTGGTCCAGCTGGGCCACGCTGCTCGCCCCGATGATCACCGAGACCACCCGCGGGTCCCGCAGTACCCAGCACAGCGCCAGCTGTGCCAGGGTCTGCCCACGCCCCTCGGCGACCTTGTTCAGGGCTCGCAGCTGCTCCAGCTTCGGCCCGGTCAGCACCTCCTCGGTCAGGAACTTCCCGACCGACATCCGGGACCCGGCCGGCACCTCGCCGGAGAGGTAGCGATCGGTCAACAGCCCCTGGGCGAGCGGCGAATAGGCGATCAGGCTGGTCTGGGTGTCGCCCACCGCGTCCAGGACGCCGGCCTCCTCCACGTACCGGTTGAGGATCGAGTACGCCGACTGGTTCATCAGCACCGGCGTCCCCAGCTCGCGCAGGATCGCCACCGCCTCCCGGTGCTGCTCCGCCGGGTAGTTGGAGATCGCCGCGTACAGCGCCTTGCCCGAGCGCACCGCGCTGTCCAGTGCCCCCATCGTCTCCTCGATCGGGGTGTCCGGGTCGTAGCGGTGCGAGTAGAAGACGTCGACGTAGTCCAGCCCCATCCGTCCCAGCGACTGGTCCAGGCTGGCCAGCAGGTACTTGCGGCTGCTGCCGTTGCCGTACGGGCCGGGCCACATGTCCCAGCCGGCCTTGGTCGCGATGAACATCTCGTCCCGGTACGGCCGGAAGTCCTGTGCGAACAGGTAGCCGAAGTTGCGCTCCGCGCTGCCGTACGGCGGGCCGTAGTTGTTCGCCAGGTCGAAGTGGGTGACGCCCCGGTCGAAGGCCCGGCGCAGCACCGCCCGCTGCACTTCCAGCGGCTGGGCGTCTCCGAAGTTGTGCCAGAGTCCGAGCGAGACGGCGGGCAACTGCACACCGCTGCGGCCGGCCTTCCGGTAGGTCATCGAGGCATAGCGGTCATCCGAGGCGAGGTAGCTCATGCCGGACATCTTGCCAGCCGTCAGCGGCCGATCAAGCCCTCGCCCCGAGGCCCGCCGCGAACTGCGCTTTGCCAGGCCGCCCTTGGTGTGACTGACGCCGGGTAATCCCGCCCCGGCCTGCCGCGAGCCGCCCCCGAGCCGCCCCCGAGCCGCCCCCGAGCCGCCTCCGAGCGCCCACCCGCCCGCGCACGCGCCGCGCACCCCTACCCGGGGTGGCGTCTGCCACCGTGCGTGACGTGACGCGCGCCACCGGCCGTGGCGGAATGCCCGTTGCCGGCACGGGGGATGACGAACGGTCGAGGGGCCGTGGCCGCCGGGGGGCGGCGCACGGCCCTCAATCATTTCCGGCATGCGGAGTCCCCGGGCGGGAAATCCCTGGCGCTCTGTACCTACTGGTATGTACAGTGATCCACATGAGCACTCAGGACCGCCTCATCGAGAGCACCCAGTCCCTCCTCTGGGAGCGCGGCTACGTCGGCACCAGCCCCAAGGCCATCCAGCAGCGTTCCGGGGTCGGCCAGGGCAGCATGTACCACCACTTCGCCGGCAAGCCCGACCTCGCCGCCGCCGCCCTGCGCCGCAGCGCCGAGCAGATGCGCGGCATTGCCGAGGCGGACCTCGCCGTCCCCGGCGGCGCCTACGACCGCATCGCCGCCTACCTGCACCGCGACCGCGAGGTGCTGCGCGGCTGCCGGATCGGCCGGATGGCGCAGGACCCGGACGTCATCGCCGACCCGCAGCTGCGCGCCCCGGTCGAGGAGACCTTCGACTGGCTTCGAGGCCGGATCGCCGACCTGGTCGCCGAGGGCCAGGCGAACGGCGAGTTCGCCCCCGGCCTCCACCCGGCGGACACCGCCGCCGCCGTGGTCGCCGTCGTCCAGGGCGGCTACGTACTGGCCCGCGCCTCGAACAGTGCCGAGCCCTTCGAGCAGGCCATCCGAGGCGCCCTCGGCCTGCTCGGTGCGTACCGCCGGGCCTGACACCGGAGAGCCACGACGAACCGGCCGCACAAGCCGGAGTCGTATCGCCCGAGGTCCGCCCGAAGACCACCCCGAGGAGCCCCGCCGTGCACGCCATGCAGTACGAGATCACCCTCCCCGCCGACTACGACATGGGCGTCATCCGCAAACGCGTCGCGGACAAGGGCCACCTGCTCGACGCCCACTCCGGCCTCGGCCTCAAGGCCTACCTGGTCCGCGAGCGCGGCCGGGACGGCTCGCCGGTCAACCAGTACGCGCCGTTCTACCTCTGGCACACCGCCGAGGGCATGAACAGCTTCCTCTGGGGCCCTGGCTTCCGCGGACTGAGTGCCGACTTCGGCCGCCCCGCCGTCCACCACTGGCTCGGCGCGGGACTCGCCGAGGGCTCCCGTACTGCCGCCCCGACCAGCGCCACCCGCGTGACCGTACGACTCCCGGAGACCGCCGACCCGGCCGCGGCCGTCGAGCGGGCCCTCGCCGAACTGCCCGCCCACCCCGCCCTGCACACCGCCGCCGTCGCCGTGGATCCGAGCCGCTGGGAGCTGCTCCGGTTCGCCCTCTGGCACGGCCCGGCCCCCGAGGACGAGCCCGGTACCCGCTACCAGGTGCTGCACCTGTCCCGCCCCGAACTCGACCGGCTGCCGACCGGCCGCCACTGGTGAAAGGACCCACCACCGCCATGCCCACTGCCATGCCCACCGCGATGCCCACTGCCATGCCCAGTGCCGTGCCCACTGCCCAGGCCACCGTTATGACCCCCACCGAGCTCGCACCCGCCGACCTCACGCCCGCCCCGCTCGACCGCGAAGCCGGCTACGCCCTGCTCGCCGAGCTCGCCGGCCCGGTCGCCGCGGCCACTCTCGGCGGTCTGGACGGTCTCGCCCCCGGCTTCCCCGACTGGATCGTCACCAGCCTCTTCGGCGGCACCTACCAGCGCCCCGGCCTCGCCCTGCGCGACCGCCAGATCGCCAACCTGGCCGCGCTCACCGCCCTCGGCGGCGTCGAGCCGCAGCTCGCCGACCACGTGCGCAACAGCCTGCGGATCGGGATGACGAGGGAGGAGATCACCGAGGTCCTGGTGCACCTGGCCCCCTACGTCGGCGTTCCCAAGACCCTGGCGGGCCTCCGGGTCGCCACCGCCACCTTCGCGGCGGTCGACAGCCCGGCGGACACCCCGGCCGACGCTCCCGCAGCGAACGCGGAGGGCACCGAGGGCACAGACGGTTCAGAGGGTCGGCGATGACCACCACAGCCGGCACCACCCGCACGGTCCGGACCGTCCTGGGCGACCTCGTCCCCGCCGAGCTGGGCGTCACCGACGCCCACGACCACCTGTTCATCCGCAGCCCCCGGTTCCCCGGCCAGGAGCTGGACGACCCGGCCGCCGCCGAGGACGTCCTGCGCGCCTACGCCGCCGCCGGCGGCCGCACCCTCGTCCAGTGGACCCCGTGGGGCATGGGCCGCGGCGCGGACGCCCTCGCCGGGCTGTCCCGCACGACCGGCGTCCACATCGTCGCCGCCACCGGCGCGCACCAGACGGCCCACTACCCCCCGGGCTGCTTCCCCGCCCCCGGCGACGACGCGGGCGACCGCACCGCCCCGTACGCCGACCTCGCCGAGCGCTTCGTCACCGAGCTCACCACCGGACTCCCCGGCGCGCCCGAGGGCGTCCGGCCCGGCCTGATCAAGATCGCCGACGATGCGGGCCCCCGGACCGGGCACACCCGGCGGACGATGGCCGCGGCCGCCGAGGCGCACCACGCCACCGGCGCCCCGATCGCCGTCCACCTCGAACCCGACGGCGACCCGCACGGTGTCCTGCGCCAGCTCCACGGACGGTACGGAGTCCGCCCCGACCGGATCATCCTCGGCCACCTCACCCGCTTCACCGACCGGACGCTGCACCGCAGCCTGGCCGCAGAGGGTGTCTTCCTCGCCCTGGACAGCCCCTCCCGGATCGGCCACCCCGCCGACCTCCAGGCCTTCGACGTGATCGCCGACCTGGTCGAGACGGGCCACGCCGACCAGCTGCTGCTCGGCGCCGACACCACCACCCGGACGGCCCGCGAGGCCGGCGGCCCCGCCCGGCTGCTCACCGACCTGGCCCCGCGGCTGGCCCGCGGTTTCGGGCCCGAGCTGCCCGAGCGATTGCTGGTCGCCAACCCGGCCGCGGCCCTGGCCGTCGACTGGCGCACTTCTTGAGACCGTCCGGGGCCCTCCGAGACCGTCCGAGGCCTGCGGGGCGCTCCCTCCTGTGGCCGAGTCCGCTCGGTGGGGTTTGAATCCGAGTAAGCCCTGCCGGACCACGCCCCAGAGAGGCGGTCCCGACGATGCACCCGTGGCTCGCTCCCGCCCGGCTCGCTGTCGCGGCCTTCCTCGCCGTCGCGCTCTGCTTCTTCGGCTACCACGCGGCGACCGCCGTCACCGGGGTGGTGAACTTCTTCAGCTACTTCACCAACCTCAGCAACCTCTCCGGGATGGCAGTCCTGGGCTACGGCGGCTGGGCCGGACTGACCGGCCGTCGGCCCGTGCCGGACGCGGTGCGCGGGGCGGTGGTGCTCTACCTGGCGATCACCGGCCTGGCCTACGGCACGCTGCTGGCGAAGTACCCCGCGGTGCTGGTGATCCCGTGGGTGGACGACGTGGTCCACCGCGCGATACCGCTCGTGGTGCTCGCCGACTGGCTGATCGACCCGCCCGTCCAGCGCATCCGCCCGACGGTGGTGCTCAGCTGGCTGGCGTTCCCGCTGGTCTACCTGGTGTACGTGCTGATCCGCGGCCACGCCGTCGACTGGTACCCGTACTCCTTCCTCGACCCCGCCCGGCACGGCGGCTACCGCCGGGTCGCGGGGGCGTGCTTCCTGATGACGGTGGCCTTCCTGCTGGTCGGGTCCGCCGTCGCCGCGGTGGGCAACGCCCTCGCCGCCCACCGCGACGCCCGGCAGGGCGCGCTGCCGCCCGGCGGTCAGGCCCGGCCCGCACCGGCTGACGGAGGTTGACGGAGACTGACGGAGACTGACGGCGGCGCCGCGCGTCCCTGCGGTGGCCGCCGTACGCCCTGGCCGGGTGCTGCGCCTCGCCGTGCTCCGAAGCGACGAACCCGCCCTCGCGCTCCACCGCCGCCACGACTTCGCCGCGCTCGCGGAGCCCGGCGAACCGCCGGCCGACGGGGCGGCCGCGAACTGCTGACGGTGAAGCCGCCTGACGGCGAAGCCGCCGGCCTGACTGGCCGGCGTACGCGCGACGGGGCCTGTGCCGTACGGGGGAAGGCACAGGCCCCGTCGTGTCGTCCGCCGGACCGGCGGGTCACATGTGGGTGCCGCCGTCGATCCGCAGCTCGGTGCCGGTGACGAAGGCGCCGTCGTCGGAGGCCAGCATGGCGATCACGCCGGCCACCGTCTCCGGACCCGCGAAGCCCTGGCCGATGGCGGGGGAGAGCTTGGCGAGCAGGCTGAAGTCGGCGTCGCCGGGCAGACCGGGGTTGTTGGTCATGCCGCTGTCGATGCTGCCCGGCGCGACGCAGACCGCGCGCAGGCCCTGCTTCGAGTACTCCGAGGCGATCGCATGGGTGAAGGACTGGATGCCGCCCTTCGTCGCGGCGTACGCGGCCATGTAGGGGTGGGCGAAGCTCGCGGAGGTGGAGCTGAAGTTGACCACCACGCCCTTGCCGGTCGTGAGCAACGCGGGGAGCGCCTCGCGGGTCATCAGGAAGGTGCCGGTCAGATTCACCGCGAGGAGCTTGTTCCAGAACTCCAGGGTGGTCTCGTGGGTGTGCGAGGAGCGGAGGATGCCGGCCGCGTTGACCAGCACGTCCAGGCCGCCGCCGAGCGCCGCGATCGCCTCGGCCACGCCGGATACGACCGCGGCCTCGTCCGAGATGTCCAGGACCTGGATGGTCAGACGGTCCGCGGTGCCGTCGGCGGTCGCGCGGTCCAGGGTCTTCTTCAGGCCGTCCTCGTTGACGTCGACGGCGACGACCCTCCCGCCCTCGGCGAGGATCCGGTGCACGGTCGCCTGGCCGATGCCAGAGCCGCCGCCGGTGATCAGGACGTTCCGTCCGCTGAAGCGCTCCAAGGTGGTACTCCGTTCGTTCGTGGTCTCTCGACCTCAAGCGACACGGTACGCCCATGTGGCACGACATGCCAACAAGTCTCGATGCGACTTTCCGTCGCGATGTGTCATCAACTGGGGCGACTGCGTACGCTGGCCCTTGTGACCGGACGCCCCTCCCTGACCCAGCGCCGCCGTGAAGCCACCCGGCTGGAGATCGCCCGCACCGCCGCCGCGCTCTTCGCCGAGCAGGGTGCCGAGGCGACCACCGCGGAGGAGATCGCCCTCGCCGCGGGCATCTCGCTGCGCACCTTCTACCGCTACTTCTCGGTCAAGGAGGACGCCGTCGCGCCGCTGCTGGCGGCCGGCGGGCAGCGCTGGGTGGACCTGCTGGCGGAGAGCGCGGCGGACCTGTCGCTGCACGAGGCGCTGGAGCGCTCGGCGGTCGCGTCGCTGACCCCGGCCGACGACGCGGCGGTCGAGGCAATGCACTGGACCCGCAGTCTGCTGCGCGACCCGAGGCTGGACGGCACCTGGCAGCGGGTCCATGCGGGCTCGGAGGAGCGGCTGCGGACGGTCCTGGCCGACCGCTGCCCGGCCGACACCGACCCGCTGGAGCTCCGACTGGCCGCCGCTGCGGCGACGGCGGCGATCCGGGTGGCCCTGGAGCAGTGGGCCTCCTCGGACGCCCCTGTGGCCGGCCCGGGCTCCCCGCAGGAGCTCGGCGCCCGCTGCATGCGCGAGCTCACGGCGGGGCTGGGGCTCTGGGTGCGGATGGGTGGGGAGTAGCGGGGGCTCGGCTGGCGGCCGACGGGGTTCAGCGTTCAGCGTTCGGCGTTCAGATGACAGATTTCGAAATCTGTCATCTGTCATCTGTCATCTGTTGTTTGAAATCTGAACGCTGTCATCTGTTCCCCGCCGGTGTTCCCAGCCGACTCCCCGCCCGCTCCCCGCTGACTGTCGGGCAGCGGTCAGCTTTCTCCCAGCTCCCGCTAGGGTTGGTGATCGCGCACCCCGGCGGGGGAACCGGGGTGACCTCCTCGGATGTCCTGGACGGAGGGGGCGGGGAGTTCGAGGCGTGGGAGCAAGTAGGACATGGGTCTGACGAGCCACAAGGTGCTGGCGCTGGCCATATTGATCGCCGTCGTGATGATGGCCGGCACGGTCTGGCTGTGGCCCAGACTCGCCAAGAAGTCCTGGCAGGCGGTTTTCGGCCGGATCGGAGCGCTGCTCGCCACCCAGTTCACCGTGCTCGCCGCGCTCGGTCTGGTGGCGAACAACTACTTCGCCTTCTACAGCAGCTGGGACGACCTGCTGGGCACCGGCAGCACCGGCCCGGTGGTGATCCACAACAAGGCGGACGCCGCCGGCCGCCTCATGGTCGAGACCATCGGCCACGCCTCGGTGCAGGGCGGGGGAGCGCTGGGCCGCGAGCCCAGCCAGTCCGGTGAGATCCGCAAGGTCCGGATCGACGGCAAGGCCAGCAAGCTGTCCACCGAGGGCTACGTCTACCTGCCGCCCCAGTACTTCCAGCCCGAGTACGCGCAGAAGCAGTTCCCTGCCGTGATCGTCAGCACCGGTTTCCCCGGGATCGCCGAGAACCTGATCACCCGGTTCAACTACCCTGGTGCCGCGCTCAAGCTGCTGCAGGAGGGCCGGATGCAGCCGACGGTCATGGTCCTGATGCGCCCCTCACCCGCCCTGCCGCAGGACACCGAGTGCGAGGACATCCCGAACGGTGCCCAGTCCGACACCTACTTCAGCAAGGACGTCCCCTCGGCGATCCAGGCGAGCTTCCGGGTCTCGGTCGACCCACAGGCCTGGGCCTTCATGGGCAACTCGACCGGTGGCTACTGCGCGCTCAAGCTGGCCATGCGCCACCCGGACATCTTCCCGACCGCCGTCGCTCTGTCCGCCTACTACGACGCCGCCGACGACCCGACCACCGGCGACCTCTTCGGCGGCAGCAAGCAGCGCCGCGACGAGGCCAACCTGATGTGGCGGCTGAAGAACATGCCCCAGCCGAAGGTCTCCGTGCTGCTGGCCGGTACCAAGAAGGGCGACGGGAACTACCGGCAGGACACCGAGGCCTTCATCGACGCGGCGCACAGCCCGATGAAGGTCTCCTACAGCATGCTGGAGAACGGCGGTCACAACTTCGAGACCTGGAGCGCGTTGCTGCCGTCCTCGCTGGAGTGGCTGTCCGACCACCTCAAGGTGCCGAACCAGGCCGTCTGACGCCGGACGGAGAGAACCTGAGCCTGAAATTGAACCCCCGGAGCCGCCGGCTCCGGGGGTTCAATTTCAGGCTCGGCCGGGCTCAGGCCACCCGCTCCAGCGTCCCGGCGTGCAGCTGCCCGACCCGGCCGCCCTCACCCTCGAAGGTCCAGAAGGCCCGCACGGTCAGCTTGTTGAGGTCCATGACGTGGCTGACGGTGATCCCGCTCTGCTCCGTCCAGCTGACGAAGTAGATCTCCGGTGCGACCTCGGCGACGTGCAGCAGCACGTCCTCCCACTGGCCCGCCGACTCGCCGAGGCCCTCCCAGCGCAGCCGCTTACCGTCGGCCGAGTAGGTGTTGCGGAAGGCCGCGCCGTTGTCGGCCCGGAAGACGTAGGTACGGCCGGCGAAGGCGGGCAGGGACGCGGTCATGGTGGGGCGGGACCTCTTTTCGAGAGCGTGGGGCGGACCGTGCGGGGCGTGCAGGTCGTACAGGCGGTGCAGGTCGTACGGGTCGTGTGGATCGGGCTCGGGTACTTGTGCACGGCGGAAAACGTCAGGGTTCCAATTTATCCGACCCGGCCGACTTGGGCGGCCCCGCGCCACAGCACTGTCCGCCACCGCGCCACCCGTCGCGGTGTGTGACCGGCACATGGGCGTCGCCCGCGCACCCGCTTCGGCAGCGGCGAGCTCTACTCCGGCTGATCGCCGCGCTTGTTCGGCGCGCTCGATCGCCGTGCTTGATCGCCGTGTCTGACCGGCACTTTTGATCAACTTGGCCACCACACACCGTCGTTGATCGACACCACTGTGAGCTGTGCGACAACCGGCCCGACGGAGTTGGCCGTTCAGGGACGGCCTGCCTAGCCTGCAACGGTCGTCCGCCCTTGCGGACCCCGCCGCCGGGACGCCGAGTCCTGTCCACCCGCCGGCGGGTAACCGAGCACCACAGCGGACGGGAGCGGGGGAACCAAGGTCAGCGCCCGGCCCGTGCGTTCTCGCGCGCGGGCCGCGGCTAGGGGTGAAGCCGCTCCACAGGCGGCCGGGCAACTGCAGCCCGAATCCGACAGCTCACCTCGCAGGCGTCGCAGAGGACTCCCATGCACCAGCCTGCCCGCCGCCGCCGCCGCGCGCCGCGCCACGCCCGTCCCACCGCGGCCGCAACGCGGCCCTCGCCGCCACCGGGGCGCTCGCCATCAGCGGTGCCATGGTGGCGGGGGCGAGCCCGTCGGCAGGCCGGGGGAGAGCCGCACCGGGACGAGCGCGGTCGCGCTGCGCCGCTCCTTCAGTCCGGGCTCGAAGACGCATTGCACCCGCTGGCCGCCCCCCAGCTCCTCGCAGTTCGCGGGGAAGTACGGGCCTTCCGGTGTCACGCCGTCCGGCAGGGTGACGATCACGGTGAACGGCGAGGCCGTGGGGTCCGGGCCGCGGTTCGCGACGAAGGCGTGGATCGTGGTGGTGCCGCCGGGCCGGGCGGCCTCCGGGTCGAGCCGGACCACCTCCAGGTCGGAGTCGGACGGCACGGCGGCCGGGCTCAGCGGCGCGACCCGTAGGTCCGGCCGGGGCGCGGACCGGGGATCGGGCCGGGGATCGGGCCGGGGATCGGGCCACAGGGCCCAGGACGGTCCGGCGGTCAGCACCGCGAGCGCGCAACCCGCCGCCATGACCGCCGTGAACCCAGCGGCCCGGTCGGACCTGCGGGCCGCACCGCCGGATCCGCCCCGAAGCCCCGTACGCCTGCCCTGCCTGCGCTCCATCGCCGCTCACCGTTTCCTCGCGCTGCGGCCGCCCGCGCCGTCGCGGGCCACATCCGCACCAGGGTGGCGCAGCGGCGGCCGCCGACACGGTGCAACCCGCCCGCCCGTCCGTCGAACGAGGGACGTCGAACGGGGCCCGCAGGACGCGGGCAGGTCGAGAGCGGGGCGGAAGGTTGGATCCATCTCCCACGCTCAGTACGCTTATTGAGGAGATGTCAGGGAGCGAGGACCTGCCCCAGTCGGGTCGCGATCTGGCGCATCACCGGCACCAGCGAGGAGGCGCCGGCCTGCTCCTCCAGCGCCCGGATCCGGGCCTCCGGGCCGGACACCGAGAGCGCGGTGGGCGTCGGCGCGCCGGGGACCGCGAGCGCGATGCAGCGGACGCCGATCTCCTGCTCCTGGTCGTCGACCACGTAGCCGCGCTCGCGCGCCTCGGCGAGCTGGTCCATCAGCTCCTGCGGGTCGGTGACGGTGTACTCGGTGTGTGCCGGCAGCGGGTTGGGGCCCAGGATCGCGCGCGCCTCCTCCTCGGGGAGCTGGGCGAGCAGTGCCTTGCCGACGCCGGTGCAGTGCGGCTGCACCCGCCGTCCGACCTCGGTGAACATCCGCATCGAGCGCCGCGACTGCACCTGCCCGACGTAGACCACCTCGCCGCCCTCCAGCACCGCCAGGTTGGCGGTCTCGCCGGTGGCCTCCATGAGCTCGGCCAGGTAGGGGCGGGCCCAGCTGCCGAGCAGGCGGCCGGCCGTCTCGCCGAGGCGGATCAGCCGGGGGCCGAGGGTGTAGCGGCGCGCGGTGTCCTGGCGGACATAGCCCTGCTGGACGAGGGTACGAACCAGTCGGTGGATGGTCGGCATCGGGAGGCCGGAGCTGGTGGAGAGCTCGCTGAGGGTGGCCACGCCGCCGGAGTCGGCCAGCGCCTCCAGGAGTTGGAAGGCGCGTTCGACGGACTGCACGCCGCCGCTCGCGCGGTCGGCGCCTGTCGTCGATGCTGTGTCGGGGGTCGCAACCACCGGCGTTCCCTTCGCTGTCGGGGGGAGTAGAGTCCCGGCGACCTCTTCAACAAACCGTTGAAATTCTGTATCGCGGAAACTAGTCTCCACCTTACAGAATCGAACTCGCCGACAGGCGGGTAACGATCGAGGAAGTTCCCGAGGGGGCTCCCATCGGAGCTCCCTTCGCCAGGCTCAACCGTCTTAGGAGTGTCCTGCTCATGGCTGCAGATCAGGGGCCCGTCGGCGCCTCCCCCGCCGCTCCGGTCGTCACTGTCGCCGGTCCGCGCGTCCACCGGGCGGAGGAGGTGCTCACTCCGGAGGCGGTCGCCTTCGTCGTCGGCCTCCATCGCGCCTTCGAGGGACGCCGGCAGGAGCTCCTGGCCAGGCGGAAGACCCGCCGCGCCGAGATCGCCCGTACCGGCACGCTGGACTTCCTCCCGGAGGCCGCCGACGTCCGGGCCGGTGACTGGAAGGTCGCCGAGGCGCCGCGCGCCCTCCAGGACCGCAGGGTCGAGATCACCGGCCCCACCGACCGCAAGATGGTCATCAACGCGCTCAACTCCGGGGCGAAGATCTGGCTCGCCGACTTCGAGGACGCCACCTCCCCGACCTGGGAGAACGTGGTCAGCGGCCAGGTCAACCTGATCGACGCCTTCGAGGGCCGGATCGACTTCACCAGCGCCGCCGGCAAGGCCTACACCCTCAAGCCCGCCGCCGAACTCGCCACGGTCGTGGTCCGCCCGCGCGGCTGGCACCTGGACGAGAACCACCTGCTGGTCGACGGCGTCCCGGTGGCCGGCGCGTTCGTCGACTTCGGCCTGTACTTCTTCCACAACGCCGCCAGGCTGCTCGCCAAGGGCGCCGAGGACCCCAACTCCGGTCCGTACTTCTACCTGCCGAAGACCGAGAGCCACCTCGAAGCCCGGCTGTGGAACGACGTGTTCACCCACGCCCAGGCCGAACTCGGCATTCCGCACGGCACCGTCCGCGCCACCGTGCTGATCGAGACCATCACCGCCGCCTTCGAGATGGACGAGATCCTCTACGAGCTGCGCGACCACGCGGCCGGCCTCAACGCCGGGCGCTGGGACTACCTGTTCTCGATCGTCAAGAACTTCCGGGACGCCGGCGAGCAGTACATCCTGCCGGACCGCAACAGCGTCACCATGGCCTCGCCGTTCATGGCCGCGTACACCCGGCTGCTGGTGCAGACCTGCCACAAGCGCGGGGCCCATGCGATCGGCGGCATGGCCGCGTTCATCCCCAGCCGCAAGGACCCGGAGGTCAACGCCGCCGCGCTGGAGAAGGTCAAGGCGGACAAGGACCGCGAGGCCGGCAACGGCTTCGACGGCTCCTGGGTCGCCCACCCGGACCTGGTGCCGGTCGCCCGCGCCTGCTTCGACGCGGTGCTCGGCGAGCGCCCCAACCAGAAGGACAACCCGGGGCCGTCCGAGCCGGTCACCGCGGCCGAACTGCTCGACATCGCCTGCGCCGGCGGCACCTGCACCCACGCCGGGCTGCACAACGCCGTCCAGGTCGGCATCCGCTACATCGAGGCGTGGCTGCGCGGGCTCGGCGCGGTCGGCATCTTCAACATGATGGAGGACGCCGCCACCGCCGAGATCTCCCGCTCGCAGATCTGGCAGTGGATCCACAACGGGGTCGTGCTGTCCGACACCGGCGAGAAGGCCACCGCCGAGCTGGTCCGCACCCTGGTCGCCGCGGAGTTGGCCGAACTCCGCGCCGAGCTGGGGGCCGAGGCCTACGCCGCCGGCCGCTGGCGCGAGGCTGCCCAGCTCTTCGAACAGGTCTCCCTGGCCGAGGACTTCGCGGACTTCCTGACCCTTCCCGCGCTTCCCCTGCTGGGCTGAGCACCAATCTATCCGCCGGCGCCGCCGCTGCCGCCTGCCGGGCTGTAGCAGTTCCGCCGCTCCTTTGCTCCGTTCCGTACGGCGACGAAATCCACCTGTCCTCTCGTCGCCGTGCGGAACGGTCTTTTTGTCACGGTCTTTGAATCTGTGAGGAGTCCATCCATGGCGCGCATCTTCTTCAACGGTCAGGCGATGGTCGGCGGACCGTTCCACGCCAAGGTCGCCGACGCCCTGATCGGCCCGGCCCGCACCGCCCCCGGCTACCGCTTCTTCTCCATCGACCACAGCGGCGGGACGGACGTCTGCCCGGGGCTGCTGGCCGACCCGGCGGTGGACACCGCGATCGAGGGCGAGCTGTACGACATCAGCCTGGAGCGCCTGCGGGACGTCGTCCTGCCCGGCGAGCCGCGCGAGCTGGAGCTGGGCGTGATCAAGCTGGAGGACGGCTCGGCGTGCCTGTCCATGCTGCTCGCCCGGGGCGAGCTGGAGCGCGGTGTGCACCGCGAGATCACCCACCACGGCGGCTGGCGCGCCTACCTGGCGACGCTCGGGCGCACGGCCTGACGGTCGAGGGCCTGACTGGCAGTCGACAGATGACAGATGACAGCTGACAACTTTCGTCATCTGCTATCTGTTATCCGTCGGCTGTTCGCCGTCGTCTGCCGGCCGCCCGGCGCCTCTGGCCGCCTGGCGCCCCTGGCCGTCCGGCGCTCGGCCGCGTGAGGGTCGGTTCCCGGGCGCGCCCGCAGCCCCGGACCCTCGCCGTGGGTCCGGGGCTGCGGTCCGCGCACCGATGGCAGCGAACAGATGACAGATGACGAAATCTGTCAGCTGCCAGCTGTCCGCCGCCCGGAGGCGCGCGGAGTCCGGGTCACGCACCGTCCCTGGGCGGCCCGGAGTACAGGGAGCGGGCAGGGAATCGGGACGCCGTCGCGTCAGAGCGGCCGGGAGGCGAGCTCCTTGGCCGCGCGGGCGCAGGCGCGGGCGATCCGGTCCTCGTTGACGGTGGTCAGCTCGCCCTTCTCGACCACGGCGTTGCCGTTGACGAACAGCACCGCCAGCGGCGGCAACGCGCCGAAGGTCAGGGCCGCGACCGGGTCGGCGATCGAGGAGTGCATGATCCCGTCGATCTTCCACAGCGCCAGGTCGGCGAGCTTGCCGACCTCGATCGAGCCGATCTCGTTCTGACGCCCGAGCACCCGGGCGCCGCCCATGGTGCCCAGTCGCAGCGCCTGGCGCCCGGTGAGGGCGGTCGGGTAGCCGTGCAGCCGGTTGATCAGCAGCGCGTTGCGCAGCTCCGTGCCCAGCTCGCCGGACTCGTTGGAGGCGGTGCCGTCCACACCGAGCCCGACCGGCACGCCGGCCTTGAGCATGTCGGGTACCCGGGCGATCCCGGCGGCCAGGCGGGCGTTGGAGGAGGGGCAGTGCGCGACGCCGGTGCCGGTCTCGGCGAACTTGGCGATGTCGGAGTCGTTCATGTGGACGCAGTGCGCCATCCAGACGTCCTCACCGAGCCAGCCCACCGACTCGAAGTAGTCGGTCGGCCCCATGCCGAACAGCTCCTTGCAGAACTGCTCCTCCTCGGCCGTCTCCGAGCCGTGGGTGTGCAGCCGTACGCCCTTGCGGCGGGCGAGTTCGGCGGACTGGCGCAGCAGGTCGGTGGAGACCGAGAACGGCGAGCACGGCGCCAGCGCGATGTGCAGCATCGAGCCGAAGGAGGTGTCGTGGTAGCGGTCCACGGCGGCCTCGGAGGCGGCCAGGATGTCGTCCAGCTCCTCGACCGCGTGGTCCGGCGGCAGCCCGCCGTCCTTCTTGCTGCGGTCCATCGAGCCGCGCAGCGCGGTGAAGCGCATGCCGAGCTCCTGGACGGCCTCGATGGAGGCGCCGAGGACGTCGCCGCCGTCCTTGGGGAAGACGTAGTGGTGGTCCGAGGCGGTGGTGCAGCCGGACTTGAGCAGGGCGGCGGCCGAGCCCTGGCTGGCGGCGTGCACGAGCTTCTCGTCGATCCGCGCCCAGGTCGGGTAGAGGGCGACCAGCCAGTCGAACAGGATGTCGTCCTGGGCGAGGCCGCGGGTGATCCACTGGTAGAAGTGGTGGTGGGTGTTGACCAGGCCCGGGGTGAGCAGGTGGCCCTCGCCGTTGATCCGGCGCACCACGTTGTCCAGCCACGCCGGGGCGGGGCCGTTGCCGACGGATTCGATCGTGTTGCCGAGGATGACCACATGGCCTCGGGCGTACTCGGTGTCGGCCGCGTCGACGGTGGCGATCGCGACGTTCTCGATCACGATCCGCTGGTCGGCGGGTGGGGGCTGGACTGCCATGGTGTCACTCCTATGGGGGAGGGCCAGGAGGGGCGCGCACCTGCTGGTACGCGCCCCTGCCCGGACCGGTCAGGACGGTGTCGCCGTCGGCACCGTCGTGCCGGAGGTCTGGCCGGACCTGGTCCGGCGGGCGGCTCCGACGTGGTGGAAGAGCAGGTTGAGCAGGACGGCCATCACGCAGCCGGCCGAGATCCCCGAGTGCATCAGGGTCCGGACGGCCTCCGGGAAGGAGTCGTAGAAGGCCGGCACGGCGATCGGGACGATGCCGACCCCGAGCGAGACCGACACCAGGATGGTGTTGGAGTTGGACTCCATGCCGGCCTCCGCGAGAGTGCGGATCCCGCTCGCCGCGACCGTGCCGAAGAGCACGATCCCGGCGCCGCCGAGGACGGGCTGCGGGACCAGGGAGACGACCGAACCGAGCACGGGGAAGAGCCCCAGCAGGATCAGGATGCCTCCGCCGGCCGCGACCACGAAGCGGCTGCGGATCTTCGTCAGCGCCACCAGCCCGATGTTCTGGGCGAAGGCGCTGGCGGCGAAGCCGTTGAACACGGGGCTGAGCGCGGTGGCCAGTCCGTCGGCCCGCAGGCCGGCGGCCAGCGTGGCTTCGTCGGCCTTACGGTCGACGATCTTGCCGAGCGCGAGCATGTCGGCGGTGGATTCGGTCATCGAGACCACCATGACGATGCAGAGCGAGACGATCGCGGATCCGTCGAACATCGGCGCGCCGAAGTGGAACGGAGAGGGGAGGGCGAAGACCTTCGCGTCCTGGACCGCGCTGAAGTCGGCCAGCCCCAGCGGGAAGGCGATCAGGGTGCCGAACGCCAGACCGATGAGCAGGGACAGCTGCTGCCAGAAGCCGCGCAGCAGCCGGTTGCAGAGCACCACCGCGGCGAGGGTGATCGCGGCGAGGCCGACGGCCCGCATGGAGCCGTACCCGGGGGCGCTCGGCGAGCCGCCGCGCGCCCAGTTGACCGCCACCGGGAGCAGGGACACCCCGATGAGGGTGATCACGGTGCCCTGGACGACCGGGGGGAAGAACCGGATGAGCTTGCAGAAGTACGGCGCCGCGAGGAAGCACAGGGCCCCCGCGACGATCACCGCTCCGAAGATCACCGGGAGGGCGTCCTTCGGGCCCCCCGTTCTTTCGATAGAGCCCTTGGCGATGGCGATCATGGGCGCGACGCCCGCGAACGAGACGCCGTTCACGAACGGCAGTCGCGCGCCGATCTTCCAGACGCCGAGGGTCTGGAGCAGGGTGGCCAGTCCGGCGGTGAACAGGCTGGCCGAGATGAGCAGGGCTAGGTCGGCGGCGGAGAGCCCGACGCCGGCGCCGACGATGAGCGGGGGTGCGACGACCCCCGCGTACATCGCGGCGACGTGCTGGAGCCCGGTGGAGAACAGCTTCACCGGAGGCAGCACCTCGTCCACGGGATGGTTGGCGGACCCGGACGGCTTGCCGGGGAGGCGGTGTGACGTGCCGTCCGGGCCTGGGGTTCTTGCTGGGGTGGAACCGCCGTCTGAACTGCTGGTGTTGCTGGGTGCCATGTCGAGCCCCTCTTGTGCCCGTGGCTCCCGGCGCGCCCGTGGCGCTGGAGACCCCCCGAGGGCGGGACGGCGGAGCAAGGATCCCTCGGAGCGCTTCTCCCGTGCCCCGGGCCGGCCGCCGCGAGGCGAACACGAACTCCGGTTGGTGGGGGTGGAGAAACAGGTGGTGCGGATGGTGCCGGTGGTGCGGACCGCCCGGACTCGACCGGCCCGTGGGGGCCGGAGGGTGCGGCGACTCCGGGCGGAGTCCATGGGGTTGGGGCGGGGGGAGGTCAGACGACCGGGATGACCGGTACGACGCCCTCGCGGTGCACGGTGCCCTCGATCAGGCCGTACATGCGGTCCGCGGCGTAGTAGACCTCGTTCTCGTTCTTGAGGCCGAAGGGCTCCAGGTCGACGAGGAAGTGGTGCTTGTTGGGCAGTTCGAGGCGTACCTCGTCCACCTCGGCGCGGTTGTTGAGGACCCGGGTGCCCATCGCGTGCAGGGTCTGCTGCAGCGAGTAGGAGTAGGTCTCGGCGAACGCCTCCAGCATGTGCCGCTTCACGTGGGTGTAGGAGCGGTTCCAGTTGGGCTGGGCCTCGCCGTCCCGGCCGCTGTAGCCGTACTTCCAGCGGGCGGTGACCTGGGTGGCGAGGATGCGGTCGTACGCCTCCTGCAGGGTGGTGTACTTGTCCTTGATGTAGCCCCAGAACTCCGAGTTGGTGGAGTTCATGACGATGAGGTCCTTGAGGCCGGAGATGACCTGGACCTTCTCACCGTCGTAGACGACCTCGGTCGTGCGGGTCTCCTGGCCGTTGCGGACGAAGGAGTGGCCGACCTCCTCCGAGCCGATGAAGCGGGCCGAGTTGTCCGGCGTCTTGATCCGGTCCCAGGCGTACTCCTCGATCCGGATCCGGGCGCTGTGCACGACGCCGCGCTCGGTGTCGTCGACGAAGTGCCGGGCCAGCAGGATGCCGAACGCCTCGGCCGACTCGATGCCGTACTCCTTGGCGAAGGCGTAGACGGTGTTCTTGGTGGTGTCGGTGGGAAGGCAGTTGGCGTTGGACCCGGTGAGGTGGACATCCTCGAACTCGCCCTGGAGGGAGACCGAGACGTTCAGGTCCTTGATCTCGTGGCGGGTGGAGTCGCGGTAGACCCGGACGATGCGGTTCTCCGCCTTGCCGTACTGGTTCTGACCGAGCACGTGGGCCATGACAGGCTCCTAAGCTTCCAGGTCGGTCTACTAGCTTCCGCGGTAGACCGAGTATCCGAACGGGTTCAGCAGCAGCGGCACGTGGTAGTGGTGCTGCGCGGGCGCGACCGTGAAGACGATCGAGACCTCGGGGAAGAACGGCGGCTCCGTCGACAGCTGCGCGTAGTGGGCGCCGGTGTCGAAGAGCAGCCGGACGACCGAGCCCGCCTCCACGGCCGGCAGGTCCTTGACCCGGCCGTCGGAGTCCGTGGCGGAGGTGCCGAGCACCTGCCAGCCACCCTCGGTGTGCAGTGCGAGCTCGACCGGGACGCCCTCGGCCGGGCGGCCGAGGCTGGTGTCGAGCACGTGGGTGGAGATGCCAGTCATGGGTGAGGTGACCTTACTGATGGCAGAGGTGGTGGTGCGCCGGTTCTCCGGTGGAGATGCGGCATCCGGACGGCATGCGCCGGTCCACGAAGCATTCTTGACGATGCGTCAGGACTCGTCGAGGAGGCGGTTGAGTCGGATGTCGTTGATCTTGCGCAGCTCGCCCCGGACGATCTCCGCCTCGGTGGCGGGGTCGTTGGGGTGGCGCTCGCGCAGGGCGGCGAGCATGGTGGCCGCGGTGCGGCCGGTCGCGCAGATCAGGAACACGTGGCCGAACTTCGCCTCGTAGGCGGCGTTGGCCTCGTGCAGTTCGTCGAGGATCGCCTGATCCACACCCTGGATGCCGGCCTGCTCGCGCTCGGAGGTGGCGTCGCCCGTCTTGGGCTGTCCGATCCGGGCGTGTCCGGCCATCGCGTCGCGCAGGTCCGCGTCGCTCAGTGCGGCCATCGCCGCCGCGTTGGCGGCGAGCAGGGCCTCGCGGCTGGACCAGGGCTTGGCCGCCGCGATCGCGGCGGCCCAACCGGGGCTGGAGCATACCTCCAGCAGGAGCCCTTCCAGCTCCGCGGCATCGGCCGCGGCCAGGGCGTCAAGGGCGTGGGGGTGGTTGGTCACGAGTGGACCTCCTGAAGAGTGGTGCCACCCGGAAAAGCTAGATCGACCCCACCCGGCCGTCAACAGTTTGTTGAACGGTTGGTGGTTACGTTTTGAACCGGCTCGCGATGCCGGGCCCTTTCGTGTGCGATTCGCCAAGTGTGCCCCGCCCTGGGCCGATCCACACTTTCTCCGGCGGCGGGGTCACTCGCTTCGCGGGCCGTTCAGGAGGACTTCGTGCCGTCCTGGCGGTTGAGGTAGTTGTACACGGTGAAGCGGCTGACGCCGAGCGCCGAGGCGACCGTCTCGACCCCGTGGCGGACGGTGAAGGCGCCGCGCTCCTCCAGGAGGGCGACGACCCGCTGCTTCTCCCAGCGGTCGAGTTCCGCCAGCGGCCGGCCGTCGAACTGGCGGGTCATCTCGGCCAGCAGCCGGTCCAGCGCACTGCTCAGGTGCGGCAGTCGGACGGCCAGGGCCGGAGTGCCCTCCCACTCCAGGACGACGTCCTCGGCCTTCGCCTCGTCCAGCGGGACGGGCGTCGCGCCGACCGCGTCCAGCAGCGGCTTGACCGCCGCGGCGAGCGGGTGTTCCGCGTGCTCGGTCACGGCGTACCGCCCTCCTCGCCCAGCACGCTGACCTGGACCGAGATCCGCGTCGCGCCGGCGTCCAGGGTCTCCCGGAGCAGTCGGGTCACCGCGGCGAGGACCTGGTCGGCCTCGCCCTCGGCGCCGGTCCCGAAGGGGCCGACCGAGACGTTCAGGCCGGCCTCGTCGACGACCTTGCGGGCCGTCGCGGCGTGCTCGGGGAACGTGTCCAGTTCGAACGGTTCTGTCGTGAACTCCACCATCAATCGCACGTGCTCACTGTATCGAGCGGGGGTGGCGGCGGGCAGGGGCTGGGTGATCGAACAGCCGTGGGCCTGGGAGGCGGGCGCCGTCCAGCTGCTTCAACAAAATGTTGCGGCGCCCTTGACACTCGCTCGGCGAGCCGGAGATGCTTCCACCACACAGAATCCCTCTTCCGGATCGTGGAAGTTGAGGATGAAGGAAGAGAGTGAGAGGTGATGGACGTGACGGCGGCTGCCAAGCACGGCTTCACGGTCAACCTGTCGATCCTGTTCAGCGAACTCCCGCTGCTGGAGCGCCCCGCCGCGGCTGCCGCGGCCGGCTTCACGGCCGCCGAGCTCTGGTGGCCGTTCGGCACGGAGCACAGCCCCTCCCGGGCCGAACTGGACGCGCTGCGCAAGGCGTTCAGCGACGCGGGGGTCCGGCTCACCGGCCTCAACTTCCTGGACGACCTGAGCCGGGGCGTCCGGGGCACCGTCTCGGTCCCGTCCGAGAAGGAGCGGTTCCGCGCCAACGTCCCGGTCGCGGCGGAGCTCGCCGACTCGCTCGGTGCCACCGCGCTCAACGCGCTGTACGGCAACCGGGTCGAGGGCGTCGAGCCGGCCGAGCAGGACGCGCTCGCGCTGGAGAACCTGGTCATCGCCGCCGGGGCGGCGCACGAGATCGGCGCGATCCTGCTGGTCGAGGCCCTCAACAAGGCCGAGTCGCCGGACTATCCGCTGGTCTCCGCCGCCGCCGCGGTCGAGGTGGTCGACAAGGTCAACGCCGCCACCGGCCTGGGGAACGCGAAGTTCCTCTGCGACCTCTACCACCTGGCCAAGAACGGCGAGGACCTGGCGGCGGTCATCGACACCTACGCCGACCGGATCGGCCACGTGCAGATCGCCGACAACCCGGGCCGCAACGAGCCCGGCACCGGCGACCTGGACTTCGAGGATCTGTTCGCCCGGCTCAGCGCCGCCGGCTACAGCGGCTCGATCGGCCTGGAGTACCGCCCCTCCACCGGCGTCAGCGCCGACAGCTTCGGCTGGCTGCCGCGCGAGCTGCGCGCCGCCCACTAGCGCGGCCCGCCCGCGCAATCCGGCAGCGCAATCCGCCCGCGCAGTCCGGCAGCGCAGCCCGGTAGCCGGCCCGGCGGCGCGGTCCGGGGGCGTGCCCGCGTCCCGTCCGTCGCCCGGCAAGCCACCACCCACCCCGCACACGTAAGGAACTCGACGCGATGAGCGCCTCCCGCAAGATTGCCTTCGTCGGCCTCGGCATCATGGGCAAGCCCATGGCCGTCAACCTGGTCAAGGCCGGCCATCAGGTGACCGGCTTCGACCTCTCCCAGGCCTCGATCGACGCCGTCATCGCGGCCGGCGGCCAGGGCGCCGCCGGCATCGCGGACGCGGTGAAGGACGCCGAGGTCGTCATCACCATGGTCCCGGCCGACCCGCACGTCGAGGCGGTCATCCTCGGCGAGGGCGGCGTCCTGGAGAACGTCAAGGCCGGCACCCTGGTGATCGACATGTCCTCGATCACCCCGCAGACCTCCATCAAGGTCGGCAAGGCCGCCCGGGAGAAGGGTGTGCGCACGCTGGACGCCCCGGTCTCCGGCGGCGAGGCCGGCGCGATCGAGGCGGTGCTGTCGATCATGGTCGGCGGCGAGGCCGCGGACTTCGCCGAGGCCAAGCCGCTGTTCGACGCGCTGGGCACCACGGTCATCCACGTCGGCCCCGACGGCGCCGGCCAGACCGTCAAGGCCGCCAACCAGCTGATCGTCGCGGTCAACATCCAGGTGCTCGCCGAGGCCGTGGTGTTCCTGGAGAACGCCGGTGTCGACCTCGCCGCCGCACTGGACGTGCTCGGCGGCGGCCTGGCGGGCTCGACCGTGCTCAACCGCAAGAAGGCGAACATGCTCAACCGCGAGTTCGCCCCCGGCTTCCGGATCGACCTGCACCACAAGGACATGGGCATCGTCACCGACGCCGCCCGGGCCGTGGGCGCCGCGCTGCCGGTCGGCGCCGTGGTGGCCCAGCTGGTCGCCTCCGCCCGGGCCAACGGCGACGGCTCGCTGGACCACTCGGCGCTGCTGCGCGGCGTCGAGCGGCTCTCCGGCCGCGAGGTCAAGTAACCCCGACCAGGGCCTTCGGCCCGAACAAGCTCCTCCTGGCGGCGTGTACCTGATCCGGTCGTGCCCGCGCCGCCAGGAGGTCAGGCCCGACCGGCGTGCGGGCCGGGGCTCATCCACCCGCCCGCCGGTCGATCCAACCGGTGACGCGCGCACCCTCCCCGGGGGCACTTCGGTCGTGCCTTGCGCGTCGCCTGTCCCCCTCCCCGCCGAGGGGAGCCCCTCGTACGTCGGAAGCGGGACGAGTGGGGGTACCTCCCGGCCGAAGGCTGGGGGAGAACGGCGGGGAGGGGGTCGCACCACCCGGGAGGGTCTCGCATCCCCGAGGCCACCGGACCCATGCTTGTCGAACCACCGCCAGACCCCGTACGGAAGTGAGGACCACGCGATGCCCCCCACCCCCCACCAGGGCCATGTGGTCGTAGCTCCGGACAAGTTCAAGGGCACCCTGGAGGGTGCCGAGGTCGCCGCCCGGATCGCCGCCGGCATCCGGCGAGCCGCGCCCGGTACCGAGGTGCGCGAGCTGCCCGTCGCCGACGGCGGCGAGGGGACCCTGGCCGCCGCGCTCGCGGCGGGCTTCACCCGGGTCGCGGCCAAGGTGGCCGGCCCGACCGGCCTGCCGGTGGACGCCGCGCTGGCCGTCCGCGGCGACACCGCCGTGGTCGAGCTGGCCCAGGCCTCCGGCCTCGCCCGGCTGCCCGGCGGCCGCACCGCCCCGCTCGCGGCCGGCTCCTACGGGGTCGGCCAGCTGATCGGCCGGGCGGTCTCGATGGGCGCCAAGCGGATCGTGCTGGGCCTCGGCGGCAGCGCCTCCACCGACGGCGGCGCCGGCATGGTGCAGGCGCTCGGGGTGCGCCTGCACGACGCCGACGGCACCGAACTGCCGCCCGGCGGGGCCGCGTTGCGCAAGCTCGACCGGATCGACGTCGGCCGCCTGGCGGAGCTGCTGACCGGCGTCGAGATCGTGGTCGCCTGCGACGTGGACAACCCGCTGCTCGGCCCGCGCGGCGCGACCGCCGTCTACGGCCCGCAGAAGGGCGCCGACGGGGACGACCTGGTGGTCCTGGAGGAGGGCCTGACCCGCTTCGCCGACCAGGTCGCCGCCGTCACCGGGCGCGACGTGCGGGAGGCCCCCGGCGCCGGGGCCGCGGGCGGGGTGGGCTTCGCCGCCCTCGCCCTGCTCGGCGCCACCATGCGACCCGGTATCGAGCTGCTGCTCGAACTGCTGGGTTTCGACGAGGCCGTGCGTGGGGCACGCCTCGTCGTCACCGGCGAGGGCTGCCTGGACGCGCAGACGCTCCATGGCAAGGCCCCCGCCGGAGTCGCCGCGGCGGCTGCCCGGGCGGGGGTTCGGGTGGCCGCTGTGGCGGGCCGGTTGGAGCTCTCCGAGCCTGAGTGGCGCGCGGCCGGCTTCACCGCCGCGATCGCCCTCACCGACCTGGCCGAGCAGCCGGGGGACAGCATGACCAGGGCCGGTGAGCTGGCCGAGGTCGCGGGGGAACGGCTGGCCGAGGAGCTGCTGCCGGGCTGAGCCCTCGTGTGTTCCTCCATTGACGTTTTGTTGAAGGCGGGCCTAGGCTCCCGGCAATCCTTCGCCTCCACCCGTGTTCCATCACCCCCAACTCCCAGGTTTCGGAGGTCCCCCATGCCTTTCAGCCAGCCGACGGTGATCCGCTCCCGTCGGGCGGCGCTGCCCGGCGGTGAGCGCCCCGCGGACGTGCTGATCCGGGACGGGAAGATCGAGCAGGTCGCCGCGTACGGCTCGCTCGCGGTCGGCGACAGCCAGCTCGTCGACCTCGGCGACACGGCCCTGCTGCCCGGCCTGGTCGACACCCACGTGCACGTCAACGAGCCCGGCCGGACCGAGTGGGAGGGCTTCGCCACCGCCACCCGGGCCGCCGCGGCCGGCGGCGTCACCACGATCATCGACATGCCGCTCAACTCGATCCCGCCCACCACCACGGTGGAGGGGCTGGCCGTCAAGCGGAAGACCGCCGAGGGCCAGGCCTGGGTCGACCTCGGCTTCTGGGGCGGCGCCGTCCCCGGCAACGTCCCGGACCTCCAACCCCTTCACCGGCAAGGCGTGTTCGGCTTCAAGAGCTTCCTCGCCCCCTCCGGCGTCGACGAGTTCCCGCACGTCGAGGGCGCCGACCTGGAGGCCGCGCTGGCCGAACAGGCCCGGATCGGGGCGCTGGCGATCATCCACGCCGAGGACCCCGGCGTGCTGGCCGCCGCGCCGCAGCAACCCGGCGCCCACTACCGGGACTTCCTCGCCTCCCGTCCCGCCGACGCGGAGACCGCGGCCGTCGCCCACCTGCTCGAAACCGCCCGGCGCACCGGGGCCCGGGTGCACATCCTGCACGTCTCCTCGGCGGCCGTGCTGCCGCTGCTGCGCCGGGCGCGCGAGGACGGCGTACGGGTCACCGCCGAGACCTGCCCGCACTACCTGACCCTCGCGGCCGAGCAGGTGCCGGACGGCGACACCGCCTTCAAGTGCTGCCCGCCGATCCGCGACGAGGCCAACCGGGACGCGCTCTGGGAGGCCCTGGGGCGCGGTGAGTTCATCGCCGTGGTCTCCGACCACTCGCCGTCCACCCCCGACCTCAAACTGCTGCCGGAGTACGGTGGCAGCGGCGACTTCGCGGCCGCCTGGGGCGGGATCGCCTCGCTGCAGCTGGGCCTGCCGGCCGTCTGGACCGAGGCCCGGCGACGCGGCCACACCCTGGCCGACGTGGTGCGCTGGATGTCCGCCGGACCGGCCGAGCTGGTCGGCCTCACCGGGACCAAAGGCGCCATCGCGGTGGGCTGCGACGCCGACCTGGTCGCCTTCGACCCCGACGGCGAATTCGCCGTCCACGCGCGGGAGTTGCACCACCGCAACCCGGTGACCCCGTACGCGGGACGGACGTTGACCGGTGTCGTCCGCACCACCTGGCTGCGCGGCCGCGCGGTGGACACCGGCGCCGAGCCCTTCGGCCGTCAGCTCACCCGGCCGGCCGACTCCCTTTCCGGCACCGCTTCTTGAACCGACACCGCCTGAACCGACACCGCCTTTCTGAGGAGAGTCAGTGACCACTGCCGACACCCCGAGCGCTCCCTTCACCGAGCTGGTCAACCTGGCCTCCCGGCTGCTCGGCGCGGGCGTCGTCGCCACCAATGAGGACACCTTCGCGGACGCGGAGAACCTGCTGGTCGCCAAGCCCGCCGAGTTCCGCCCGCACACCTTCGGTCACAAGGGCCAGATCATGGACGGCTGGGAGTCCAAGCGCCGCCGCGGCGTCTCCGCCGACCAGCCGCACCCCACCGACCAGGACCACGACTGGGCGATCGTCCGGCTCGGCGTCGGCGGCGTGATCCGCGGCCTGATCGTCGACACCGCCCACTTCACCGGCAACTACCCGGAGAGCGCCTCGGTCGAGGCCGCCTCCGTACCCGGGCACCCCTCGCCCGAGGAGCTGCAGGACGCCGAGTGGACCGTCATCGTGCCGCGCACCCCGCTCCAGGGGGACACCGCCCACGAGTTCGCCGTCCAGGACGACACCCGCTACACCCACGTGCGGCTGAACATCTTCCCGGACGGCGGCGTCGCCCGGCTCCGGGTGCACGGCGAGGTGCTGCCCGACCCGCGCGAACTGGACGGCCTCACCCTCGACCTGGCCGCCCAGGAGTACGGCGGCGTCGCCGAGGCGGCCTCCGACCGCTACTTCTCCTCCCCGCACAACCTGAACGCTCCCGGTCGCGCCTCCGTCATGGGCGAGGGCTGGGAGACCCGGCGTCGGCGCGACAAGGCCAACGACTGGGTGCAGATCGCCCTGGCCGGGGGCGGTGAGGTCCTGGCCGCCGAGGTGGACACCACCCACTTCGTCGCCAATGCCCCCGGCTGGGCCGACCTGGTCGGCTTCGACGCCTCGACCGGACAGGACCCGGCCGACGGCGAGTGGTTCGAGATCCTGCCCCGCACCCGCCTGCAGCCCGACACCCGGCACCGCTTCCGGCTCGACGTGGGCCGCCCGGTGACCCACGTGCGGATCAACGTCTACCCGGACGGCGGGCTCGCCCGCCTCCGGCTCACCGGCCGTCTCACCGAGGCAGGCCGCGCGGCCCTCGCGCTGCGCTGGTTCAACGCCGTCCCGGCCGCCGAGGCCGCCGCCGCGCTCACCGCCGCCGGCCTGACCGGCGAGGAGGCCGCCGCGCTGGCCGCCGCCCGCCCGCTGGCGGACCCGGCCGCGGCCACCGCCGCGGTGGCCGGCCTCCAGCCGGCCGACGGCCCCGACGGCGAGCACTCGGCCCGCCGTCGGTCGGCGCTCTGGCGCCTGCTCGGCGTCTGAGCCCCGCGCGGCCCGTCCACCTCTCCACGCACCGCCTTATCGACACCTGAAGGACCCCCTCCATGTCCAAGATCCTGACCACGGAGTCCGGCGCCCCGGTCGCCGACAACCAGAACTCGGCCTCGGCCGGCGAGTACGGCCCGCTGCTGATCCAGGACCAGCACCTGCTGGAGAAGCTGGCCCGGTTCAACCGCGAGCGCATCCCGGAGCGCGTCGTGCACGCCCGCGGCTCCGGCGCGTACGGCTACTTCGAGGTCACCGACGAGGTGTCGCAGTACACCCGGGCGGCGTTCCTGTCCGAGGTCGGCAAGCGCACCGAGGTCTTCCTGCGCTTCTCGACCGTGGCCGGCAACCTGGGCGCCAGCGACGCGGTGCGCGACCCGCGCGGCTTCGCGCTGAAGTTCTACACCGAGGACGGCAACTACGACCTCGTCGGCAACAACACCCCGGTGTTCTTCATCAAGGACCCGATCAAGTTCCCCGACTTCATCCACTCGCAGAAGCGCGACCCGTACACCGGCGTGCAGGAGGCGGACAACGTCTGGGACTTCTGGGCCCACTCGCCGGCCTCGACCCACCAGATCACCTGGCTGTTCGGCGACCGCGGCATCCCCGCGTCCTACCGCCACATGAACGGCTACGGCTCGCACACCTACCAGTGGGTCAACGCCGAGGGCGAGGCCTACTGGGTGAAGTACCACTTCAAGACCAACCAGGGCATCCGCAGCCTGGACGGCGACCAGGCCGCCGAGGTGGTCGGCGCCGACGCCGACTCGCACCAGCGCGACCTGCACCAGGCCATCGAGCGCGGGGTGTTCCCGTCCTGGACCCTCTACGTCCAGCTGATGCCGGTCGCCGAGGCCGCGGACTACCGCTTCAACCCCTTCGACCTCACCAAGGTGTGGCCGCACGCCGACTACCCGCTGGTCAAGGTCGGCCGCCTGGTGCTGAACAAGAACCCGGAGAACGTCTTCGCCGAGGTCGAGCAGTCCGCGTTCTCGCCGAACAACTTCGTGCCCGGCATCGGCCCCTCCCCGGACAAGATGCTCCAGGGCCGCCTGTTCGCCTACGCCGACGCCCAGCGCTACCGCCTCGGTGTCAACCACACCCTGCTGCCGGTGAACGCCCCGCGCGCCACCGAGGCCAACAACTACGGGCGGGACGGCTTCATGGCCGTCAACAGCGCCGGCCGCGGCAAGAACTACGAGCCCAACTCCTACGACGGCCCGGCCCAGAGCGACAGCGCGCTCGCCGCGCCGGTCAAGGTGGACGGCTATACCGGCACCTGCACCACGCCGGCCCACACCAAGGACGACGACTTCTTCCAGGCCGGCGAGCTGTACCGGCTGATGTCGGAGGGCGAGAAGACCCGCCTGATCGCCAACATCGCGGGCTTCCTGGCGCAGGTGACGCGGGACGACGTGGTGGAGAAGAACCTGGCCCATTTCCACGCCGCCGACGAGGAGTACGGCGCCCGGCTCGAGGCCGCCGTCGCCAAGCTGCGCGCCGGCGACGAGGGCTGAGCCCGACTCGGGGCCGGGGACTGACTGACTGACTCTTCCGCACCCTCACCGGCCGCCGGGCCCGCACCCCGGCGGCCGTACGACGGGCCTCTCCCCCCGGGCAGTGGGGGAGGGGCTCGTCGGGCGTTGTGCGGCTGTCGTCGTCCCGCGGGGTCCCTTGTACGGGTGGGCCCGCTCGTACCGGCGGGGCCCCTTGTACCAGCCAACCGGCAGCTGCTCCACGGAATGTTCACGGATATTCACGGACGCCAGTTGCCGAGGCCACCTGATGGCTAGGCTGGAGGCTGCCCGCGGTCGCTCCGTGGGGGGACATCGGAAGGGGACGACATGTCGACACCAGCCCCGGGTCGTCACGCCGCGCTGGACCAGGGCCTGCCGGGCCCGTTCACCTCCCTGCAGCACGCCCTCAGACTGCTGGAGGCCGTCGACCGGCACCCCGACGGCGCCACCCTGGTCGCCCTGGCGCGGGAGACCTCGCTCGGCCTGCCGACCGTCCGGCGGCTCGCGGAGCTCCTGGAGATCGAGGGTTACCTCCAGTGCCAGGACGGTGGTTGGGTGCTCGGCGGCACCTTCGCCCTGCTCGGCCAGCACAACCGGGAGCAGCTCGTCAAGGCCCGGCTGAACCGCAAACTCGCTGAACTCCGGGACGAGTTGGGCGCTGCGGTGTACTTCAGCCGGTACTACGACGGGGAGTTGTCGGTCGAGGCGGTCTCGGCGGCCGACTACGCGCCTGCCGTGCAGGAGTGGGTGGACTTCCGTGCCACCGCGCACGCCAGCGCGATCGGCAAGTGCCTGCTCAGCCAGCTGGACGTGGACGGGCGGCGCGACCACCTCTCCCGACACCCGGTCGCCCGGCTCACCTCCCGTACGGTCACCGACACCGACCAGCTGATGCACCGGCTGGAGCGGCAACCCGCGACGGTGCCGGTGCTGGACATCCAGGAGTACGCGCTCGGCACGGTGTGCGCGGCGGTGCCGATCACGGCGGGCAGCACGGTCGGCTGCCTGGCCACCTCGATGCCGGTGGGCAATATCCACAAGCTGAAGGCCGCCGCCGAACTGCTGGCGGCCCGGGCGGCGCCGCTGATGCTGGCGATGGCGGTCTGAGCCCAGGTCGCCGGGCCCCGTCGGACGTATCGCGTCCGGCGGGGCCCGTCTGCTTACCGCTGCTTTCCGACGGAGTGTTTCCGGAGGCGCCCTCCAGTGCGCATCACTTATTAGACTCGATGTCGATAAGGGGCGCCGAAACCCTTGTCGCTGCCACTACCGGCGAGTACGTTTCCCTGAGCCGAGCCGCCGCTCCCAGGTCAGGAGGGCCTGCCATGCCCCGATCCACCCCCGTCCCCGCCGTCGCCGCCCCCGCCGTGCGCGTGCACGACAGCCTCGTCCTGGAGCCCCGGGACGTCCGCTTCGACTGGGCCCGACTGCCGCTGCACTGGGTCCCGGACGAGCCGATGGCCACCCACATCCTCAACGTTCTCCACCTGCTGCTGCCCGAGGGTGAGCGCTGGTTCGTCAAGGTGTTCAAGGAGGCGCTGCCGCTCATCCGGGACGAGCAACTGCGCGAGGAGGTGCTCGGGTTCATCGGGCAGGAGGCCATCCACGCCGAGGCGCACCAGGAGGTGCTGGACCACCTGCTCGGCCAGGGGCTCGACCCGCGCCCGTACGTTCGCCAGGTCGCCTGGGTCTTCCAGCGGGTGCTCGGGGAGCGGCCTGGGCTGAGTCCCGTGAAGCAGCGCGAGGGCCTGATCGAGCGGGTCGCCGCCATCGCGGCGATCGAGCACTACACCGCGTTCCTTGGCAACTGGATCCTCAACTCCCCGGGTCTGGACCGGGCCGAGGCCGACCCGACGATGCTCGACCTGCTGCGCTGGCACGGTGCCGAGGAGGTCGAACACCGCAGCGTCGCCTTCGACCTGCTGGTCCACCTGGACCCTGGTTACATGCGCCGGGTGCGCACCATGATGATGGCCGGCCCGTTGCTGGTGCAGCTCTGGGTGCGCGGTGTGCGTTTCCTGCTGGCCGCCGACCCGACGCTGAGGGGGCGGCTGCGACCGAGCTGGCTGGAGGCGTACCGGATCACCAAGCGTGGGCTGCTGCCTGACCCGGTCAAGTCGCTTCGCTCCGGCCTGCGGTACTTCAAGCCCGGCTACCACCCGACCCAGGAGGGCTCCTCCAGTCAGGCCCTCGGCTACCTCGCCTCCTCTCCGGCAGCCCGCGCCGCCGCAGCGAACAGCTGACAGATTTCAGACGACAGCTTTCAGAGAACAGAGAACGTCATCTGTTATCCGTTCGCTGAAACCTGAACGCTCGTCAGCCACACTCGCCACCCCTCCCCATGCCAAGGATCGCCGGATGGATCTGCTCACCCCGCCCCCCGACCTGTACGGCCGCCCCCGGGCGGACCGCTTCCTGACCCGCCTCACCGCGATCCAGGACCGGTACGTGCAGGCCCTCGGTGGCCCCCTGCTGCGGCGCAGCCCGCGCCGCCCGCTCAGCCGACCCGCCGCGCAGCTCCAGCTGGTGGTCACCGCCCGCCGCGAACTCATCGCAGACGTCATCGAGTTGAGCCTCGCCGACCCCTCCGGTGGCCAGCTGCCGCGCTGGCAGCCCGGCGCCCACCTGCGTCTCGTCCTGCCCTCCGGCCGCGAGCGCCACTACTCGCTCAGCGGCGACCCGGCCGACCGCCGCAGCTACCGGATCGCCGTCCGGAAGCTGCCCGAGGGCGGCGGCGGGTCCGTCGAGATCCACGACACCCTGCACCCCGGCGCCCGCCTGACCGCCCGCGGCCCGCGCAACGGCTTCGCCTTCTGCGCCGAGCCCACCGTCCTGCTGCTCGCCGGCGGCATCGGTATCACCCCACTGCTGCCGATGGCCCGCGAGGCCCAGCGCCACGGCCTGGACTGGCAGCTCGTCCACGTCGGCCGCAGCGCCGACACCCTCCCGTACGCGGACGAGCTGCGCGCCCTCGACCCGCACCGCGTGGTGCTGCGCACCGACGACGAGCACGGTGGCGTCCCCACCGGCGCCGAACTGCTCGCCCCCGCCCCGCGCGGCGCCGCCGTCTACTGCTGCGGCCCGGCCCCGATGCTCGCCGCCGTCCAGCAGGCCCTGGACGAGTCCCCGGCCTCCGCCCTGCACTTCGAGCGCTTCGGCGCCGCCCCGATCACCGACGGCAAGCCCTTCGCCGTCCGGCTCGGCACCGACGGTCCGACCCTGGAGGTCCCCGTCGACCGCTCCGCCCTGGACGTGCTGCGCGAGGCCCGACCGGACCTCCCGTACTCCTGCCACCAGGGCTTCTGCGGCACCTGTGAGGTCCGCCTGCGGTCCGGCACGCCCGACCACCGGGACCGCCGCCTCACCCCCGAGCAGCGCGCCGCCGGCGCCCTGCTGCCCTGCGTCTCACGGGCCGCCGAGGGCGAGACCCTCGTGCTCGACGTCTAGAAGGAGCCCCCCGATGCCCCCGATGGCGAATGCGATCCCGACGTTCCGCTACACCGAGCGCGAGCTCGACCGCTTCCGCGAGACCCAGCAACTCGCCTACCACTGCGCCGAACAGGTCGCCGCCTGGATCGAACCGGGTGTCACCGAGCGGCAGGCCACCGCCGAGCTGCGCCGCCGCCTGGTCGCCGCCGGGGTGCAGGACTTCTTCCACGTCCCCTTCGCCTGGTTCGGTGACCGTACGGCCTTCCGGCACTTCCACACCCCGCTGCAGTTCTTCGCCGGCAACCGCCGCCTTGAGGAGGGCATGCCGTACGTGCTGGACTGCGCGCCCGTCGTGGACGGCTACACCGCCGACATCGGCTACGGCGGCAAGGCCGGCGAGAACAAGGTGTGGGACCGTCTGGCCGCCGACCTCAAGGTCTACCGCGAGCTGATCCTCGCGGAGGTGCGCGCCCGCAAGCCGCTCAACGAGGTGTACGCGGCCGTGGACGCGCAGATCGCCGCGCACGGCTACGACAACCGCCACCAGGTCTACCCGGGGCGGGTGATCGGCCACCAGGTCACCCGCACCACCGTGCGCGGCCCGGCGGGGGTGAACGTCTTCGGCTTCGGCGTGCGCACCCTGCAAACCCTCGGTCGCGAGCTCATCTCCGAGCGCCTGCACGGCCGTTCGCCGTTGTGGGCGGACGGCCGCTCGTCCCGGCACGCGCCCACGCCGGGCCTGTGGGCGGTCGAGCCGCACATCGGCTTCCGCGGCGTGGGCATCAAGTTCGAGGAACTGCTGGTGATCACCGAGGGCGACGCCTACTGGCTCGACGACGACCTCCCGCACGTCCGCCGCTGGACCGCCAGCGACGAGCCGGCCGCCAGCGACGAGCCGGCCGCCACCGACGAGCCGACCGCCCTGGAGGCCACCCGATGACGACTCCGACGACCCCGACGCCCCCGACGCCCCCGATCCGCCGCCGGACCGTCCACTCCGGCGGCCTCCCGCTCGCCGTCTTCGAGCAGGGCGACCCGGAGGCCCCCACCGTCCTCCTGGTGCACGGCTACCCGGACACCCACGCCGTCTGGGACGACATCGCCGCCGACCTCGCCCGCGACCACCACGTGGTCCGCTACGACGTGCGCGGCGCCGGCGAGTCGGGCGTCCCCGCGGACCGGAGCGGCTACCGCCTGGAGCAGCTCGCTGACGACCTGTTCGCCGTCGCCGACGCGGTCAGCCCGGACCGCCCGGTGCACCTGCTCGCCCACGACTGGGGCTCGATCCAGTCCTGGGAGGCCGTGACCACCCCCGGCGCCGAGCGGCGGATCGCCTCGTACACCACCATGTCCGGCCCGTCCCTGGACCACATGGGCTACTGGCTGCGTCACCGGCTGCGCCGCCCCACCCCGCGCCACCTCAGGCAGCTGCTCCACCAGGGCCTGCACTCCTGGTACATCACCGCCTTCCACCTGCCCTTCCTCGCCCCCGCCGTCTGGCGCCTCGGCCTGGCCCGGGCCTGGCCGCGGGTGCTGCGCGACCTGGAGCACGTCACCCCGCGCGCCGACCACCCCCAGCGCACGCTGCGCCGCGACGCCGTCCGCGGCATCGAGCTGTACCGCGCCAACTTCCGTCCCACGATGGGCAGTCCGCGCGAGCGGCCGACCGAGGTGCCGGTCCAGTTGATCACTCTCACCCGGGACCGCTACGTCGGCACCTACCTGTCCGAGGGCCTGGAGCGCTGGGCATCCGACCTGACCCGACGCACGCTGCACGCCGGCCACTGGTCGGCGCTGCTGGAGAAGGGGGCCACCGTGGCCGGCATGGTCCGCGAGTTCACCGCCCGGATCGAGACCGGGAGCACGGGCGACGCCCGAGCCGCCGAGGGCGACGGCCGGTTGGTGGTCGTCACCGGCGGCGGCAGCGGCATCGGCCGGGCCACCGCGCTGGCCTTCGCCGAGGACGGCGCCCGGGTGGTGGTCTGCGACCTCGACCTCGCGGCCGCCGAGCGCACCGCCGAACTCGCCTCGCTGATCGGCCCGACGGCGCGCGCCTACCGGGTGGACGTCTCCGACGGCGCCGCGATGGACGCCTTCGCGCAGACCGTCGCCGCCGAGCACGGGGTGCCCGACGTGATGGTCAACAACGCGGGCATCGGCCACTCCGGGACCTTCCTGCAGACCACCGAGAAGGAGTGGCAGCGCGTCCTGGACGTCAACCTCTGGGGCGTGATCCACGGCTGCCGCGCCTTCGGCACCCTGATGGCCGACCGCGGCCAGGGCGGCCACATCGTCAACGTCTCCTCGGCCGCCGCCTACCTGCCCGCCAAGGCGCTCACCGCGTACGCCACCAGCAAGGCCGCGGTGTTCATGCTCTCGGACTGCCTGCGCGCCGAGTTCGTCGGTCACGGCATCGGCGTCTCCACCATCTGCCCCGGCATCGTCAACACCAACATCACCCGCACCTCCACCTTCTCCGCGACCACCGCCGCCGAGCAGTCCGCCAAGCAGGCCCGCGCCGCCAGGCTCTACGCCCGCCGCGGCTTCCCGCCGGAGAAGGTGGCCGCCGCCATCGTCGGCGCCGTGCGCACCGGCAAGTCCGTCGTCCCGGTCACCCCCGAGGCCAAGGCCGCCCGCCTGCTCTCCCGCCTCAGCCCCGGCCTGCTGCGCCTGGCTGCCCGTCTGAACGTGACCTGAAACCGCGCTGGGGCCCCTGCCGCCGCAGGGACCCCAGCAGTCCCGGCAGCCCCGGCGACATCAGGAGTTGCAGTTTCCTGCCAACGCTCTCGGACCCGGTGACCGGCCACCCTAGGCTGACCGGCAGGTAACTCACGAGGGGGAACAGGGACTGTGAAGAAGCGTCTGGTTTCGGTAGCGCTCGGTGCGGCCGGTCTGCTCATGGCGATGGCCCCGGGGGCCGTCGCGGCACCCGCCGCCGATGTGCCGAGCGCTCGAACCTGCGACGGTGTGACGCTCACCGGCTCGCTGCCGGTCCCGCCCGCGGGCATGTCGGTCCAGCAGACGGTGACGATCGGCTCGGACTGCAAGCCGCAGGAGGGCCCGGTGACCTACGTCCCGGCCGCCGCCCCGACCGCCCGCACCGCCGCCAAGGCCCTGGCGGCGGGCACCACCGCCACCGGCCACCGCCGGATCACCAGCGCGAACGAGATGTACGACTGCTGCAACATCCGGATGACCGGTCTGTACACCACCTCCGACTGGAACACCACCGACGGCCAGATCACCACTGCGGCCACCACCGTGACCCAGGGCTTCAACCGCGAGCCGTGGAACGCCGGCTGGTCGGTGGCCTCCGCCACCAACAGCGACGACTGCACCACCAACTGCGCCGTGGTCAACTCCCAGGCCCACGCGGACTTCTCCTACAAGGGGATCTTCGACGTCACCGGCAACTGGTACGACAACACCCACCACACGTACCTGACCCTCAACCCCGACCTCACCTACTCCTGCACCTTCGACGTGCAGCTGCGCCACACCTTCGTCGGCTGGAACTGGCAGCGCGGCTGCCAGGTGCAGTAGTCCCCGACACCCCTCGATCCCAGCGGTCCGCGGCGGCAGGCCCAGCCATCGCGACGGCGTCGGGCCGACGGACCCCGGAACGGTCCGCCGACCCCGCCGTCCCGCTGACCCGGAAGGCCTCCCGGTCCCGCTCCCCGAGCGGCACCGGGAGGCCTTCCGTCGTCCGCTCCCGTCGGCAGCCGTCAGCCGCCGAACCGGCGGCGAGTCCGTTCCTCCGGCGCCCCGCCGCCCGGCGGGCACGCAGCGTGACGCTCACGCGGCGCGACGCTCAGGCGGCGTGCGTCCGGGGCGTCCCGGTGTCCTCGGGAGCGGCCGTCAGGTCGTGGTGGATCGGTCCGTTCCCGGCGCTCAGCGGCAGGCAGCTGCCGCCGCGCCGGTGGGCGACGATCTCGGCGGCGACCGAGACCGCCGTCTCCTCGGGGGTGCGGGAGCCCAGGTCGAGGCCGATGGGGGAGCGCAGCCGGGCGAGTTCGGCGTCCGTCAGCCCGGCCTCGCGCAGCTTGGCCTCCCGGTCGCGGTGGGTGCGGCGCGAGCCCATCGCGCCGACGTAGCCGACCGGCAGCCGCAGGGCGCGCTCCAGCAGCGGGATGTCGAACTTGGCGTCGTGGGTGAGCACGCACAGTACGGTGCGCCCGTCGATCCGGCCGAGCTGGGAGTCGAGGTAGCGGTGCGGCCAGTCGACCACCACCTCGTCCGCCTCGGGGAAGCGGCGCGTGGTGGCGAAGACGGGCCGGGCGTCGCAGACCGTGACGTGGTAGCCGAGGAACTTGCCGATCCGCACCACGGCGGCGGCGAAGTCGATCGCGCCGAAGACCAGCATGCGGGGCGCGGGCACGTAGGACTCGACGAAGCAGGTGACGGTCCCCTGCTCGTGCTCGTCGCAGGGCCGCCCGTCCAGGCCGAGCACGATCCGGCCGGTCCGTCCGGCGTCCAGCATCGCCCGGGCCTCGGCGACGAGCGCCCGCTCCAGCGCGCCGACGGTGGACGGCCCCACCGAGAGCGCCCCGCGGACGCCGTCGGCGGTGACCGCGAGGGTGGCGCCGAGCAGTCCGGCCGGTCCGGCGATCACCCGGGCGAGCGCGACCGGGGTCCCGGCGGCGATGAACGCGAGGCCCGCGTCCATGCCGGGGTCCGCCCCCGGTACGACCGGCTGGACGAACACGTCGAGGATCCCGCCGCAGGTCAGCCCGACCGCGAAGGCGTCCTCGTCGCTGTAGCCGAAGCGCTCCAGCACCGGCTCGCCGCTCTCGATCGCGGCCTGGCACAGCTCGTACGCCGCGCCCTCGACGCACCCGCCGGAGACGCTGCCGACCGCCTCCCCGGCCGCGTCCACGGCCAGTGCCGCCCCGGGGTCGCGCGGGGCGCTGCCGGAGACACCGACCACGGTGGCCACGGCGAAGGAGCGCCCGGACGCGTGCCAGGCCTGCAGCTGCTCGGCGATGTCCTGCATGTCTGAGGCTCCTTACACGGTTTCGACAGTAGCGGGAGAGCCGCCGTACGGGAAGCGATCCCGTACGGCGGCGGTGGTGCGCACGGGGTGCCTAGTGCACGCCCAGCCAGGACTTGATCGGAGTGAGCGCGAAGTAGAGCACGAAGACCGCGGTGAGGATCCACATCAGCAGCCCGGGCTCGCGCCACTTGCCCTGGCCGGCCTTGATGACCGAGTACGAGATGACGCCGGCCGCGACGCCCGCGGTGATGCTGTACGTGAACGGCATCAGCACGCAGGTCAGGAAGGCCGGGATGGCGACCTCGCGGTCGGACCAGTCGATGTGCCGGGCCTGGCTCATCATCATCGAGCCGATCACCACCAGGGCGGCGGAGGCGACCTCGACCGGGACGATGCCGGCCAGCGGCGAGAAGAACAGCATCAGGGCGAACAGTCCGCCGGTGACGGTGGAGGCGAGGCCGGTCCGGGCGCCGTCGCCGACCCCGGTCGCGGATTCGACGAAGACCGTCTGGCCGGACGCGCCCGCCAGGCCGCCGACCGCGCCGCCGGCGCCGTCGATGAACAGCGCCTTGGACAGGCCGGGCATCCGGCCCTGCTTGTCGGCCAGTCCGGCCTCGGTGCCGACGCCGATGATGGTGGCCATCGCGTCGAAGAAGCCGGCCAGGACGAGGGTGAACACCGCGACCAAGGCGCTGATCGCGCCCATGCCGTGGCTGCCGAAGGCACCGAACAGGTCGACGTGGCCGAACAGGCTGAAGTCGGGCGCGGAGACCGGGCTGCCGGGCCACACCGGGACGGAGTTCTTCCAGGCCGAGGCCGGTACGTGGGCGACCTGGTTGACGATCATCGCGAGCACGGTGCCGCCGGCTATGCCGATCAGGATCGCGCCCCGGATGCCGCGCGCCATCAGTACGAAGATGGCCAGCAGGGTGACGCAGAAGATCAGCACCGGCCAGCCGGTCAGCTCGCCGGCCGGGCCGAGCGAGAGCGGGGTGGGGCCGCCGGTGTGCATGAAGCCGGCCTTGTAGAGGCCGATGATCGTGACGAACAGGCCGATGCCGATGGTGATCGCGTGCTTGAGCGGCAGCGGGATGCCGTTCATGATCTTCTCGCGCAGCCCGGAGACCACCAGCAGCACGATCAGCAGGCCGTAGATCACGCACAGGCCCATGGCCTGCGACCAGGTGGTGTGGGGGACGACGAGCGCGGAGACCGCGCCCGAGACGGAGAGCCCTGCCGCCAGGGCCAGTGGCACGTTGCCGACCAGGCCCATCAGGAGGGTGGTGACGGCGGCCGCGAGCGCGGTGGCGGTGGTCAGCGCGGCGTGGTCGAGCTTGACGCCGTTGACGTCCGCGCCGCTGAGGATCAGCGGGTTGAGCAGGATGATGTACGCCATCGCCATGAACGTGGTCAGGCCGCCGCGCAGTTCGTTGGCGAGGGTCGAGCCGCGGGCCGAGATCTTGAAGTAGGCGTCGAGCGCGCCGTTCGGGCGTGGTGCCGGGGACGAGGGGTGGGTCTCGTCCCCGGCGGGTCTGTCTGCTTCGGTGGTGCCGGGCTCCGTGGGGATCCTGGTCATGTCCACTCCCAAGTGTCAAAGGGGGTTGGGGTGGGCGAGCCGACCTGACTGCCAGTCAACGAAGTTGGCACAGGGGGACGGTATCGACTCACTGTGGGGGCACTCGTCGGGGAGTGCCAGCGGTGCAGATGAGGGTGGTGCGCACCACTGCGGAACCCCGGCGTGGGCAGGGCAGCGGGTGGGGGAGGCCCCCGGGGCGGTGGGGAAGACGCGTCACCGCCCCGGGGAGGTCCGTACGTCCGGAGGGTTGCGGAGGCATCCGGAGCCCTCCGGGGGTCGTGCTCCCGGGGGGGGCGAACTGCCGGGATCAGCCGGGCTGTTCGGTGGTCAGGTGCTCGGGCCGGACCGGGATCCGGTTGAGCGCCAGGCCCGTGGCGTTGCGGATGGCCGCCACGATCGAGGGCGTCGCCGACACGGTCGGCGCCTCGCCGACGCCGCGCAGCCCGTACGGGGCGTGCGGGTCGGGAAGTTCGAGGACGTCCACCGGGATCGGCGGAGTGTCCAGGATGGTGGGGATCAGGTAGTCGGTGAAGGAGGCGTTGCGCACCTTGCCGTCCCGGACGATGATCTCCTCCATCACCGCGAGCCCGAGCGCCTGGGTGCAGCCGCCCTGGATCTGGCCGACCACGGAGAGCGGGTTGAGCGCCTTGCCGACGTCCTGGACGGCGGTCAGCTCGACCACCTTGACCAGGCCCAGCTCCACGTCCACGTCCACCACTGCGCGGTTGGCGCAGAAGGTGTACTGGACGTGGCCGAAGCCCTGGCCGGTCTCCTTGTCGAAGGCCTGGGTGGGCCGGTGGTGGTGCTCGCGGGTGAGGTCGATGGCCTCGTCGCCGAGCAGGTCCACCATGGAGACCAGCACACCGGCGCTCTCCGAGACGACCTTGCCGCCGGCCAGTGTGATGTCCTTGTGGGTCCAGCCGTAGCGCCGGCGGCCCTTCTCGACCAGCTCCCGCCGGACGGCCTCGGCGGCCAGCTTCACCGCGCCGCCGGTCATGTAGGTCTGGCGCGACGCGGAGGTCGAACCGGCCGACCCCACCTCGGTGTTGGCCGGGTGGATGGTGACCTGCTCGACGCCCAGCTCGGTGCGGGCGATCTGGGCGTGCACGGTGACGCCGCCCTGGCCGACCTCGGCCATCGCGGTGTGCACCATGGCGACCGGCTCGCCGCCGATCACCTCCAGGCGCACCCGGGCGGTGGAGTAGTCGTCGAAGCCCTCGGAGAAGCCGACGTTCTTGATGCCGACCGAGTAGCCGACGCCGCGCACGATGCCCTCGCCGTGCGAGGTGTTGGACAGCGCGCCGGGCAGCGCGCGGACGTCCAGGTGCGCGGTGTCCAGCGGCGGCGGCAGCGGCATCTCCTTGGCGCGGCGCAGCAGTTCAGCCACCGGCGCGGGCGAGTCGATCTGCTGGCCGGTGGGCATGAAGTCGCCCTCCGACATCGCGTTCAGCTGCCGCAGCTCCACCGGGTCCATGCCGAGTTCGGCCGCCAGCTTGTCCATCTGCGACTCGTAGCCGAACGCCGCCTGCACTGCGCCGAAGCCGCGCATCGCCCCGCAGGACGGGTTGTTGCTGTAGAGCGCGATGGCGTGCATCTTGACGTTCGGGATCACGTACGGGCCGTGTCCGAGCGAGGCCGCGTTGCCGACCACGGCGGGGGAGGCGGAGGCGTACGCGCCGCCGTCCAGCACGATCCGGCAGTCGGCGAAGACCAGCTTGCCGTCCCGGGTGGCGCCGTGCTCGTAGTGCATCCGGGCCGGGTGGCGGTGGACGTGGCCGTAGAAGGACTCGTCCCGGGAGTAGACGATCTTGACGGGCTTGTTGGTGTGCTGGGCCAGCAGGCAGGCGTGGATCTGCATCGAGATGTCCTCGCGGCCGCCGAAGGCGCCGCCGACGCCGGCCAGGGTGAGCCGGACCTTCTCCTCCGGGAGGTCCAGCACCGGGGCCATCTGCTCGCGGTCCACGTGCAGCCACTGGGTGGCGATGTAAAGGTCGATGCCGCCGTCCTCGGCGGGCACCGCGAGGCCGGACTCGGGGCCGAGGAAGGCCTGGTCCTGCATGCCGACCTCGTAGTCGCCGCTGACGATGACGTCCGCCATCGCCCGCACCTCGTCGGTCACGCCGAGGCCGGAGACCAGCTTCTGCTCGTGGCAGATGTTGCCGTACGCGTGCGACTTGTACTCGTGCGGCTCGTGCACGTACCCGTGGGTCTCCGGGTCCAGGCACTGCTCCTCGGTGACGATCGGGGTGAGCACCTCGTACTCGACCTTGATCTTCTTCACCGCGCGGCGGGCCGTCTCCGGGTGGTCGGCGGCGACCAGCGCGATCGCCTCGCCGTGGTACCGGATCTTGTCGATGGCCAGGGCCGGCTGGTCCTGGATCTCCAGGCCGTAGTACTTGGCGCCGGGGATGTCCTCGTGGGTCAGCACCGCGTAGACGCCGGGCACCTTGAGCGCCTCGGAGATGTCCACCGAGAGGATGTTCGCCCGGGGGTGCGGCGAGCGCAGCGCCATACCCCACAGCATGTCCTCGTGCCACAGATCCGACGAGTACGCGAACTCGCCCTTGACCTTCAGGTTGCCGTCCGGGCGCAGCGGCGAGCCGCCGATGCCGTCCTTGGACGCCTGGTTGATGTTCTGCAGGTTCTTCTGACCCTGGATGGTACGGGCAGTCATGCCGAACCAGCCCCCTCACCGGCGCACTTGCGGGCGGAGGCGAGCCGCACCGCGTCCATGATCTTCTCGTAGCCGGTGCAGCGGCACAGGTTGCCCGACAGCGCCTCGCGGATGTCGTTGTCGCTCGGCTGGGCGTCGCGCTCCAGCAGCGCGTCGGTCTGCACCAGCAGGCCCGGGGTGCAGAAGCCGCACTGGACCGCGCCGGCGTCGATGAACGCCTGCTGGACCAGGCCCAGTTCGCCGTCCTCCTCGGCCAGGCCCTCGACCGTGCGCACCTCGCGGTCCTGCACCTGGCCGGCCGCGACCAGGCAGGAGCAGACCGGCACGCCGTCCAGGTAGACGGTGCAGGAGCCGCACTCGCCCTGCTCACAGGCGTTCTTCGAGCCCGGCAGGCCGACGCGCTCGCGCAGCACGTAGAGCAGGCTCTCGCCCTCCCACACGTCGTCGGCCTCGACCGGCTTGCCGTTGGCGGTGAACGTGACCCTCATGCCGCGCTCCTGATCTGCTTGCTGTAGTCGTTCCAACACCACGTGAGGGTGCGGCGGGCCATCACGGCCAGCGCGTGCCGCCGGTAGTCGGCGGTGCCCCGGACGTCGTCGATGGGGGAGGCGGCAGCCTTCACCAGCTCGCCGAAGCGCTGGATCACCTCGGTGCCCAGCAGCTCGCCGGACTGCCAGAGCCCGCGCTCGGCGAGCACGCCCTGCAGGTACTCCTCGGCCTCGACGGCGCGGCGCGGCGTGGGGGCAGCCGAACCGATACCGGTGCCGACGGTTCCGTTCCTGGGGTGCAGGGCGAAGCCGAACGCGCAGACCGCGATCACCATGGCGTTGCGGGTGCCGATCTTCGAGAACTGCTGCGGGCCGTCCGCGACCGGGATGTGCACGGCCCGGATCAGCTCGTCCGCCTCCAGGCAGTTGCGCTTGACCCCGACGTAGAACTCGTCGATCGGGATCATCCGGGTGCCGCGCACCGAGGCCGCCTCGACGAACACGTCCCGCCCGGCCGCCAGCAGCGCCGGGTGGGAGTCGCCGGCCGGGGAGGCCGCGCCCAGGTTGCCACCGACGCCGCCGCGGTTGCGGATCTGCGGCGAGCCGACGGTGTGGGCCGCCAGCGCAAGCCCGGGCAGCGGCCCGGACAGCTCCGCGATGATCCGGGCGTACGGGACGGAGGCGCCGAGCCGGACGACGTTGCCGTCGTTCGTCCATTCGGTGAGCTCGGTGACGCGGTTCAGGTCGAGAATCGCGGATGGCCGGTGCACGTCGAAGTTCAGCTCGACCATGACGTCCGTGCCACCCGCGATGGGCAGCGCGGTCGGGTACTCAGCCTTCGCCGCGAGAGCCTCGTCCCAGGTGGCGGGCCGAAGGAACTCCATGCGGGTGTCTCCTCAAGTCTTCGCCTACCGGGTGTCCGGTGGCGTGTCGCCCAGTGAACTCCTGTGACGGGGGCCACTGGCAGTCACCGATGGCATGAAGCCCCGGCTGTGGTCCCGCCCGGCATCCTGTACGTTCCTCTAAGGGAGACAATCCCGCAGCCCAGGTGTTCGCCGAGTGCTACCTACGACCGTAATCCGGCCGTGACGGACGGTCTACGGGCTCGTGACCCGGTGACCCGCTGGTACGTAACGCCGAGCACTGATGTTCGGGCACACTGTCACCCCCGGACCGGACGTCCGACCATCGCTTCCCCCCGATCAGGCCCCCTGATCCCCGTCCCAGCCGTCGTTCCAGCCCTGCTCAAGCCCCCTGCTCAAGCCCCCTGTTCCAGCCTTCTGGTCCAGCCCCCTTAAGGAGTCCGCGGATGCGTGTCCGTGACCTGCTCGCCCCCGGCGCCCCGCGACTGCGCCTGCTCGCGGCCGAGGAGGAGCTGGACCGGCAGGTCAGCGGCGTGATGACCACGGACCTGCACGACCCCGGCCGCTACCTGCACGGCGGCGAGCTGGTGCTCACCGGGATGCTCTGGCGCGGCGGCCCGGCCGACTCCGAGCGCTTCGTCCGGACCATCGCGGCCGGCGGCGCGGTCGCCCTGGCGGCCGGCGAGGCCGAGGTCGGCCCGGTGCCCGAGGACCTGGTCGAGGCCTGCCGCCGGCACCGGATGCCGCTGCTGGCCGTCCCCGACGACATCGCCTTCGGCACCGTCACCGAGTTCATCGGCCGTCAGGTCTCCGCCGACCGCGCCGCCGACCTCGCCGCCCTGGTCGACCGGCACCGGCTGCTGGTCTCGGCGGCCGGCGGCGGCGGGCTGGACGCCGTGCTGGACCTGCTCGGCGGCGACCTCGACCTGGACTGCTGGGTGCTCACCCCGACCGGCGCGGTGATCGCCGGTCCCGCCGATCGGCTCACTGCCGAGGACCGCGACCAGCTGGTCCGCGCCCACCTCGCCGCCCAGCGCCAGCGCCGCCGTCCCCCGCACCGGGCCCGACTGGCCGGCGGCGCCTACTCGCTGCTGCCCGCCGCGGCCTCCGCCGAGCACGAGGCGCCACAGGCCGGTTGGCTGCTGGCCGACTGGCTGCTCGTAGTCGCCGGCGACGTCACCGAGTGGACCACCAAGCGCCAGCAGCTCGCCGACAACCTGGCCCGGCTGGTCGCCGCCGAACGCCACCGCCGGGACGAGGGCCGCCGGTTGCGCCGCCGCCTGGCCGACGAACTGCTCGCCCTGCTGCGCCGCGACGCCGACCCGGCGGAGATCAGCCGCACCCTGTACGCCTCCTCGGCGATGGCCGCCCGCTACGAGAGCCCCGAGCCCAAGTCCCAGCCCCAGGACGACTCCTGGCTGGTGCTCAGCGCCGAGGGCACCGGCCTGCCGGACGGCACGGTGCGGGCCGTCCTGGAGGAGGCGCTCGGCGGCACCACCGACCGCGCGCTGGTCGCCGGCTCGGGCAACGGCGCCGTGGTGGTGCTGCCCGCCCTGGACAGCCCGGTGCCCGCCGACACCCTGCGCGACCTGCTCGCCCCGCTGGAGGCCGGACTCGGCTCGGAGGGGCGGATCACCCTCGGTGTCTCCGCCCCCGCCTCCGAGGCCGGCGGCCTGCGCGGGGCCCTGGAGGAGGCCCGGCACGCCCGCCGGATCGCCGCCGCCCGGGTCGGCCGGGTCTGCGTGGCCGGCCCCGAGGAGCTGGCTTCGCACGTGCTGCTGCTGGCCGCCGTCCCGGACGAGGTCCGCCGCGCCTTCCGCAGCCGGCTGCTGGACAAGGTGATCGGGTACGACATCGAGCACCAGGCGGACCTGGTGCGCACCCTGGAGGCCTTCCTGCGTTCGGACGGCTCCTGGACCCGCTGCGCCGGGCAGCTGCACGTCCACGTCAACACCCTGCGCTACCGGATCGGCCGGATCGAGGAGTTGACCGGGCGGGACCTCTCCCGGCTGGAGGACCGGGTGGACTTCTACCTGGCGCTGGAGCTGGCCTGACGGCACCCGGCCCGGGAGAACGCCGAGGGCCCGCCGCGAACGTTCGCGGCGGGCCCTCGGTCGTGCTGACGGTCGGTTACTGGACCGGGATGATCGTGGTCAGCCACTCGAAGGCGCTGGGGACCATCCGCTTCCACATGTCGGTGGTGTGCGGGCCGGTGCTCTCCTCGACCTGGACCTTGGTCGGATCCTTGGCCACGGCGGCGATCGCCTGGCCGTCCTCGTAGCCGTCGCCCTTGGCGCCGCTGACCAGCAGGGCGACCTTCGGCGGCTGCTGGGCGGTCTTGAGGATGTTGACCGGGTTGTTGGCCTCGCGCAGCTTCGCGTCCTTGCCGACCAGCGAGTCCGGCTCGCTCGCCGGGTCGTTGTAGCCGGACATCGCGATGCCGGCGCGGTAGCGGTTCGGGTGGGCCAGCGAGAGCTTGGCGGCGCAGTGGGCACCGGCCGAGTAGCCGGCGATCGCCCAGCGGTCCGCGGACGGGTCGGCGCGGAAGTTGTCCATCACCATCTGCGGGACGTCGCGGGTGATCCAGGCGTCGGCGTTGATCTTGCCGGGGATGTCGGTGCAGCCCGCGTCCTGGTGGCTGCCCAGCAGCAGCGTGCGCGGCGAGACCAGGATGAACGGCGCGACCTTGCCCTGCTGCATCAGCGGCTTGAGCTGCTCGGACACCTTGAGGGTGCCGTACCAGGTGGAGGAGGAGCCGGGGTAGCCCGGGATCAGCTCGACCACCGGGAACTTCTTGTCCTTGAACGCCGGGTCGTTGTACTGCGGCGGCAGCCAGACCAGCACCTCGCCGTCGACACCGGAGACCTGGCCCTTGAGGTCGGTCTTCTGGACGTCGCCGGGCACCGCCGGGTCGTTCACGCCGCCGAACTTCTGCAGCACCTTCGGGGGCTGCTTGCCGGCGTCGCCGGACTGGCCGTTCTGGGCGTTGCCCCCGGCCGGGTCCGCCGGCGGCACCGAGGGCACCGCGCGGACGTGGTCACCGGTGCCGAGCAGGTCGTCCCAGTTGCCGTAGATCAGGTTGGCGTTGTTGACCATCACGAAGACCATCAGCACGGCCGTGACCTGACAGAACATGATCATGACGATCCGGGAGAGAACCTGCACCGGATGGGGGCCGCGCACCTTCCCCCAGAACAGCAACGCCACTGCGATGGAGACCGGCACAAGGATGACGGTGAGGATGAAGAATGGCGTACCTGTCAGTTCCATCAAGTTCTCGTATCCGGGTCGCTCGCCGTCCGGGTCCCACTCGCCCGGACGCACGTCAATGGCATCAGACGGCTGAGAACCGGTGATCGGTTGCCGTCCGAATCTGTGCGGAACCTGAGAGGAACATCACGTCGCGGTGATGCCCCAGCTTCGGATCGGCGCCTAGTCTGCCACCCGGACGGCCGTGGTCCGGACCAGATGTTCAGCGAACTACCAGGAAGGTCCCCCGGGGCACCTTACCTCCCGCGCGGTGCGCGCCGCTGGGCGAGGCGGTGCGATCGCCCGCGGCCGGGCCAGAGAGACTATGGGGATGAGCACAACCCGCTTTCGCCCGTCCCGCCGCTTCTGGCCCGTGTGCGCCGTCCTGGCCCTCGCGGTCACCGCGGCCGGTTGCAGCAGTACCGGAGGCAGACGCGCCGAGGAGGCCCGCGCCAAGGCCGCGGCCGCCGGTGGCAGCGCCGTCACCACCCCGCGCTGGAAGGTCGCCATGGTGACCCACGCCGGCGCCGGCGACGCGTTCTGGGACAGCGTGCGCAAGGGCGCCGAGCAGGCCGCCGCCAAGGACAACATCACCTTCCTGTACTCCAACGACGCGCAGACCCAGAACCAGGTCCAGCTCGTCCAGGCCGCCATCGACCAGAAGGTCGACGGCCTGCTGGTCACCCTCGCCAAGGGCGACGCCATGGCCGACGTCCTCGGCAAGGCCAAGGCGGCCGGCATCCCCGTGATCACCATCAACTCCGGCCAGGAGTTCTCCGCCAAGTTCGGCGCGCTCACCCACATCGGCCAGGACGAGACCACGGCCGGCCAGGCGGCCGGCGCGGAGCTGGCCTCCCGCGGCCGCAAGAACGTGCTGTGCGTGATCCACGAGCAGGGCAACGTCGGCCAGGAGCAGCGCTGCTCCGGCGCCCAGTCCAAGGCCGGCGCCGCCTTCCAGGTGCTCTACGTCAACGGCGTCGACATGCCCGACGCCCGCGCCGCGATCTCCGCCAAGCTGCAGTCCGACCCGGACATCGACACCGTGCTCACCCTCTCCGGCCCGATGGCCGCCACCGGGCTGCAGGCCATCCAGGACACCCACCGGAACGTCGAGCTGGACACCTTCGACCTCGGCCAGCAGGTGGTGGCCGGCCTCAAGTCCGGCAGCGTCGGCTTCGCCGTCGACCAGCAGCCCTACCTCCAGGGCTACGAGGGCGTCGACCTGCTCTGGCTGTACAAGTCCAACCTGGACATGCTCGGCGGCGGCAAGCCCGTCGCGACCGGCCCGCAGATCCTGACCAAGGACAACGCCGACGCGCTCGCCGAGTACGTCGCGAGGGGGACCAGGTGAGCACCCCCGACCTCCTCGCCCGGGACGGCCTGCTCCAGGACCGCCCGGCGGCCCTGCGACGGATCCTCGCCCGCCCGGAGCTCGGCTCGCTGATTGCCGCCGTCGCGGTGTTCGCGGTCTTCGCCACCACCGCCGAGCCCTTCCTGCGGGTCTCCTCGCTCGGCACCGTGCTCTACGCGGCGTCCACCATCGGGATCATGGCCGTACCGGTCTCGCTGCTGATGATCGGCGGCGAGTTCGACCTGTCGGCCGGCGTCCTGGGCACCACCGCCGCGCTGACCTCCTCGATGGTCTCGTACCAGTTCACCGCGGTCACCTGGGTCGGCGTCCTGGTCTCGCTGGTGACCACGCTGGCGGTCGGCTGGTTCAACGGCTGGATGCTCGGCCGCACCAAGCTGCCCAGCTTCATCGTCACCCTGGGCACCTTCCTGATGCTGACCGGCGCCAACCTGGGCGTCACCAAGGCGATCTCCGGAACGGTCTCCACCAAGTCGATCGCGGACATGCAGGGCTTCGAGTCCTGCCGCTGGCTGTTCGCCTCCGAGGTCACCGTCGGCGGACTGACCGTCAAGGCCACCGTCTGGTGGTGGCTCGGCCTGCTCGCGGTCGGCAGCTGGGTGCTGCTGCGCACCCGCTTCGGCAACTGGATCTTCGCCGTCGGCGGCGACGCGGCCGCCGCCCGCGCGGTCGGCGTGCCGGTGGCCCGGACCAAGACGGTGCTCTACCTGGGCGTCGGCTTCGGCGCCTGGGTGCTCGGGCAGCACCTGCTGTTCTCCTTCGACACCGTGCAGTCCGGCGAGGGCGTCGGCAACGAGCTGATCTACATCGTCGCGGCGGTCATCGGCGGCTGCCTGATCACCGGCGGCTACGGCTCGGTGGTCGGCTCCGCACTCGGTGCGCTGATCTTCGGGATGGCCAGCAAGGGGATCATCTACGCCCAGTGGAACCCGGACTGGTTCAAGTTCTTCCTCGGCGCGATGCTGCTGCTGGCCGCGCTGCTCAACGCCTACGTCAAGCGCCGGGCGGAACGGGGGCCGCGATGACTGCCGAACTCTCCCTGGGCGGCGAGCTTCTGTCTCTGGAAGGCGTCGGCAAGACCTACGGGACGGTCCGGGCGCTGCAGGACGTCTCGCTGACCCTGCGGGCCGGCGAGATCAGCTGCGTGCTGGGCGACAACGGGGCCGGCAAGTCCACCCTGATCAAGATCATCGCCGGGCTGCACCAGCACGACGAGGGCCGCTACACCGTCGGTGGTGAGGAAGTCCGCCTCGACTCCCCGCGCCAGGCCCTGGACCGCGGCATCGCCACCGTCTACCAGGACCTCGCGGTCGTCCCGCTGATGCCGGTCTGGCGCAACTTCTTCCTCGGCTCCGAGCGGGGCATGCGCCGCTGGGGCGGCCTGCGGCTGGACGCCGACGGCATGCGGGCCACCACCCGCGAGGCGCTCGCCCGGATGGGCATCGACCTGCACGACGTCGACCGGCCGATCGGCACCCTCTCCGGGGGCCAGCGCCAGTGCGTGGCGATCGCCCGCGCCGTGCACTTCGGCGCCAAGGTTCTCATCCTGGACGAGCCGACCGCGGCGCTCGGCGTCAAGCAGTCCGGGGTGGTGCTCAAGTACGTCACCGCGGCCCGCGACGCCGGGCTCGGGGTCGTCCTGATCACCCACAACCCGCACCACGCCTACCTGGTCGGGGACCACTTCACCCTGCTCAAGCGGGGGCGGATGGCCGGCAGCCACCCGCGTGCCGAGATCGGCCTGGAGCAGCTCACCACCGAGATGGCGGGCGGCTCCGACCTCGCCGAGCTCTCGCACGAGCTGGCCCGGCCGGGTTCCGCCGAGCCCCGCATCGGCCCCGATTCCCGTGATCTCCGTGATTCCAGTGACCCCCGAGATTCCCGTGAGGAGCGTCCGCAGCCGTGACCAGCCCCCAAGGCAGCACCCGGCCGGCCGTCCTGCCCACCCTGCTCGGCCTCGGCCCGCGCGCCGAGCGCCGGCGCCGCGCCCTGCCCGCGGGGATACTGCGGCTGCCCACCATCGGCGTCGACATCGGCGGCACCAAGGTCGTCGCGGGAGTCGTCGACGGTGAGGGCAAGGTGCTGGAGAAGCTGCGCACCGACACCCCCCACAAGAGCAAGAGCCCCAAGATCGTCGAGGACGTCATCGTCGAGCTGGTGCTGCAGCTCGCCGACCGGCACGACGTCCACGCGGTCGGCATCGGCGCGGCCGGCTGGGTCGACGCCGACCGTTCCCGGGTGCTCTTCGCCCCGCACCTCAACTGGCGCAACGAGCCGCTCCAGCAGGTGCTCAGCGAGCGGCTGCGCTTCCCGGTGATCGTGGAGAACGACGCCAACGCGGCCGCCTGGGCCGAGTGGCGCTTCGGCGCGGGGCGCGGCGAGGACCACATGGTGATGCTCACCCTGGGCACCGGCATCGGCGGCGCGGTGGTCCGGGACGGCTACGTCGACCGGGGCAAGTTCGGCCTGGCGGGCGAGTTCGGGCACATGCAGGTGGTGCCCGGCGGCCACCGCTGCCCGTGCGGCAACCGGGGCTGCTGGGAGCAGTACTCCTCCGGCAACGCGCTGGTACGGGACGCCCGTGAGCTGGTCGCCGAGGAGTCCCCGGTGGTGCAGCCGCTGCTCGCGCGGGCGGGCGGCACGGTCGAGGGCATCACCGGGCCGTTGGTCACGGAGGCCGCCCAGGACGGCGACCCGACCGCGACCGAGCTGCTCTACGAGGTCGGCACCTGGCTGGGCGTGGGCATCGCCAACCTGGCCGCCGCCCTGGACCCGGGCCGCTTCGTCATCGGCGGAGGCGTCTCCGAGGCCGGCGACCTCCTCATCGGGCCGGCCCGCGACACCTTCCGCCGCACCCTCACCGGCCGCGGATTCCGCCCCGAGGCCACCATCGTCCACGCCGCGCTCGGCAACGAGGCCGGGCTCGTCGGCGCCGCCGACCTGGCCCGTCAGGTCGCCCGCCGCTTCCGCACCATCAAGCGGCGGCGGGTGGAGCGCAGCACGCTGTAGCTGTGGAGGCGGGGCGCCTCGGGGTGGGGCGGCGCGGCGCCGGCTGCGGGTCCGGCCAGGGCCCCGGGGCGGCCCTGGCGGGGGACAACTTTCAGCTGACAGATTTCAGCGAACAGATTTCGTTTTCTGTTTGCTGAAATCTGTCGGCTCTTCGCTGTTCCCCGGCGTTCCGCCGCCGCGGCGCCCGCCGTCCTGCCGTCCACCGCCGCGTCAACTACCCGTTGGTAGTGGCACGGTGCGGTTGTCGGATCACTCCTCCTGTGGAACAACTGATGAGTTGACGTCGACCCAGGAGGACTCGGATGAGGGCTCTGACCCGTCTCGCGCCACAACTGCTGCTCGCCACCGCCCTGGTGTGCGCCACCACCGGGCCGGCCGGGGCCGCGGCGCCGCCGACGAAGGCGCCCGAGGCGGTGGGGTGGGGAGGAGCGGTGTCCAGCGTGGACGCCGACGCCACCGCGGCCGGGATCGAGGTGCTGCGCAAGGGCGGGAACGCGGTGGACGCGGCGGTCGCGGCCGCGGCGGCGCTCGGGGTGACCGAGCCGTACTCGTCCGGGGTCGGCGGTGGCGGGTACTTCGTCTACTACGACCACGCCACCGGCCGGGTGCACACCATCGACGGCCGCGAGGTGGCCGGCCGTACCGCCGACAGCGGGCTGTTCCTGGAGGACGGCAAGCCGCTCGCCTTCGCCGACGCCGTCACCAGCGGCCTGTCCGTCGGCGTCCCCGGCACCCCCGCCACCTGGGATTCCGCCCTGCGCCAGTGGGGCACCCGCTCGCTCGCCCAGAACCTCGAACCCGCCGAGCGGATCGCCGAGAACGGCTTCGTCGTCGACGACACCTTCCGTGGCCAGACGGCCGACAACTACGACCGGTTCAAGGACTTCCCGGCCACCGCCAAGCTCTACCTGCCCGGCGGCAAGCCCCCCGAGGCCGGCACCGTCCTGCGCAACCCCGACCTCGCCGCCACCTACCGGCTGCTCGCCAAGGACGGCGTGAAGGCCTTCTACCAGGGCGAGTTGGCCAAGGACATCGTCAACACCGTGCAACACCCGCCGGTCGACCCGGCCTCGGGCCGCAACGCCCGTCCCGGGAAGGTCGACACCGCCGACCTGTCCGCCTACCAGGTCCGCCGCCAGGAGCCCACCCACGTCGCGTACCGCGACTACGACGTCTACTCGATGGCCCCCTCCAGCTCCGGCGGCACCACCGTCGGCGAGGCGCTCCACATCCTGGAGGACGGCGACCTCTCGACCGACAGCAGCACGCAGTACTACCACCACTTCCTGGACGCCTCCCGGATCGCCTTCGCCGACCGCAACCGCTGGGTCGGCGACCCGGCCTTCAGCGACGTTCCGACCAGGCAACTGCTCTCCGAGCGCTACGCCGCCTCTCGGGCCTGCCTGATCAGCCCCGACCGCGCCCTCACCAGCCCGCTCGCCCCCGGCGACCCGCGCCACCCGGCCGACTGCGCCGACACCGGCCAGGCCGTCGCCGAGCCGTACGAGGGCCCCAACACCACCCACCTGACGGTCGCCGACCGCTGGGGCGACATCGTCTCGTACACCCTCACCATCGAGCAGACCGGCGGCAGCGGCATGACCGTCCCCGGCCGGGGCTTCCTGCTGAACAACGAGCTGACCGACTTCGACTTCGCCCCGCTCACCGCGGGCGTCCCCGACCCCAACCTGCCCGGCCCGGGCAAGCGGCCGCGCTCCTCGATGTCCCCGACCATCGTGCTGCGCGACGGCGAGCCGCTGCTGGCCACCGGCAGCCCGGGCGGCGCGACCATCATCACCACCACCCTGCAGGTGCTGCTCGGGCGCCTCGACCGCGGCCTGAGCCTGGAGCAGGCCATCGCCGCACCGCGCGCCAGCCAGCGCAACACCGTCGCCACCCAGGCCGAGCCCGGCTTCCTGGCACTGCCCGAGCGGTCCGAGCTGGAGGGCCTCGGGCACCAGTTCACGTCCGTGGCCGAGATAGGCGCAGCCACGGGCGTGGAGCGGCTGCCGGACGGCCGCTGGGTGGCCGCCGCCGAACCGGTGCGGCGCGGCGGCGGCTCGGCCGCGGTGGTCCGACCCGCGGGCTGATCGGATCGGCCTGTCGGAGGCGGGCGGTATGTTCGGGGTGGGCCTCCTCGGGGGCCCACCCCCGTCCGTACCGACCGAACCACCGGGAAGGCCGCCCGCCGTGACCGTCCGCATCGCCACCTGGAACATCAACTCCGTCACCGCGCGGCTGCCCAAGCTCCTGGCATGGCTGGAGAGCGCCAAGCCCGACGTGCTCTGCCTCCAGGAGCTCAAGTGCGCGGCCGACGTCTTCCCGTACGACGAGGTCCGTGAGCTCGGCTACGAGACGGCCGCGCACGGCACGGGCCGGTGGAACGGCGTCGCCATCGTCTCCCGGCTCGGCCTGGAGGACGTCGTGCGCGGCCTGCCCGACCAGCCCGGCTTCCTCGCCGACGGCGCCCTGCTGCCCGACGTCGAGCCGCGCGCCATCGCGGCCACCTGTGGCCCGGTCCGGGTCTGGTCGGTCTACGTGCCCAACGGCCGGGAGGTCGGCCACGCGCACTACCACTACAAGCTGGAGTGGCTGGAGGCGCTGCGCAAGGCCGCCGCCGAGGACGCGGCCGGCCCGCGCCCCTTCGCCGTCCTCGGGGACTTCAACATCGCCCCCACCGACGAGGACGTCTACGACGTCGCCGCCTTCGAGGGCCTCACCCACGTCACCCCCACCGAGCGCGCCGCGCTGGAGGCGCTCGACGGGATCGGCCTGCACGACGTGCTGCCGCGCCCGCTCAAGTACGACCGCCCCTACACCTACTGGGACTATCGCCAGCTGGCCTTCCCGAAGAACCGGGGCATGCGGATCGACCTCACCTATGCCAACAAGCCCTTCGTCGACGCCGTCACCGACAGCTACGTGGACCGCGAGGCCCGCAAGGGCAAGGGCACCTCGGACCACGCCCCGGTCGTGGTGGACCTCGACCTCTGAGTCACGAGAATCACGCTGGGTGACGGGCTGTCGCTCGAACGGTCCTGAGCGGTGGCCGAGCGTGGAGTGCCTTCCTACCGTCGGTGAATGACCGGGTGCAGTTGAAACACCACGTGGACATGGGAGTCCCCCGGCTGCGCCCGAGAATCCCGGAGGTTCCGGCATGCGCCCCATGCGTACGGCCGCCGCCGCCCTGATCGGTGCGACGGTACTGACCGGTCTGACGGCCCCCCTCGCCTCAGCCAGGGACGGCGCGGCCTCAGTCAGCCCGTCCCGGGCCGCACCGGGCCAGACCGTGACGGTCACGGTCTCCTGCGAGAAGTCGGACAAGCCCGACGCCAAGACCGTCACCGCGCACTCCGCCGCCTTCGAGGGCGGCCCCGCGACGCTCACCCTGGGCGCGGACGGCAAGCACACCGGTTCCGCCCGGCTGGCCTCCCAGCACCAGGGGGACAGCAAGGTCGACGGCACCTGTCCGAACGGCAGCGCCTTCTCGACCGGCGTCACGGTCACCACCGTGGCGGACGCCAGCCCCGACAAGGGGCTCGGCGAGTGGGGCAAGGCCGCGGGGGAGTGGGCCGGCTCGCTCGGCCAGTCCGGCGTCGGCAGCCAGCAGGTCGCCCCGAACGGCGCGGTGAATTCCGGCCTCGGCGGTTCGGTCGCGGGCAACCCGGGGGAGCTGGCCGGCGGTCTGGCGCTGGTCGTGGGCGGTGTCGGCGGCTTCTGGCTGCTCCGGAGGCGTGGCGCCTGACGGCCCTCGCCTCCTTCGCGTTGCCGCGTCGCACCGCCGGCCCCTGACGGGACCGGCGGTGCGGTGCTGCGTCAGAGGGCCGCCCGCTCCTGCCGCTCCTCGTGCTGGAGGATGCCGCTGGCCAGCAGGTACTGGGCCAGGACGTATGTCGCCATGATCCAGAACTGATGCCCCGGCAGCTCGCGCCACTTCGCCAGCTGGGTGGCGATCAGCGTGTCGGACAGCAGGAACAGCGCCCCGCCCAACCCGGTCCGCCAGCCCAGCCCGGTCGAGGAGACGGCCGTCGAGGTGAGCAGCAGGCTGTAGCCGGCCACCGGGACCTTCAGCTCCCCGAGGTCCGGCCAGAGCTGACTGACCAGGCCCACCCAGGCCGTCGCGTACGCGGCCGCGACCACCAGTGTGCGACGGCGGTCGGTGAGCGCCCCGCGCTGGACGAACATCGTCACGTAACAGACGTGTGCGGCGGCGAAGGAGCCCATGCCGGCCAGGAACGCGGGGTCGTTCTTCAGCTGCAGCAGTACGTCCCCGCCCGCGCTCGCCAGCAGCGCCGGCGCCAGCAGCTTCGGTGCCTGCCGCCCGGCCGTCGTGGCCGCCGTCACGCTGTGCGCGGCCAGCAGCGGCATCAGGGCGGGCTTGGTGGCGTTCTGCACCACCGAGGCCCCGGACAGGATCGAGCCCAGGTGCGTCGCCGAGGCGGCCGCGAAGCCGCCGAGCAGGCCGGTGGCCGAACGCAGGCGCTCGCCGAGGCCGGTGGCACGGGTGGTCGTACGGATACTCATGCGGCTGCTGCCTCCGGAGTCACTCGGGTGGGGGATCCACCGACCCTAAGGGAGCCGACCGGGCCGGGGAACAGCAGGTTACCGGTGCGTAACCCGGGCCGGGTGCGGCGGATGACGGGACGCCCGGGTAGCGGAGGGCGCGCGGCCGCTTCGAGGGCTCTTGCGGAGAGTTGCTCAGGAGAGCGGTTGGTGCCACCGGGTGACCCGGTCACCGACTAGTCTGGATCCCGACATGGAGCAGCAGGAGTACGCGGTCGGCGCCACCCGGGTGGCCGTCGGCAGGCCGGACGGACGCACGGGCGGGGCAGGACGGGGAGCCGCCGACGCCGTCCTCGCCGTACGCGAAGCCGGCTCCCCGCGGGGCTCCTCACCGGGCTCTTCGACGGACCTCTCGTCGGGCGCTTCGCCGGACGCCTTGCCGGCCTCCGAGCCGGACTTCGATCCCGCCGATGCTGACGCGCTACCTGAGCCCGCCCCCGAGGGCGGTGCTGACGGCCCGCAGGCGGTCGGAGAGGTCCTCTCGCCCGACCCGGGACTGCTGCGGCTCGCCCACTGGTTCGCCGCCGCCACCCCCGGCACCGCGGACGACCTGTGCACCGCCTCCTTCGGCCTCTACCCCGCCCGCCACCTCGGCTCCCCCGCCGAGCCCGCCGACCCCGGCATCAGCTGGTGGCACGGCCCGACCGCCCACGGCGCCACCGTCCCGCGTGCCCGTGAGGCCCGGACCGACGGCGGCCTGCGCCGCGCCCGGCGCGACGAGGCCGCACTGCCCGTCGTCCGGTCAGGCGCCAAGCCGGGCAGGCCCGGCAGGCACCGCAAGCCGGAGCGGCTCCGGGCGCCCGCGGGCGCGACCGCCGGCTCGCAGGATCGTTCCGACGCGGAGCTCCCGGACGCCGAACGCCGTATCGCCGCCCGGCTGCTGCTCGCCCACCCGCTGGTCACCGCCTCCGGCCCGCACGCCGACGGTTTCCCGCTGATCCGTCGTCACCGCGACTGGCTCATCGAACGCTTCGACACCCTGCTCGGCTACCGCCTGGTCGTCGGCCCCTGGCACGCCCGGCTCTGCAAGGCGGGCCTCGGCCCCGGTGCCGCCCGCCGCCTCGAACACCCCGCCACCGGCGCCCCGTTCACCCCGGCCGGCTACGCCCAACTCGCGCTCGCCCTCGCGCTGTTGGTCGACGCCCCCCGGCAACTCCGGTACGGGCGACTGCTCGACGCGATGCGCGCCGCCGCGCCCGAACTCGCCGCCGCGCCCGCCGACCTCGCGCTGGCGCTCGCCGCGCTCGCCAGCTGGCAGGTGCTCGGCGAACTGCCGTCCGACCCGGCCGACTCCGCCTTCGTGCTGACCGTCGACCGCGAACTCGCCCGCGCCGTTCCGGCCGGTCCGCCCGCCCTCGCCGACGACGCCGCCGACCTCATCCGCCGCGCCGCCGAGGCCGAGCCCGCCACCGCCGTCCGCCGCCTCCTCGCCGAGACGCCCGCCGTCCTCGCCGCCGACCTCCCCGAGGACCGGCGTAGCTGGCTGCAGGAGCACCGGCTCAGCGGCCCGGCCGCGCTCGCCGACTTCCTCGGCCTGGAGACCGAACTGCGGGCCGAGGGCGTCGCCCTGCTCGACCCGGCCGCCGAACTCACCGACCTCGCCCTCCCCGGTACCGGCACCCTCGCCCAGGCCGCCCTGCTACTGGTCGAGCGCCTGGTCGAGGAGGTCCGCCCGCTGCCCGGCGAGACCGCCGAGGGCGACGTCCCGATCGCGGACGCCCTGATAGACGGCGTCCTCGGCGACATCACCGACGAGTACGGCCTCCCCACCCACTACCTCGCCGACCGCACCGCCCTCCGCCGCGACGCCCTCGACCTCCTCCACCGCCTCGGCCTCATCACCCCCACCCCCCGCACCACCTGGCTCCTCCGTCCCCCGGCCGCCCGCTACGCCCCGGCGCCCGACCTCCACCCCACCCCCGGCACCGGCCGCCACTCCCGCCCGGCCACCCCACCCCCGGCGGCGGCACGCGCGGAGCAGCGGGCGTAGCAGAAGCCGGAACCGCCCGCCCGCCCGTGCGGGCAGGAGCGGGGCGCAGGGCAGCGTGAGGCGGCCGCAGTCGGTGCTCCTCCCGCGTGCGGCACGTGTCCCCGGCGAGACGGCGGTGCTCGCGCGGAAAGTCGACCGGGCCGACTTCTCGCGCTTCGCGCTTGCTGCCCCGGCCAAGGTGAACCGCAGGAAGTCGACCGGGCCGCCCCGAGTCGGTGGCCCGGGAAGCAGCGGGCCGAGAAGAGTCCGCCGTCGACCACCGGTTCGGTGCCCCGGCGGTCGGTGGCGACCGCCGGTAGGGCCGTCGAGCCTGCCGGGGGCGGGAACGCGAAAGCACCGCGTCCGGGGTGGATGGCGGTGCTGGGTGGGGCCGGCTACTTGCTGGCGGTGGTGGCGGCGGCGGCGAGGGGGCCGTGCTGGAGGGTCTCGACCGTGGCGCCGACACCGAGGGTGCCGAGGGCGATGGAGGCGAGGACGGCGGTGCAGGCGAGGAGGCGGCGGTGGCGCTGGGGGAGGGGGAAGCGCGGTTCCTGGTAGGGCGCCTGAGGGCTGGCGTTCATGACAGGAAGGCTCTCAGGGCGGTGTGAACGGTCGGTACGCGCGGGTGAAGTCCGGACGGGGGTTGGGCGTCGGTTGGCCGCATACGCCCCACCCGGCCGGCGGATGGGGCGTATGCGCTGGTCAGCGGGGTCGTCCGAGTTCGGTGAAGGCCTCGCCGACGGCGACCCGTACGGCGACCCGTACGGCGCGATCCGTACGGCGTCGCGGAGGTCGTGGGCGCGGTGGAGGCGCGAGGGCCGGCGGCCGGGTCCACGCGGAGTCGGTCAGCGGGGTGGCAACCGTCGGGGCGTGGTAGCGGCCACCTTCACGCCGTGGTGAATCCCGGTGGGGGTCCACGTCCCGTCAGGTCGTCGAAAGGGAGCGTCAGGCCGCCTGATGCTCGCTCGGCTGGTGCGTGGCGGCGAGGTAGCGGGAGAGGGCCCGGCGGCTGCGGGTGAGGTCGTCGATCCGGGCGTCCAGGTCGGCGAGTTCGCCGCGCAGGGTGGCGACCAGGTTCGGGCAGGCCTCCAGCACAGGTATCGGGCCGGTGGCGCAGGGCAGCAGTTCGGCGATGACCCGGGTGGACAGTCCGGCCGCGAGCAGGCTGCGGATCTGCCACACCCGTACGGTGTCCTCCTCGCCGTACTCCCGGTAGCCGGCCGTGGTGCGGGCGGGCCGGAGCAGGCCCTGCTCCTCGTAGTAGCGGAGCAGGCGGGTGGACACCCCGGTCAGGCGGGCGAGTTCTCCGATGCGCATGATCGGGCAACGCGGCCGGTGGGCGGGGTGTTCCCACCTGTCTCAGGCCTTCACGAACTCCAGCATCACGTCGCGCAGTTGGGGCAGCGCGTCGATCGTCGGCAGGTGTCCGCCAGGGAGTTCGACGAAGCGGGCGCCGGGGATGCCAGAGGCCAGCAGGCGGTGCTGGGACGGCTGGACGAGCATGTCCTCGGCGGTGCCGACGACGGTCGTCGGGACGGCGATCGCGGCCAGCTCCTCGCGCACGTCGACCCGGGCGGCGAGCCGGAACTGCTGCCGGAAGCCCGCGGGCAGCGGGGACTTGAGCGCCTCCTCCAGCTCCGCGCGCTGCTCGGCGGGCAGCGCGTCCACCCAGCTGTGGCCGAAGACGACGGTGAGCATCAGCCGGGCGAGGTCGGCCGGCCGGTCCTCAAGCGCGACCATCAGCTCCGAGAGCATGCTCAGCCGCGCCGAGCCGCCGGCCACGCCCGCGAGCAGCAGCAGCGAGCGGACCCGCTCGGGGTGGCGGGTGGCGATCCGGGCCGCGACGGCCGCGCCCAGCGAGAAGCCGGCCAGGTCGAAGGTGGACAGGCCCTCCTCGTCGGCGGCGGCGACCAGCCGCTCGGCGAGCTCGTCGAGGGTGGGCTCGCCGGGCTCGTACGGGCTGTCGCCGGAGCCGGGGTAGTCGGGGGCGACGACGGTGCGGTGCGCGGCGAGGTCGGGCAGCAGCGGGCCCCAGTTGTCCCGGGCGCTGCCCGCGGCGCCGTGGGCGAGCAGCAGACCGGGGCCGGAGCCCTGGACGATCCGGGCGAGCGGGGCGAACGGCGTGCTGGTGGACGGCATGAGGGCCTCCTCGGTGGGGCGGACGGGATCGCGTGGGATTGCTCCGACAACGGGAACGCTAGGAGTTCACACCGGTGAGAAGGTCAAGTGGAGGATCACGGCGGCCGCTCGGGCGGAGACCGGGCGGGAAGTCCGGTCGGCGTTCGTGGTTACGTGACGCGCCGGAGCGCCTACGCTGAGGGAAGGAGCGCCATCCGGACAGTGCCGTCCGGATGCCGCCGCGCTCCGCCGCCGGGGCGCTCACCGTGCCCGCGTCGGCCGCGCCGGTGTTCGCCCCGGGCCGCGCGGCTGCCGAGGAGGTGCCCAGGCCCGTGCCCGGAATCGTCAAACCGCTTCCTGCCGAGTGGTTCGTCCCGCACGACACCAACGCCGAGATGCGCTGGGACGCGCTGCGCGACGCCGACGGCAAGGCCGTGATCGGCCGCCATGTGCCGACGGAACGGTTCTTCGTCCGCAACCACACCGGTACCCCGCTGATCGATCCGGACCGCTGGCGGCTGAGGCTGTTCGGCAGCGGCCTGCGCGGCGCCCCGACGGCCGGTCGGGCGGTCGAGTTCGCCCTGGAGGACCTGCGGGCGCTGCCGTCGACCAGGATCGACGCGCTGATCGAGTGCGCCGGCAACGGGCGCAGCTACTACCGCAGCCAGCAGCACCAGAGCGTGCCCGGCACGCCGTGGAGGCTCGGCGGCATCGGCTCGGCGAGCTGGCGCGGGGTCCGGCTGGCCGAGCTGCTGCGGGCGGCCGGGCTGACCGACGACGCGGTGGACCTGTTGCCGGTCGGCCTGGACCCGGACTACGTGGTCGGCGGCGAGAACTACGGCCCGGTGCGCCGCCCGCTGCCGGTCGCCAAGGCGCTGGACGACGTACTGCTCGCCTACGAGATGAACGACGAGCCGCTGACCCCCGACCACGGCGCGCCGGCCCGGCTGGTGGTGCCCGGCTGGGTGGGCATCGCCTCGATCAAGTGGGTCGGCAGCATCGAGGTGGCCGACCACCCGCTCCAGTCGCCGTGGAACACCGACTTCTACCGGATGTTCGGCCCGGACTACCCGCCCGGCGGTGGCGCCCCGCTCAGCACCCAGCTGGTCAAGTCGGCCTTCGAACTGGCCGTCGGCGCGGTGCTGGCGGCCGGGCGCGAGCATCGGCTGCACGGGCGGTCCTGGTCCGGCGCCGCCCCGGTGGACCGGGTCGAGGTGAGCACCGACGGCGGCCGGACCTGGCGGCCCGCCGAGCTGCGGGAGGAGCCGCGCGCCGACAACTGGACGCGCTGGAGCGTCGACTGGCGCCCCGAGCGGCCCGGCCCGTACGAGCTGCGCGCCCGCGCGACGGACCGCCTCGGCGGCGGCCAGCCGGAGCGGGCGCCGTTCAACCGGGAGGGCTACCTGTTCGGCGCGGTGGTGGCGCACCCGGTGACGGTGGTCTGACCGCGGCGGCCTGGGTCCACGGTGCTCTGGGCCAACGGTGCTCTGGGCCAACGGTGGTCTGAGCCCGCGTGCCCGGGGCTCAGCCGGTGGACTGGACCTCGTACGGGGCCGGGTAGTGGGTCTCGTACGGGTTCAGCACCAGCCGCACCACGTCCTCCAGCCGCCGTCGGGCGTCCCCGAGAGTGGTGCGGCCGGTCACCCAGGCGGTCAGCTCCCCCTGCCAGGCGTGCGCGACGATGTGCCGCACCAGGTCGCTGGCCGCCGCCGGCACCTCGGCCGTCACCGCCTGCAGGGCCGCGCTGTCGGCCCGGGCCATCCCCTGCAGGGCCTCGCTGGCGAACGGGTCGGTGGAGGCGGCGACGGCCACCCGCAGGCGCGCCAGCTCGGGTTGCCGCTGGTAGGCCCGCATCCCGCCCCGGACGAACCGGACCGCCCGGTCGGTGGCCCCCAGCCCGGCGCGGGGTCCGCGCAGCTCGGCCACCAGGTCGGCCAGCAGCAGGCGGTGCCACTCGGCGATCGCCGCCGCCAGGAGGTGGTCCTTCGAGGAGAAGTAGCGGTACGCCGTCCCCAGGGCGACTCCGGACCGCTCGCAGACCTGCTTCATCTGCAGCCGCTCGACGCCGATCTCGTTCACCAGGGCGAGCGCGGCCGCGATCAGGCTTTCGCGGCGTTCGAGCTGACGCGGAGACATCGCCTCCACCGGCCGTGGTGACAGGTCAACCTTGGTCACCCGCACCATGATACGGGCCGGGGCCGCTCAGGAGTATGACGCCGACCGGCCCCCTTCCGTTCGCCCGGTGGCCACCGCGGTGTCCGGGGGCCCGCGCCGGCTAGGACAGCCTGCGGATCAGCGCTTCCTGGACGGCCGAGGCGACCAGTCGGCCGTCCCGGTCGTAGAACTCGCCGAGCGACAGGCCCCGGCCGTCCGAGGCGGACGGGCTGCGCTGGGCGAACAGCAGCCATTCGTCGGCCCGGAACGGGCGGTGGAACCACATCGCGTGGTCCAGCGAGGCCATCAGCAGCCGGGGCGGCTCGGTGCGCTGGAAGAAGTTGGGCTGCTCGTGCAGCCCGGCGGTGGAGGCCAGGGTGAGGTCCGACAGGTAGGTGAGCGCGCAGGTGTGCAGCAGCGGGTCGTCGACCGGGAAGGGGGTGGCGATGCGTACCCAGACGAACTGCTGCGGCATCCCCGGGACGGCCGGCGGCACGCCCGGGGCGTCCGCCGGGACGAAGCGCAGTTCGAGGTCGCGGAAGCCGTCGGAGGCCTTGATCGCGGCGCGCAGCTCCTCGTCCCATTGTGAGAAGGCGTCGGGCAGGGTCTCCGGGGCGGGCACCGGCGGCATCTCGCGGTGGCGCTCGCCGGTCGGCTCGGGGCGCTTGAAGGAGGCGGTGAGGCTGAAGATCTCGTTCCGGTCCTGCACCGCGCGGACCCGGCGGGTGGCGTAGGTGAGGCCCTCGCGCAGCCGCTCGACCTCGTAGTCGATCGGCCGGGTCGGGTTGCCGGGCAGCAGGAAGTAGCTGTGCAGCGAGTGCACCGCGCGCTGTCCGTCGCAGGTGCGTCCGGCGGCGGCGAGGGCCTGGGCGGCGACGTGGCCGCCGAAGGCGCGCATCGGGGCCCCGGCGTGGCAGTGCCCCCGGAACGTGTTCTCATCCAGCTGCTCGATCTCCAGCAGCTCGGCGAACTGGGCGGCCGGGCGGGGCGCCTGCTCGGTCGGGATCTGCTGTTCGGTCAGGTCGGTCACCGGGCCATAGTGGCAGAAGCCAACCGTGTGGCGGTGTGACCTGGGTAACGCTTTCGACGGATAGAACGTGTTTCACTCCACGGTGACCCCGACGGGCTGTCAGGCCCGTCACCCAGCGTGCTCCGCATGGCGCAATCCGCACACGCGTACGCCTATCTGCGTCCGTCGGCCGTCCTGGACGGCGCCGCCGGCCGGAGCCTCGACCTGGCCACCTCCGGCGGCGTCATCCCGTCGACTCCTTCCGGCGCCGCCGCAGTAAATTCGGCATTTACTGCGGCGTCACCCTGACGAGCCATCAGACAGTGGAAGTCCGATAAGCCGACCTCGAAACGGAACCGCCGATGGCGCCCTGCGCGTGCCCGGCACACCGGGCTGGAGGAGATCCCCTCTCTCCGTGTCTGCCGCCGGACCGTTTCAGCCACCACCCCCGTCGCCGGGCGAAGCCCCGGTGACGGCCTGTATCTCCCGCCCGGTGATCTCCTGCGGCGGCAGGCCGTCGCAGTTGCCGAGGACTACGCCGACCCAGCCGGTGTACGGGTAGATGTTCCAGTTGGCGCTGACACCGGGGTTGCCACCGCCGCGCCCGAAGACCCACTGGCCGTTGACGATGTGGACCGGCATGTCGTAGGCCCCGAACGACGAACCACCGTGGGGGATCTTGGCTCCGGTGAGCAACTCGGCCCAGGGCCGGTCCAGCACCGTGCCGTCGCCCAGCGCGCGCGCGAACCGGACCAGATCCGGCGCGGTGGCGAAGCCGCCGACCCCGGGGGCATCGATGAAGCCGCGGCCCGGGTTCTTGCCGAGTACGTCCGGGTGCGGGCTGCCCTTGTCCAGATTGCGGACCGCGTCCACCTGGCTGCCGTCGGCCAGCGTCATGTACGGGTGCGCGATGTGCTCGTCGGTGAGCCACTGCGGCCTGGTGTGGAACGCCGAGCCGGTCATGCCGCAGCGTCCGAAGATGTTCTCCTGCACGTAGTCCCAGTACGTCTTGCCGCTCACGGCCTCCACGATCAACGCGGGGATGCCGACATCGGCGCCGGAGTGGCTGGTGCGAGTGCCGGGGACAGCCACCAGCTCGGACTGCCGGACCCACTGCTCGTAGTACCCGTACACCTCCTCCCGGCTCTGGAAGACGCGTTGCACGTCCTCGTCCGGGGTGCTCAGCCCGGAGGTGCCGGAGAGCAGGTGGTGGATGGTCACCTGCTCGGCGATGTCCTTGGCGAAGCCCTTCAGGTGGGTGCCCACCGTGTCCGACAGGCTCAGCCCGCCCTGCTGTGCCAGCTGCAAGATGGCCACCGCGCCGAACGGCATGCCCGCCGAGCTGAGGCTGAACGCGATGCCTTCGTGATTGCGAATCCCCTTCTCCCTGTCGGCCATGCCGTAGCTGCGGGACAGCACCGTCCTGCCTCGGTGCGACAACAGCACCACGCCGGAGAACTTCCCCTCGGCGGCCAGCTTCGCCAGGTACTGGTCGTAGGCTCCGCCGGGACGGGTGGCCGGTGGGATGTCGGAGTCGGTCGCGGCCGGGTCGGCGCGGCCGGGTCGGGCGCCCACCAGCGGCGCGCCGGCCGCCACCACGCCGGCGGCCGCCAACCCGCCCCACCCGAGCAGCCGCCGCCGATTGATACCACGTACGGAATCCGAGTCCATGATCACGGTCCTTTCCTGATCGACAAATCGACCGTTGCAGGTCTACCGGCGACCGCTATCGGCAATCGATCACCCACCCATGTGGTCCCCGTGCCTCCACTGAAGACGGAAGGCTGTTGCGGTGGCGTATGCGGTTTTCGATACGCCCGCGATACACCGAATCCCCGGCATCAAGGAACTGGCGCATGCCGGCAGTGCGATGGTCAGGACGAGTTCGCCGTCACGCCCGCCCACCTGCCCCCACCGTGAACGCCCTCTCCCTCGCGGAGCCGATCAACGATCTAGTGGGCACCACTCGGGGGCGATGCCTGCGGCGTGCCGGGAAGTCGAATCGTGACGAGGAGACCGCCGGTGGGGCGGGGTGCGAGGTCGACGGTCCCGTCGTGTGCCCGGACGATGCTGTGCACGATGGCCAGCCCGAGGCCGACCCCGACATGTTCGTCGGTGCGTGTGCGTTCCGTTCCGCGTTGGAAGGGTTCGGTGAGGGTCGGTAGGAGTTCCGCCGGGACCCTCTGGCCAGTGTTCTCGACCCGCAGCACGCTCGCGTCGTGCTGCGATTCGGTGTGGACCGTTACGGTGCCGCCGGAGGGGAGGTTGTGGACGATGGCGTTCTGGACGAGGTTGGTCACCATCCGCAGAACGAGCGCCGCAGAGCCGGGGGTCTGTGCCTTCTCGCCGGTGACGTCGAGCGTGATCTGGCGCTTTTCGGCGAGGGGAAGCAGCGTTTCGGTGGCTTCTTCGGCGATGAGGGACAGGTCGACGGGCTCGCGGGTGAAGCTCTTGCGGTCGGCGCGGCTGAGCAGCAGGAGGGCCTCGGTGAGGTCGATCGCCCGCGTGTTGACGGTGTGGAGGCGTTCGATGATTTCGCCCTGATCCCGCGTGGGGTCGTTGCGGGCGAGGTCGAGGAGTGTCTTCGAGATCGCCAGTGGGGTGCGCAGTTCGTGGGAGGCGTTCGCGGCGAATCGTTGCTGTTCGGTGACGTGGGATTCGAGTTGTTCGAGCATGATGTCGAACGCGTCGGCGAGTTCGCGGAATTCGTCTCGGGGACCTTGCATGCGGACCCGGTGGGACAGTGATCCGTTCGCGGCCATCCGTGTCGCGTCTGTGATCCGTGTGAGTGGTGCGAGCATCCGGCCGGCGAGGATCCATCCCCCCAGGAGGCCGAACGCCAGCAGAAAGGCCAGTGCTATGGCCGCGGCGGGGGCGAACACGCGCACGAGGAGGTAGCGGTTGGGTGCGACCCCGAGAAGGCCCTGGGGGCTGTCGGGTACGTAGCGCAGCAGGAACACCCACACCACGGCCAGCAGGAGAGTGCCGGCGATGAGGAGGAATCCGGCGTAGCTGATGGTGAGTTTCAGGCGGGCGCTGAGCCCTGGGCGCCTATTCATGAGTGCTGCCAGGGTGGGTGGTGTCCATGCCGGTGTCGATTCGGTAGCCGACGCCGGGCACCGTGGCGATGAGCCATGGTTCGCCGAGTCGTTTGCGCAGGGCGGAGACGGTGATGCGGACGGCGTTGGTGAAGGGGTCGGCGTTGGCGTCCCAGGCCCGCTCCAAGAGTTCTTCGGCGCTGACGACACCGCCTTCGGCGGCGACGAGGACTTCGAGCACGGCGAACTGCTTCCGGGTGAGCGCGACGTAGCGTCCGTCACGGAAGACCTGCCGACGGAAGGGGTCCAGCCGCAGGCCCGCGATCTCGCTGACCGGGGGTCGGGCGTGCGCGCGTCTGCGGTCCAGCGCCCGCAGCCGCATGACGAGCTCCCGGAGCTCGAACGGTTTGGTGAGGTAGTCATCGGCGCCGAGCTCGAACCCGGACGCCTTGTCGTCGATCCGGTCGGCAGCGGTGAGCATGAGGATCGGGATGCCGCTGCCGGAGGCGACGATTCGTCGGGCGATCTCGTCGCCGGAGGGGCCGGGGATGTCGCGGTCGAGGACCGCAAGGTCGTAGGAGTTGACGCTGAGCAGTTCCAGAGCGGAGTTGCCGTCGCCGGCGATGTCGGCGGCGATCGCTTCCCGCCGCAGACCGTCCCGGACGGCTTCGGCCAGGTAGGGCTCGTCCTCCACGATCAACACGCGCATACCTGGAGCCTAAGCAGCACGGCATATCGCCGACATATGCTTCTTCAGCGCTACATCGCACCACCCGCGCCTGACACCGCACCACGAAAAGCGGCGCCCGAAGCCATAAGAGGTGGCTTCGGGCGGCGCTTCGGCTGTAGGGCCGCAGAAGCGGTCACGCGAACAGTTGGAGAAGCCGGCTGAAGTTGCGGTACTTGCCGCCGTCGCAGAAGAGGATGTCGGGCTCGCTCTCGGGCATCCAGCACGACGTGCACAGACCGCTACGGCGGACCTGGCGGTTGGCGTGCGGCTGACAGCTGTCGGCGAACAGATTTCAGATGACAGAGTTTGAAATCTGTTCGCTGAAACCTGTCGTCGGTTCGCGCATCTCTGTCCGTGCTTCCGTCCGTGCCCCTGTCCGCGCCGCCGTCTGCGCTTCGGCGGTGACCAGCGGCTCGATGCCACGCGGGGCCGCCGCCACCGCGCGCCACCAGAGCCGCAGCGCCGGCGGGTCGGCGGGTTCGAAGGGCTTGCCGGGGCGGGGCACCACGAGGCGGGCGCCGAGGATCTGGGCAGCGGTGACGACGCGCTCGGCGGGTTCCTCCCACGGGTGGGTCGCCAGGTTGAAGGTGCACCAGTGGATCGGCAGCAGCAGTTCGCCGCCCAGGTCCAGGTGCGCCCGGACGCCCTCCTCGGGGGACATGTGCACCTCGGGCCAGAACTCGCTGTACGCGCCGACCTGCATCATCGTCGCGTCGAACGGTCCGAGCCGGCGCCCGATCTCCGCGAAGCCCGGGAAGTAGCCGGTGTCCCCGCTGTGGAAGATCCGGTGCCCGCCGCCCGCGACCACCCAGGACGACCACAGGAACAGCGTGCTGGTGCGCGGCCCGCGGCTGCAGTAGTGCCGGGCCGGCGTGGCGGTCAGGGTCAGCCCGGCGACCTCGGCCGACTCCCACCAGTCCAGCTCGACGATCCGCGCCGTCGGCACCCCCCAGTGCTCCAGGTGCGCCCCGACCCCCAGCGGTACGGCGAACGCCGCGCCGCTGCCGATCAGTGCCCGCACGGTGGCCATGTCGAGGTGGTCGTAGTGGTCGTGTGAGACCACCACCACGTCCACCGGCCCGAGTTCGGACAGCGGCAGCGGTACCGGGTGCATCCGCTTGGGCCCGGTCCAGGCGAACGGGGAGCAGCGCTCGCCCCAGACCGGGTCGATCAGGACGCGCCGCCCGCCGATCTCGGCGAGCACCGTGGCGTGCCCGAGCCAGGTGAGCCGCAGCCCGGACTCCGGTGGCGTGGACAGGTCGACCGGCAGCAGCCGGTGCACCGGCACGGCGGCGGTCGGCGACCGGCGGGTCTTGTTCCCGGTCAGCTGGGCGCGGGCGATCTCCAGCGGGCTCCGCTCGTACACCAGGCGGCGGGTCGGCACCGGGTTGCGGAAGGCTCCGTCGACGAACTGGGGCGAGCGGCGGATCCGGGCCAGCCGCTCGCCTCGGGGCTCGGCCCCGAAGGCGTCGGTCCGGACCCGGTGCCAGGCCGCGCGGGGGAGTCCGGCCAGGCCCGGGACGGCGCGGTCGGCGGCCGGCCCGGCGGACGGCGGGACGAGCTGTGAAATCAGACCGGCGAGGCGGGAGAACCACGGGACGGGGCGGGGCACGGCTCCTCCAGGGACGGTCACGGCTACCGGGCATGCCGGGGCGCGCACCCAAGGGGCAGATGAGGCCACTGCGGTACGACAACCATCTCGTCGGAGACTACGCTCCGTGCGCCGTCCGGACCTGGTGGAGAGTCCCGCACGGTCCAATCGGCGTACTCGACGCGGGTCGCGGTACCGCGCCGGCGCTACGCGTAGAAACGGGTGATCGCCTCCGCGACGCAGTGCGGCTTGGCGCTTCGCTCACTCGTGATGGTGAACCGGACCACCGCCTGGACCCCGCCCGGCACCTCGGTGGCCGAGATCAGCTCGGCGGTGGCCCGGATCGCCGTACCCACCGGCACCGGAGCCGGGAAGCGCACCTTGTCCGAGCCGTAGTTCAGCGCCATCCGCACGCCCTCGACGCCGTAGCACTCCTTGGCCAGCACCGGGATCATCGACTGGGTCAGGTAACCGTGCGCGATGGTCGAGCCGAACTGGCTCTCCTTCGCCCGCTCCGGGTCCACGTGGATCCACTGGTGGTCCCCGGTCGCCTCGGCGAACAGGTCGATCTGCCGCTGGTCGATGGTGTGCCACTCGCTGGTGCCCAGTTCGGTGCCGACGGCGGCGGTCAGTTCGGCGAGGGAGGCGAAGGTCGTCACGGTGCGCTCCTGGAAGGGGACGGGCCCGGCAAGGGGTCAGGACGCCGGAAGCGTATGCCTACCCACCGGTTCCTGTCAGGAGCCGACGACGAGAGGACCGACGACAGAGCACTGACGACGGCAGAGCACTGATACGAGTGCACCGGTGACGAGTGCACCGACGACGAGAGGAAGGAGGGGAGGGCTCAGGGCCGCAGCGCCGTACGCCCCAGCGGGCCCGACCCCCGCGAGCCCTGCCCGGTCGGGAACAGTCGCCGCCCGCTGACCAGCTCCGGCACCAACGCGATGAACAGCGGCTCCGGGTCCCCCACCCACGGCCGCCGCCCGGAGCGCAGCACCCGCCGCACCTGCTCCGGGTCGCTCACCGCGTCGGCCCGCCCGTGCACCAGCACGCTCCATCCGGTGCGGGTGACCGGGTCCAGCAGGTCCGCCTGGAAGGCCACCACCGAGCCGTCAACCCCGCGCGCGGTGGCACTTCCCCGGCGCACGGCGAGCACCAGCCGCCCGTCCAGGACCTCGAAGGAGACCGGCAGCACGGCCGGCAGTGCGTGCTCGGTGTACACCACGCGCCCGACGGGCACGGTGCTGAGCAGCCGCAGGCTCTCGGCCTCGCTCAGGGTCTCCACACGGTCCTCACGCTCCATGCGTCCGATCGTCCTCCGGTCGGTACGCGCGTCGATAGGGCCCATGGTCCCTGAGCGGACGGGCCGGGAGCCCCCTCGGCGGCCGCCCGGAGCGGTAGCCTGCCCGGCGGGTGGAGGAATGGTGGAGGAGGGGGGCGGACGAATGGCCGGCGGGGTCGATCTGGTGGTGATCGGGGCGGACGGCGGGCCGGACCGGGCGTACGGCGGTTCGGCGCGCGCGTCGGAGGGGGCCCGGTTGCTGACCGAGGTGCTGCCCGGGATGTGCTTCGACACCGGCGCGGCCGGCTGCCGGGTCGTCGGTACGGCGCCGGACGCGGACGCCAATGCGATGCTCACCGCCGTCCGGAACGCGGCCCAGCAGCCGGGCCGCTGGCTGGTGGTCTGCCTGGTCGGCCAGCTGGTCGCCGACCCGCGCGGGCGCCGGCTCGCCCTGGTCACCGGCGGCAGCACCGCCGCCAACGCCTACCGGCGCGGCCTGGCCTGGGACTGGGTGGTCAGCGCGATGGTGCACGGTGACCACGAGGAGGCGCTGTTGCTGGTCGATGCGGTGGCCGACCGGGACACCTGGGCGGCGCTGGAGCGCGGCGGCGAGGACAGCGCGGGTGAACTGCTCAGCTACTCCCGGGTTCCGTTGTGGGGCCGGATCGGCCGCTACAGTCCGGGCAGACGCGGCCGGGACGCCGTACTGCCGGGCGGCGAGGGCTCGTTCAGCCGGGCGCTCACCACCGTCCTGCGCCACGGCGTCCCGGGTGCCCCCGCGGCCGTCGCCCCGCTGGACCTCCAGCCCGCCGTCGCCGGGTTGCTGGACGGGGGAGAGCCGGCCGGTAGTTCGGGTGCGCCGGTCGCGCGCCTGCTCGTTCCGCCGCGCAGTGGACGCCTGTTGATGCGCAATCGGGCCGCGGTTCGGGGCGCATTGGCCGGATTGTCGCTTTCCGAAGAACTGTTGGCCGTTCTGTGGCGGGAAAGCGCCCCGACGGAACCGCCTTCCGCGTAAGGTCAGGGGGCCTGAGGTGTTGCCGTGATGGGGTGGGTTGGCGAAGAATCGATCCCCAGCGGAAACACCCGTGGGACGGCGGAATTCTCCTGGCGGCCGTGGATCACGGATCGGCTCGGTCGCGACGAGGTGGGCGATGCGGCAGCGCGGAAATGTGTTGCGTCCTGGGGCGGTTGTGGTCGGTGGGGCGGTTCTGGTGTTGCTGCTCGGTGCTTGTGCGAGCGGTGGTGCCGACGGTTCCGTCGATCGTCTCGGGTCGCCTGCGGCCACTGTTGCGGGAGTGAACCCGTTAACCCCTTCGGGTGGTTCGGTAAACGCCTCGATCGCGCCGACCGACGGTCCGGAAGGGGCCCGGGGCCGACTGGCCTTGAGGACATATCAGGACTGGTGGCAGGCTCAGGCCGAGGCTTTCGGGCGTACGGATTCGGACGGTTCCGCGCTTGAGGCGTACTCCTCCGGGCGGGCCCTGTCCGACACCCTGGTCGGCCTCCGTCAACTCCACGACGCCAAACTGGTGATGACCGGAACGCCGCGGAATTCGGCCGTGGTGAAGACCATTGACCTGAAAGCCGATCCGCAGGCCGCCGTGATCGAGGACTGCGTCGACCTCTCGGACTGGCACCGCGTCGACGCCGTCACCCGCACCGCAAAGGAACCGGCCGACCGGTTGAACCGCTATGTCGCGACCGCTTCCCTGCGATGGTTCCAAGCGCACTGGCTGATCTACGACTTCAAGCGGGAGGTGGACCGGACATGCTGAACTCGCGGAAACCGGCCCGGCGATTCGCGGTCGTCGCATCGTTGTCCGCCGGGCTGTTGTTGTCCTCGGCGGTAACGGCGACGGCGGACGAACCACCGGACGTCGGAGCCGAACAATGTGCCCCGAGCGTGATCTGCTCGCACGCGGGCAGCGGAGGAAGTACGTCGACTCCCCGCCCCTCGCAGGGCGGTGGCGGCGACGGTGGGAACAGCGGCCCGCAGCTGTGCAGCTACCACGACGTCCAGTGGGCCTGCTACGACCCGGAGCGCGGCTACTTCAACAGCGACTGGGGCTGCTACTTCCGACCCCTGGACAACCCGCCCGCCGAGGGTGACGACGCCTGGAAGGGACACAAGCCGTCCGAGGGCTCGCTCTACACGAAGGTCTGCCCGCAGACGAACGGTGGGCAGGGTGGCGCCGAAATCGTTTTCCAAGGCAACGCGCCGGGCGCGACCCCGGTGATCGACCTGACCGTCCAGGCGAAGCTGCTCGCCGACCGGATGGCCTTCCCGACGCCCAAGGCGAGCGTCGCGCCCAAGGACACCGCCGTGGTGAAGGCGCCGGTCTGGCTCTGGGCCGAGGGCATGGTGGCGCCCAAGCCGAGTTCGCTCGCGGTTCCGGGTGCCTCGGTCACCGTCACCGCGCAACTGAACGGCATGACCTGGGACTTCGGCCAGGGGATGGTGGTGGACTGCGCCACGGCCGGGACGCCGTACGACCCCAAGTACGGGGACGCGAAATCCCCTGACTGCGGCTACGAGTTCGCGGTCGGCTCGGGCGCCCGGCAGGGGGGTGTCTTCACCGGCACCGTGACGGCGCACTGGCGGGCCCATGTGGTGATCACCGGGCCGAACGCGAAGACCTTCGACATCGACATGCCGCGCGGATCGGACCTCGCGCTCAAGGTCGCCGAGGTGCAGGTCCTCAACTGACCGCGCTACGGCGGCCGTTCGGCCACTGATCAGTCAGACAGCGAACGAGGGAAGGGCGGAACCCGGTGGAGAACCGTACATTCGCGACGCCGGGATCCGGCACACCCGCAGGTGCCGCGGTGTCCGTGGCGGTACCGGAGCAGCCGGGCCAGGAGCAGCAGGGCCGCGGCGCGGGCCGCGGCCGGGGGCGGGCGGTGCCGCACGCGCCCGGGCGGACCATGCGGGCCCGGCGGCGGCGCCCGGCGGTGCTGGCGATGGCGGTCGCGCTGATCGCGGCCGGCGGGCTGGGCGGCGCCGCCCTCTACAACAGCACCGGACAGCGGGTCGCGGTGCTGGCGCTGGCCCGGGACGTGCCCTGGGGGCAGGTGATCACCGAGGACGACCTGGTGGTGGCCCGGATCGCGGGCGATCCGGCGCTGCGGCCGGTGTCCGCCCAGGACCGGGGCAAGGCGGTCGGCATGCGGGCCGCCACCGACCTCAAGCGCGGGGCCATGCTGACCGGTTCCGACCTGGCGCAGGGACTGTCGGTGCAGCCGGGGCAGATCGTGGTCGGGGTGTCGGCCAAGCGCAGCCAGCTGCCCGCCAGCCGGCTCCAGCCCGGGGTGCAGATCGTCGTGGTCAACACCCCCGACAACGGCCGGGCCGACTCGCTGCCCGCGACGGTCATCACGGTCGGCCGGGTGGACACCGACGGCAGCCAGGTGATCGACGTGGCGGTCGGCTCGGCGGACGGGCCGCGGCTCGCGCAGTGGGTGGCCGGCGGGCGGATCCAGGTGCTGCTGGCGCCGCGCGCCGTCCCCAGCGGCACCGGGGCTGCGGCGGCCCCCTCGGGCGCTACGTCGGCGGCCCCCTCGGGCGCTACGTCGGCGGCCCCCACCGGCGCACCATCCTCCGGCGTGGCCACCGCGCCCGCGACCCCGGCCGGAACGGGCGGCGCCTGATGGCGGTGATCGCGGTGGTCGGCGGTCCGGGCGCGCCCGGCGCGACCACGACCGCCCTGGCGCTGCTGCTGGCCTGGCCGCTGCCGCCCGGTCGGCGGATCCTGCTGGTCGAGGCCGACCCGGACGGCGGCGCGGTGCTCGCGGGCGCCCTGGAGGGCCGGGTCGAGGCGGTGTACGGGCTGCGCAACCTCGCCGTCGCCGACCGCCGCGGGCTGCTCGCCCAGACCATCTGGGAGCAGCTGATCGACCTCTCGCCCGAGGGCAACGCCGAGCGGCTGCTGCTGCCCGGCCTGACCGACCCGGCCCAGGCGCCCGGCCTCGCCTACACCTGGGAGCCGCTCGCCGAACTGCTGCACGGCATCGAGCAGCAGGGCTACGACGTCATCGTGGACCTCGGCCGCTCCGGCGCCACCGGGACGAGCGCGGTGCTGGCCCGTTGTGCGGACGTGGTGGCGGTGACGGTCCGCACCACACTGCGCGGGCTGAGCGCGGCCCGCCCCCGGCTCGCCGCCCTCGCCGAGGACCTGGCCGCCGGCGGGACCGGGGCGGACGCGCTCGGGCTGCTGCTGGTCGCCGAGGGGCCGTACCCGGGACCGGAGGTGTCCCGCGAGCTCGGACTGCCGGTGCTCGGGGTGCTGCCGCACGCCGCTCGTACCGCGCGGGTGCTCTCCGACGGCGGGGACACCACCGACCGGCGGTTCATCCGCTCGGAGCTGATGCGCACGGCCCGTTCGGCCGCCGACGAGGTGCAGCTGCTGATCCGCCGGCGGCGGCAGCGGCTCGCGCCGACGGCCGCGCCGACACCCACGCCCGCCCAGCTCGCGGCGCCGAACCCGGCCGCGCCGGGCGCGCCCGCCGCCGTACCGGTGCCTGCCCCGGGGCCGGTTCCGGGGCCCGTGGTGCCGCCGATGTCGCCGACGGCTCCGGTGTCCGCCCCGGCGTACGGACAGCAGCCGTACGGCCAGACGCCGTACGGGGAGTCGGCCTACGGGCCGGGCGAGGGCGAGCAGCCCTCGTACACCCCGCCGGTGATCACCACCGGCCCGGTCGCGCCGCTGGCCGGGCTGGCGCCGCAGCCGGCCGCGCCGGCGCCGTTCCCGGCGCACGTCCAGTCTCCGCGACCGGCTGAGGAGGACGAGCAGTACCCGCTCCAGCAACCTATGGTGACTGACCGTCAGATAAACGGGCGCCCGTACCCGCACACCCCCGGGGAGGTGCTCCGTGCGCGGTAGCCCCCTGCACCAGCGTCCGACGGCCGACCCGGCCGCCCTGCCCTGGTCGGCGCCCGCGCCCGCGCCCGCGCCCGCGCCCGCGCCCGCGCCCGCGCCCGCGCCCGCGCCTACGCCCGTGCCGGCCGCCGCGCCGCCGCAGCCCGCGCAGGCGTACCAGCCCGGCCCGGTCGCGCCCCAACCCGTCGCCCCGGCCCCCGGCGGCGCCGGGCCCACCGCCGTACCCTCCCAGCTGCCCTCGCTGGACCTGCGCGGCGCCGCCACCCGGCCGGCCGTCGACCCGCAGGTCGCGCGCGAGCTCAAGCGCCAGGTCGCAGCCGAACTGCACCAGCAGATCTCCCGGTTGACCGCCGGCTCCGGCGCCGAGCCGGACCGTGCCACCCGCCGTCAGCGCGGCCGCGCGCTGATCGAGGAGGCGGTCGCCCGCTGGTCCGACGCCTACGCGCAGACCCACGGCATCCCGCCCACCCGGGAGCAGGACCGCGCCCTCGCCGAGGCCGTCTTCGACCTGCTGTTCCGGGCCGGCCGGCTCCAGCCCTACCTGGACGACCCGGAGATCGAGAACATCCTGATCAACGGCTGCGACGACGTCTGGGTCTCCAAGGTGCACCAACCCCTGCGCCAGGTCCCGCCGGTGGCCGACACAGACGCCGAACTCGTCGAACTGCTCCAGGATCTGGCCCGCCAGCACGGCGGCGGCGAGCGCAGCCTGTCCACTGCCAGCCCGACCCTCGCGCTGCGCCTGGAGGGCGGTATGCGTCTGCAGGCGCTCACCGAGGTGACGCCGCGCCCGTACGTGGCGATCCGACGCCACCGGGTGGCCTCGGCGACGCTGCCGGAGATGGTCGAACTCGGCACCCTGGACAGCACCTTGGCCGCCTTCCTGGCCGCCGCGATCCGGGCCCGGAAGAACGTGATGATCACCGGCACCCAGGGCGTCGGCAAGACCAGCCTGCTGCGCGCGATGGCCGCCGAGATCCCGCCGGACGAGCGGATCGGCACCCTGGAGTCGGAGTTCGAGCTCTGGCTGCACACCCTCGGCCACCTGCGCCAGGTCGTCCCGATGGAGTCCCGTGAGGGCAACGGCGAACGCGTCGACGGCCGCCTGGCGGGTGAGTTGACGATCGGCGACCTCATCCCCGCCGCGCTGCGGATGACCCTCTCCCGGATCATCGTCGGCGAGGTCCGCTCCGGCGAGGTCGTCCCGATGCTGCGGGTCATGACCAACGGCGAGGGCGGCTCGATGTGCACCCTGCACGCCCGCGGCCCGCACATGGTGGTCGACCGCATCGCCGAACTCTGCCTGGAGTACGGCTCGCACATGACCGACGCCCTCGCCTACCGGCTCACCGCCAACGCCCTGGACCTCATCGTGCACGTCACCATGGTCGACGAGACCGCCGTCGGCGGCCGCCGGCACCGCTTCGTCTCCCACGTCCTGGAGGTCACCGGCCTCGGCGAGAGCGGCCGGCCCGCGCTGAACACCGTCTTCGGCCCCCGGCCGGACCTCGGCGAGCCGCGCGCCGTCCCGCACACCCCGCCGCAGTGCCTGGACGACCTGCGCCGGGCCGGCTTCGACGCCTCGCTGCTCGGCTCCCGGTACGGGAGTTGGGCCGCCCCGCTACAGCTGCGGATCGGCGGTGGCGCGCGGTGATGCTGCTGTTCGCCCTGTGCGGGCTGGCGGTCGCGGGCGGCCTGGTCGCCCTGGTGGCCTGGGCCCGCGGCAGCGAGCCCGCCGACGAGGACGAGCCGGACCGCCCGGGCAACCCGCTGGCCGGCCGGGCCCACGTCTTCTGGTACGGCGCCCCCGGCGCGGCCTCCCTGCGGATGGTGCGGCTGCGCCGGATCCAACTGCCGCTGGCGCTCGTCGGCGCCCCGCTGGCCTGGCTGTTCACCCGCATCCCGCTGACCGCGCTGCTGGTGCCGCTGGCCGTCTTCGGCCTGCCCTGGCTGTTCGACACCACCCGCCCGGACACCCACCGGATCGAACGCCTGGAAGCACTTTCCGAGTGGACCCAGCGGATCGCCGACGTGCTGCTGCTCGGCGTCGGCCTCAACCAGGCCATCGTCACCAGCCGCCGCACCGCCCCCGCGGCCCTGGAGGAGGAGATCGGCGAGCTGGCCGCCCGGCTGCAGGCCCGCTGGCGGCCCGAGGAGGCACTGCGGGCCTTTGCCGACAGCCTGGCCGACGCCACCGCCGACAAGGTGCTGGCCGCCCTCGTGCTGCGGGCCGGGGACAGCGGCCCGGGCCTGGCCCGGACGCTCTCCGACATGGCCGACTCGGTGCGCGAGGAGGTCCGCCAGCGCCGCACCATCGAGGCCGACCGGGCCAAGCACCGCACCACCATCCGCTGGCTGGTCGGCATCATCGTGCTGGTCGTCACGGTCGGCTCCTTCAACACCGAGTACACCCGCCCGTACGGGACCTTCCTCGGGCAGATCGTGCTCGCCGTGGTCGCCGCCCTGTTCGTCGCGATCATCGCCTGGATGCGGGCGCTGGCCTCGCACCCGCCGGTGCCCCGGCTGCTCACGCCGGACCGGCGGAGCAAGGGCGGTCGGAGCAGGGGCGGGCGCGGCAAGGACGGGCCCGGGCAGGAGCCCGCCGAGCAGCTCGGGGAGGTCCGGTGATCTCCCCCTGGTCCGTGCTGGCCGGCGCCGCCGCGGCCGGCGGCATCGCCCTGCTGATCGCCGAACTGCGGCCCGCACCACCGGACCTGCGCCAGGCGCTGGACCGGCTGCACCGCGCCCCGGCCGACCGGCCGCAGGACCCGGACGAGCGGGTGCCCTGGTACGACCGGATCGGCGAGCGCTCGCTCACCCTGCGCGGGGTCTCGGTCCCACGCCGCGAACTCGCCCTGATCGGCCGCACCCCGGCCCGGTTCATGGTGCACAAGCTGTTGTTCGCCGCGCTCGGGCTGATGTTGCCCGCCTACCTGGGCGCGATGGCCGCGCTGATGGACGTCGGCCTGCCCTTCGCCCTGCCGCTGGTCGCCGGACCGCTGCTGGCCGGGCTGCTGTTCTTCGTCCCGGACGCGATCGTGCGCGGCGAGGCCAAGGAGGCGCGCACCGAGTACCTGCACGGCATCGCCGCCTACCTGGAACTCGTCGCCCTGGAGCGGGCCGCCGACTGCGGCCCCGCCGAGGCACTGCGCCGCGCCGCCTCGGTCGGACAGGGCGCGGTGTTCCGGCGGATCCGCGACGCGCTGGAGCGCGCCGCCACCGACCGCCTCCCGCCCTGGGCCGGACTCGACGCGCTGGCCGGGGAGTTGGGACTCAGTCCGCTCCAGGACGTGGCCGACATCATGCGGCTGTCCGGCACCGACGGCGCGGCCGTGTACGACACCCTGCGGGCCCGCGCCAAGGGCCTGCGCGGTGAGCTGCTGGCCGAGGACCTCGCCCGCGCCAACGCCGACAGTGAACGGATGGTCGCGCCCGGGGCTGCCCTGACCCTGCTGATGACCGTCCTGATCGTCTTTCCCGCGCTCCACCAGATGCTCAACTGACGCCCGTCCCAGAGCAGCTGACACCACACCACACCCTGGAGACCCCTGATGTCCGTACGACTCGCCCAGCTGGCCGGCCGGGTGCTGCGGCCCGTCCTGCTGCCCGTGCAGTTCGCCCTGCTGCTGTTCACGCTCCGGCGGGGCCGGCTGCGCGCCGCCCGCGCGCGCGGCGACCGCGGCGCCATCAGCATCGAACTCGCCCTTGCCATCATCGCGTTGGTGTTCGTCGCGGGCGCCGTCGCGACCGCGCTGTACCTGCTGAAGGACAAGGTGGTCACCAAGGTCGAACAGGATCCGAACATGCCTGGCGGCGCCGGCGGCGCGGGCGGCGCCTCCAAGTGATCCGAGTGCCTCGCCGCCGCAGCGACCGGGGGTCGATGAGCATCAGCCTCGCCATCGTCTTCCCGGTCGTCCTGCTGCTCGTCCTGCTCGTCGTCCAGGCCTCGTTGTGGTGGTACGACCGCCAGGTCGCGCTCAGCGCCGCCCGCGAGGGCGTGGACGCCGGGCGGGTACAGGGGAACGCGACGGACGGGGCGAAGGACGAGGCCGCCCGGCGGCAGGCCCGGGACTTCCTGGACCGGCAGGGCGTCCACGGGTACGAGGTGGTCACGGACGGCAGCACGTCCGAGAGGATCAAGGTCACCGTGGAGCTGACGCCCCCGCTGCTGATACCCGGGCTCACGGGGCCCAGCATCCGGCAGTACGCCGAGGCGCCGCGTGAGCGCTTCGTCCCGCCGGTGGTGACGAAGTGAGCACTCGTGCCGTGGTGGCGCGCGGTGGCGCCGGGCGGCGGGGGCCGCGGTGGCGCCCGCGACGGCGGGACCGGGGCGGGATCGCGATCGAGGCGGCGATCGTGGTGCCGGGCGTGGTCGCACTGGTCCTGCTGGCGATCGCCGCCGGCCGGGTGCAGACCGCGGCCGGCACGGTCGAGGCCGCCGCCCGTGCCGGGGCCCGGACGGCCTCGCTGCAGCGCAGCGTCGCCGGGATGGACAAGCCGGCCAGGGACTCCGCCCTCGAAACACTGCGCCAGCAGGGCGTCTCCTGCCGGAACAGCGACGTCCAGCTGGACCAGGGCGAGTTGGAGCTGGCGGACGGGCCGGTCGCCACCGTCAAGGTCACCGTGGTCTGCGACGTCGAACTCGCCGACCTGCTCGGCGGACCCTCCGGCGTGCCCGTGACGAAGCACCTCGTCGGGGAGTTCACCTCCGTGGTGGACCGCTACCGCGGCACATGACGGCGGGGCGGGCCGTGACGGGCGGTCGGGGGATTGGGGACGGCTCGTGCGGGGGAGACGCAAGCGGAGAGCGCTCGGGGGATGACGCAACGGAACCGAGTGGCGCCCGGCGGGGGCCGGTGGGGAGACATCGTGCGGATCGGGGGGAGGGGGTGCGAGTGCTGAGCGGCCTGCGGCGTCGACGGCTTCACCGGGTTCACCGGGATCGCCGGGTTCATCGGGATCGCCGGGTTCACCCGGGCCTTCGCCGGTCGGACCGGGGTGCGGTCGCCCTCTTCGTGGCGATCTGCGCGGCCTACCTGGTGCTCGTCATCGCCCTGGTGATCGACGCCGGCGGCCGACTGCGGGTCGCCGAGCGCACCGACGCGTACGCCCAGGAGGCCGCGCGGGTCGGAGGCCAGCAGCTCGACCAGGCGGCCGTGCTGCAGGGCAAGGGCTTCAAGGTCCGGCAGGACTACGTCAAGCAGGCCGCCGACGCCTACCTCGGGCTGTACGGGCTGCACGTCGACGGCGTCGAGTTCTCCGGTGACGGCAAGGTCATCACCGTCACCGTGCGGGCCGACTACCGGCCGGTTCTGCTGGGCGCCCTCGGGCAGCGGAAGGTAACGGGCAAGGGCAGTGCGACCCTCGTCCACGGAGTCGAGAAAGCGGAGACCGACTGATGGCCGCGCCACGTGCCAAGGACCAGGCCCGAACCACCCCGGCCCGTACCGGCCGGACCGGGACCGGGCCGGGGAACGACCGGGATCGAACCGCGAGGGGTCGGGGTCGAAGCGCGCACCGGGCCGGCCGCGGCCGCGGCGGCGCGCTGATCACCGCACTCGCCGCGCTGGTGACCCTGCTCGCCCTGCTGTTCGGCGTCCCCGCGCTGCTGCTGTACGGCACCCACGCGGTCGCCTCGATGGGCGAGGTCGCTCCGGGCGGTGTGGGCGAGGCGCTCACCAGTCCGGACGACGGGCGGCTGTTCCTCTGGCTGCTGGTGGTGGTCGGGTGGCTGGCCTGGGCGTGCTTCGCGCTCTCCGTCCTGCTGGAGATCCCGGCCCAGCTGCGCGGCCGGATCGCCCGGCGGATCCCGGCCTTCGGCTGGAGCCAGCGGCTCGCCGCCGGGCTGGTCGGCTCGGTGCTCGCGCTGCTGCCGGTGGCCGGTTCGGCCTTCGCCGCGGTGCCGGAGCCGGCCCACCACCCAGTGGCCCAGGCGCAGTTGACCCCCGGCGTGCAGCGGGCCGCGCTGCCCGCCGCCCAGTCCGCGCCCGCGCTGAGCCCGGCGGCCGAGCAGCACCCCACGTACACCGTCCGGGACAGCCGGCCGGCGGACAGCCTGTGGTCCATCGCGGAGCGCCAACTGGGCTCCGGCGAGCGGTGGGTGGAGATCGCCAAGCTCAACGACGGCCGGGTGATGGACGATTCCGGGGTCCGCTTCGACGCGGACCGGCCGATCCAGCCCGGCTGGGAGCTGCTGATGCCGACGGACGCCAAGGCGGACGAGGCGAAGGCGCCCGCGCAGGCCCCGGCCCAGGCCCCCGCTCCGGCTGCCGGTCAGGCGCAGGCCCCGGCTCCCGCGCAGTCGCCGCAGGCCGGGACGGAGCCGGGCGCGGCCGGGCAGAAGACCGTGACCGTCCAGGCCGGGGACAGCCTGTCGGCCATCGCCCAGCGGGAGTTGGGGGACGGTGAGGCCTGGCCGAAGCTCTTCGAGGCCAACAAGGGGGTGCAGGCGCCGGACGGGGAACGGCTGACCGACCCGGACGTACTGGAGCCCGGGGCGGTGCTCACGGTGCCGGGGGCGGCCGCTCCGGCCGCCCAGACGCCGGCTCCGGCGCCCGCTCCCGAGCAGACGCCCGCCCCCGCCCCGACGCAGGCCGCCCCGACGCCGGGCGCGTCGCAGCCCGCCCCGGCCGCCCAGACGCCGGCGCCCGCCCACACACCCGCTCCCGCCCCCGCCACGCACGCCGACCCGGCGTCCGACGGCGACTACACCGTCGCCCTGGCCGCCTCCACCGTCGGGGTCCTGCTCGCCGCCATGATGGTCGGCACCGTCGCCTACAAGCGCGGCACCCAGCTGCGCGCCCGCCGCCCCCTGCACCGCATCGCGATGCCCGCCGCCGAGGCCGCCGCGTTCGAGAACGAGCTGATCGTCCGGCAGGACCAGGCCGGGCTCGAACTGCTGGACCGCGCCCTGCGTACCCTGGCCCGCAACACCGTGCGCGGCGGCAAGCGGCTGCCGGCCATCGTCGCGGCCCGGATCACCCCCGGCCACACCATCGAGCTGCACCTGTCCGGACCGGCCACGCCGATCGCGCCGTTCCGCGCCGCGCACGCCGCCAACGTCTGGTGGTGCAGCGAGGAGTCCGGCGACGTGCTGAGCGCGGCCCAGGCCCGCAAGACCGCCGCGCCCTACCCGGCGCTGGTCACCCTCGGCACCTCGCCCGACGGCTCGGTGGTCCTCGCCGACCTGGAGGCCGTCCGGCTGCTCCACCTCTCCGGACACCCCGACGACGCGCGCGACGTCCTGCGCACCCTGGCCATCGAACTGGCCCACAGCCCGCTGGCCGACCGGCTCCACCTGCACCTGGTGGACCTCGCCGAGGAGGTACCGATCAGCGGCCCGGCCGCCGAGCGCGTCCACCGCCACCCCACCCTGGAGGCCGCGCTGGCCGCCCTCGGCCCGCGCACCGCCAAGGCCCGTGCCACCCTGATCGCCGCCGAGGCCGCCAGCCCGCGCGAGGCCCGCAGCCGGGGGCAGGCGGACGAGTCCTGGGTACCCGAGATCGTGCTCTGCGCCCAGCAGCCCGGCGGCGGCACCCCCGCCGAGCTCGGCCGTCTGCTGGACGCCCGTCCGCGCACCTGCGTCGCCGTCATCACCCTCGCCCCCGAGCGCGGCACCGGCCCGGTCGCCCGCTGGACCCTGCCCACCACCGGCCAGGCCGCCATCCCCGGCCTGCACCTGTCCGTCGAACTCCAGCGGCTCGACGGACAGCAGTACGACCAGATCGCCGAACTCCTCCGGGCCGCCGACGACGCCACCCAGCACCCGGCGCCGGCCTGGACCCTGGACGGTCCCGGCCTCGACCCGGATCCGGACGACGACCCGGACACCGCCGAACTGCCGCCCGTCGTACCGGTGCTGGCCGTCGTCGGCGCTCCGGCGACGGAGGCAGGCGAGGCCGGGGAGGCCGGGGAGGGCGCGGACACGGCCGCCGGGCCCCGGCTGCTGACCCGGGTCATCGGCACCGGCGTCAGCCCGTTCGCGGGAACCGACCCGGCGACGCCCGCCCCCGCTCAGGTCCCCGCCCCCACATCGGCCGGCCCGGCGAGGTTCGCCGTCAACGGGCAGGGACGGCAGGCGGCGACCGAGACCGGGATGGCCGCCACGGAGACCGAGCAGGGCGCCGCCGAGGCCGGGCAGGCCACCGATGAGACCACCCGCGACCTGCGGCTGCCCGGCGAGCCGGTCGGTTCCACGGACGCCGCGGTGGACACGGCCGAGGCTGCTGAGGTGATGCCGGCCGACGCCCCGGTGGTCGTCCAGCCCGTCCAGCCCGTCCAGCCGGTCCAGCCCGTGGCGCCGCAGTCGGCAGCCGTGCCCGTTCTCGTGCCCGCCCGGACGCCTGCCGATCCTGCCCCGGCGCCCGCCGTCCCCGTGCCCGTCCCCGTGCCCGCCGAGCCCGTGCCCGCTGAGCCCGCCCCGACGCACCAGAGCGCGCCCGCGCCCACCGGCGTCGATCCGCGCGTGCCGTCCCGGCCGGAGCCCGGCTCCGTCGCGGAGCGCGCGGCCGACACCGAGGAGCGGGTGGAGCCGGCGGTGGAGCCCGGACCGGCCGCGGTCGCGCCGGTCGCCCGGGCCACCCCCGGCCGCAGCGACAGCGACGACCTGCTCGCCATCCTCCGCTCCCCGGAGGCGCACACCCCGCGCAACGCCCCCCGGATCCGGCTGCTCGGCCCGATCGACGTGGCCGGCACCTTCGGCACCGTCGAACCCGGCGCGCTGTCCCGGCTGACCGAGCTCGCCGTCTACCTCGCGCTGCGCCCCGGTTCCGACCACCACGCGCTCGACCACGACCTGCACCCCGGCGCCGCGCACCTGGACCCGCACCCCACCGCCGCCGACGCCGAGAGCCCGCTCCCGGCCAAACTCGCCGACCTGGCCGCCTGGTTCGGCACCTCCGGCGAGGGCCGCGCCTACCTGTCCACCGCGGCCACCGACGGCTACGCCTTCGCCCCGGCCGTCACCTGCGACTGGGACGAGTTCCGCAGCCTCTACCGGCGCGGCATGCGCAGCACCAGCGCCACCGCCGACGCCGCCCTCGCCCACGCCCTGGCCCTGGTCCGCGGCGCACCGTTCGCCGAGGCCCCGCCTGCCTCCTACGGCTGGGCCGAGGCCGAGCGCCAGGACATGATCGCCGCCATCGTCGACACCGCCCACGAACTCGCCGCCCGCCGCCTCCAGTACGGCGACCACCGCAGCGCCGAGGCCGCCGTCTTCCGCGGCCTCGCCGTCGCCCCGGACGTCGAGCTGCTGCACCGGGACCTCTTCTACGCCTACGCCTCGGCCGGCGCCCGGGACCAACTCCTGCGCGCCGTCAACCGCCTGGACGCCCTGAGCCGCCGCACCGGCCGCGACCTGGACGCCGACACGGTCGCCCTGCTGCGTGACCTGCTGGCCGGCTCCTGAGGAACTCAGCCCCTTCCAGGGGCCACGATTCCGTGAGTACCGTAGCGCCAAGGGGCGCTGAGGTGCGCGAGAGGAGGCCGGGCCAGTCGGCGCGTGCGGCGTCCTCGGACGTGGGCACGAACCAGGCCCAGCCCCGTTCGGGGTACAGCGGGCCGAACAGGCCGTGCGCGGTGAAGTAGACGCCGGCGGGCTGCTGGGCCCCCAGCGTTCCACTACCGCTCGGGCTTGCCCTCAGGTCGGCGGCAGCGCTGGGCCCACCCACGTCATCGGGGTGCGGGACTTCGCTCTCTGTCATCGGACCGATCGCCCTGAAGGCTCGGATCGCTCAAGATCCGTCGACACCGCCGCTGCTCGCCGCGCCCGGATGCCGGCCTTCGGGCAGGAACCAGTGCTCGCGAAGCCACGGAACCTGCACGTCTGCCCGGTCACTCCTTCCGGGGGGTGGCCGGGCGGGCCGTGCGCAGCCAGGCGTCGAGGACGGTGAAGTCGGCTTCGGTGAGCCCGACTTGGGGATCAACGCGGTGCAGCAGAGTGGGAGCGGGGGAGTGGGTCTCGACCCAGCGACGGTCGGCGGGGGTGATCTCGTCGTCCACCCAGGCGAACGGGCGTCCGGCCGCCCAGTCGAGCAGTGGGCGGGTCTTCCAGAGCGGTTCGCCGTTCCCGCCGTTCCCGCCGTCCTCGTCGTCCGCCACCGGCCAGTCCACGACGGGCAGTTGCGGCAGGCCCAGCCGGGGCGAGAGGCAGTCGTTGGCATCGTCCAGCCAGGTGGTGGCCCACACCAGTGCGCAGGGCAGGGCCAGCAGGCGCCGCCCGAGCGCCGGGTCGACCCGGGTCACCAGCGGGTTCCCGGAGGGCTCCGGGCCCGGGTAGGTGGGGTAGCCGCCCGGGGGCGGGGCGCCGAACGGAATGAGCGGTCCGTCGACGTCGAGGAAGAGCAGGGGCGCATCGGAGCCGGTCATGGCGGCACGATAGCGGGCGTTGCGGGCCGGGTAGCACGCCGATCGGCACCCGGCCTGGAACGGGTGCGCCGGGATCTCGTAGGGTGGCGCGCACGGAACGTGGTGGCAGGCACCACGCAGGCAAGGGCATCAGACGCCGCGGCAGCGGCGGGGCGGGGCGGTGACCAGAAGATGGCGGAGACGACAGCTGTTTCCGGAGGTCCCGAGCCGGCCGCGGACTCGGGCCCCTGGGACGCCGTACCGCCGCCCGCCCGCCTGCTTGCTGAGGAGCACCCGCCCGGGCCCGCCGCGCTGTACGAGCCGCCGCCCGCGCCCCCGGCGCCCCCAGCTGCGGCGGCACCGAGCGCGCCCGCTTCGGTGCCGCCCGCGCCGCCGGTCGCGCCCACCGGATGGACCCTCACCGGCCTGCCCGCCGCGGGCGCGCCGGCCTCGGCCACGCCGCCGCCGTTCACCGTCCCGGGTGGCGCGGCCGCCGGTACGGGCGGGCTGGGCGGCCTGGGCACGGCGCCGCGCGGCCGGATCCTGGTGATCGAGGGCGGGTACGGCACCTCCGGCCGCCGCACCTGGGGCAGGGGCGGACCGGCCCAGGCGCCGGTGCTGTCCGCGATGCTGGCCGCCGTCTCGCCGCAGGTGCTGCTCGCCGCGGACGCGGTGGACGCCGTCCACCTCCCCGGTGCCAGCGACCCGCACACCGTCCTCGCCCACCTGCGCGCCGCCTCCCGGCACCCCGGGCCGCTGCTGGTGCACCTGGGCGGGCACGTGGTCGCCGACAAGCGCGGTGGCCAGCTCCAGCTGACCCTGCGTGACTCCAAGCAGGACGGGCTGCCCTGGCAGGCCATCGCCGCGGAGCTGAGCCACCGTCCGGCCGAGTGGCAGACCCTGGTCATCGCCGACCTGAGCGCCGATCAGAACGCCTGGCCGTACCTCCAGGGCACCGTCTCGCCGCTCAGCGAGGGCATCCCGCTGTGGGCGGTCGTCAGCCCGGACCCGGAGCAGATCGGCACCTTCACCCGCGCCCTGATCGAGGCGCTGCACGGCGGCCGCCCCGGCGCGGGCGACGTGCTCGCGCCCGAGCAACTGCGGCAGCAGGTGTACTCGGTGCTGCGGCCGGACGTGGTCATCCTGGCCACGCACGTCCCGGACCGCCCGGTCTTCCGCAACACCGCCCGCCGCGGCGAGGTCCCGGCGGCCGAGGTGCTGCCGGTGATGGACGCCGTGCCGATGGCGGATGCGGTTCCGGCGGTGGACGCCATGCCGGTGCCGGACGGCGTCGCGGTGCCGGACGCGGTCGCGGCGGAGCGTCCGCTGCCCCCGGTGCCGCCGCTGCCGCGTCAGGCCGGGCCGCACGGCGCGGTGGCCGAGCGGCCGGTGCCGGCTCCGTCGGTGGACGGCCTGGTGAGCCTGATCAAGCCGGGGGTGCCGCCCACGCCGCCGCGACCGGCCAAGCCGGTCAGCCTGGTGAAGGCGGGCGAGCAGCCTGACGAGGCGTCGAGCGTGAGCCTGCACAAGCCCGTCCCGGCCGATGCGCCGGCGGCGGAGACCGTGCGGCTGGCGGGCGTGACGCTGCGCAAGTCGCAGCCGGAGCCGGAGCCGGAGCTGGAGCCCGCGGACGAGGCTGTCGAGGCGGCTGCGGCCGTTCCGGCGGCTGAGGAGGTCGCCGAGCCGGTTGAGCCGGCTGCCGAGGTCGTCGAGGTCGTCGAGGCCGCGGAGGAGCCCCAGGACGCCGTACCGTCCGAGGCCGTATCGTCCGACGCCGTGCCAGTCGACGTCGTACCGGTCGAAGCCGTGTCGACGGGCGAGGTGCCGCAGGACCAGGTCCCGGCCGAGGAGGCGCCCGCCGATCAGCCGCCTGCACTGGCTGAGACCCCGGCCGAGATCCCGGCCGAGGCCGTCGCCGGGACCCCGGCCGCCAACGCGCCCCGCGCGGACTACCGCGAGGTCATCGGACGGATCGTCCGCAGCGCCGAAGCCGGGGACCACGCCGCCGCCACCGACCTCGCCTTCGCACTCGAACTGGAGGCGATCGCCGAGCACGGCGCCGTCTCCGAGCCCGTCCTCCAGGTGCGGCAGGTGCGCGCGCACGTGTGCCGGCTCGCGGGCCGAACGGCCGAGGCGGCCGACATCTACCGCGAGGTCGCCCTGACGCTGCTCCGCTCCCAGGGCGCGAACCACCCGGAGACCCAGCAGGCGGCCACCAACGCCGAGGCCTGCTGGCGCTCGATCACCGACCGTACGGAGGCCATCCGCATCGCCCCGGAGATCATCGAGCTGCGCGCCTACCTCCCCGGCCGCGACGGCCGCAAGCTCCGCGCCGCCGAGCGCTACCTCGCCCAGCTGGCCGCCGGCCCGACCCCGGCCGAGTAGGCCTGACGCCCGGTCGGCTGCCGCCTGACGGTTGTCGGGCCGGCAGCCACCGGCTACCAGACACCAGCCACCAGCCGACAAAAACAGCAGACAGAAAACAGCGAACGGATAACAGATTTCGAAATCTGTTATCCGTTCGCTGTTACTTGTCAGCCGTCAGAAGCCGGTCGCAGTCGTCACGCACCCACCACGACCGGCCACTACTCACTGCTGGTCGTCGTCACCCTGAATGTCGCCCGCGAGCGCGTGGACGAACTTGGCGCCGTCGATGGTGCCGAGGCCGCTCGCGAGGTCGTAGCCCTCGGTGGCGTTGTAGCCGGTGACGCCGCCCCAGCCGTTGTCGCCGTCCTTGACGTCGACGATGCCGCTCCACTGGCTCGGGAGCAGGCTCAGGCCGTACAGGCTCGGGTTGAGCTGGCCGAGGCGGTGGCCGGCCAGCTGGTCGGCGAGCGCGACGATGCCGGAGAACAGCGGGGTGGCCTCGCTGGTGCCGCCGGTGAGGTGCCAGCCGACCGCGGTCGGGTCGTAGGACTCGTAGGTCCAGGCGGCGCCGTCGACGGCGGCGCTCATGCTGATGTCCGGGGTGCCGCGGTGCTCGCCGGTGACGTTGGCGACGCCGGTCTGGTACCACGGGCGGCTGAAGATGCCGGACACGCCGCCGCCGCCGGCGCCGGACTTGTCGTGCCACACCTTGTCGGCCGCGGTGCGCTTGCCGTTGTCGTCCAGGGTCAGCTGGGTGCCGCCGATGGAAGTGACCAGCGGGTCCGAGGACGGCCAGGAGTTGACCTTGAACGGGTACAGGTCGGTGCCGTTGGTCTGCGAGTCGGTGGCGCCGTTGTCGCCGGAGGCGGCGAGCACGGTGACGTTGCGGTCGGCGGCGGCCTTGAAGGCGTAGCGCAGGTCGGTCAGCGACTTGAAGTCGCCCTTGTCGTAGCCCGGGAAGGTGTTCTCGGTGGCGCCGAAGCTCTGCGAGATGACGTCGCCGACGCCCTTCTTGATGAGGTCCTTCTCGGCGTCCATCATCTCGGGCAGGCCGGTGGTGCCCTCGGTCTCGGCGACACCGGTCTCGACCAGGACGATGTGGGCGTCGGGGGCGATCGCGTGGGCGTACTCGACGTCCAGGGTGGTCTCGCCGGCCCAGCCGGTGTGGTCGGGGTTCTTCGGGTCGAAGGCGGGGACGTTGCCCCACTTGCGGACCTCGACCTGGGTGTCCTTGAGACCCCACTGCTTGTCGAAGACCTCCAGGTCGTGCTGGATGGTCGGCGAGCCGAAGGAGTCGACGATGACGATCGTGCGGCCCTTGCCGGTGATGCCCTCCTTGTACAGCGGCGCCAGGTTGTAGGCGGCCTGGTACTGGACGGGCGAGTAGCAGTGGATGCCGATCTGGCTGACGCACTGGGTGGTGCTCAGCGGCGCCGGGCGGGCGGTGGCGAGGTGGTGCCCGAAGGAGGCGGGGCGGACGTGGACGCCCGCGAGGTCGTGCGCGGGGGCGGCGGTCGCCGCGCCGACAGCCGGTACGGCGATGGTGCCGGCGGTGAGGGCGGTGGCCCCCACGGCGAGCAGAGCCAGGGCGCGGCGGAGGGTAGCGGGGCTGCCCATGGGACTCCTTGAGGGGGACGCAGGGCCCGACCTTGGTCAGGTCGGGTCGGTCCGGCCATCCCATCGACTGCCGCATGATCATGCCATAGTCATTTAGTGGGGTAGTCCCATCAGCGGCATGGTTCTGATCGGCCACGCAAAAAGGTAAAGGCCGTCCCAGGAGAAGGTAACCCCGCACCTGGGACGGCCGACTGACCAATCGTCAGTCAAGTCTCACCGATTTCACACTTTTCACCGAGTTGGCCAAGTTTACCAAGTTGACCGGCCTCGGGTAAGCCTCCGTCGGGTCACCGGGCCCCACCGTTGACGTACAGAGTCTGCCCGCTCACGTACGAGGCGTCCTCGCTGGCCAGGAAGGCCACCACCGACGCGATCTCCTCCGGCTGCCCCACCCGGCGCAGCGGCGTGCGGGCGGCCACCTCGGTCTGGTGGTCCTCGGCGGTGGCGCCGACCCGCTCGGCGGTGGCCGCCGTCATCGCGGTGGCGATGTAGCCGGGGGCGACGGCGTTGACGTTGACGTTGAACGGCCCGAGCTCGATCGCCAGGGTCGCGGTGAGCCCCTGGATGCCGGCCTTGGCGGCCGCGTAGTTGGCCTGGCCCCGGTTGCCGAGCGCGGAGCGCGAGCTGAGCGAGACGATCTTCCCGTACTTCTGCGCCACCATGTACTTCTGCGCCACGTGGCTGCAGTTGTACGCGCTGGTCAGGTTGACCGTCAGCACCGCGTCCCAGTCGGACTTGGGCATCTTGAAGAACAGGTTGTCCCGGGTGATCCCGGCGTTGTTCACCAGGATGTGCAGCCCGCCGAGTTCCTCCGCGACCTGGGCGAACACCGCGTCGACGGAGTCGTAGTCGGCCACGTCGCAGCCGTACGCCCGGGCGGTGCCGCCCTTGGCGGTGATCTCGGCGACCGTCCCGGCCGCCCGCTCGGCGGTCAGGTCGACCACGGCGACCGCCGCGCCCTCCTCCGCCAGCCGGCGGGCGGTGGCCGCGCCGATGCCCTGCGCCGCGCCGGTCACCACGGCGACCTTCCCCGTGAAACGGGCCATGTCAGTTCCTCCGATCACTGGAAACTCCCTCAGACGTTCTCGACCAGCACGGCCGTACCCTGCCCCACGCCCACGCACATCGTGGCCAGGCCGCGTCGGGCGCCGGTGCGGTGCATCCGGTGCAGCAGGGTGGTCAGGATCCGGGCGCCCGAGCCGCCCAGCGGGTGGCCGAGGGCGATCGCCCCGCCGCTCGGGTTGACCACCTCGTCGGCCTGCTCCGGGCTGAACCCGATGCCGTCGGCGGAGGCCAGTGCCTGGGCGGCGAAGGCCTCGTTGAGCTCGGCGGTGTCCAGGTCGGCGAGGGTCCAGCCGGCCCGTCCGAGCACCTTCCGCGTCGCGGGCACCGGTCCGATGCCCATGACGTCGGGGTGCACCCCGGCCGAGGCCCCGGCCACGTACCGGCCGAGCGGCTGCAGCCCGAGGTCGCGCAGCGCCTCCTCGCTGACCAGGACCAGCCCGGCCGCGCCGTCGTTCATCGGCGAGGCGTTGCCGGCCGTGACGGTGCCGCCCGGGCGGAAGGCCGGCTTGAGCCTGGCGAGCTTCTCCAGGCTGGTGTCCTCGCGGATGCCCTCGTCCTGGCCGACCGTCACCCCGTCGGGCCGCTCGACCGGGATCAGCTCGGTGTCGAAGTGCCCGTCCTTGCGGGCGGCGGCGGCTCGCTGGTGGCTGCGCAGTGCGAAGGCGTCCTGGCGCTCCCGGCCGATGCCGTACCGGGCGGCGACCTCCTCGGCGGTCTCGCCCATGCTGAGCACGCCGTGCAGCTCGGCCATCCGCGGGTTGGTGAGCCGCCAGCCGAGCCGGGTGTCGTAGGTCTCGATCCGGTGCGGCAGCGCCTCGTCGGGGCGGGGCAGGACGAAGGGGGCGCGGGTCATCGACTCGCAGCCGCCGGCCAGCACCACGTCGGCCTCACCGGAGCCGATGGCCCGGGCGGCGAGGGTGACGGCCTCCAGGCCTGAGGCGCAGAGCCGGTTGACGGTGGCTCCGGGGACGCTCTCCGGCAGGCCGGCCAGCAGGACGGCCATCCGGGCGGCGTTGCGGTTGTCCTCGCCGGCCTGGTTGGCGGCGCCCCAGTAGACGTCGTCGATCCGGGCCGGGTCGAGGGCGGGGACGTCGGCGAGCAGGGCGCGCAGCACGGTGGCGGAGAGGTCGTCCGGGCGGACCGTGGCGAGCGCTCCGCGCAGCCGGCCGATGGGTGTGCGGCGGGCGGCGGCGAAGTAGACGGGACGCACGTCGTGCTCCTTATCGGGGGAAGGGGGTCAGAAGGCGTTGACGCCGGTCAGGGCACGCCCGATGAGCAGTTGGTGGATCTGGCTGGTGCCCTCGTAGAGGGTCATCACCCGCGCGTCGCGCAGGTACTTGCCGACCGGGTACTCGTCGATGAAGCCGTAGCCGCCGAACACCTGGAGCGCGTTGTTCGCGGCCCGGACGGCGGCCTCGCTCGCGTGGAGCTTGGCGATCGAGGACTCGGTGGCGAAGGGCAGGCCGCGTTCGATGTGGTCGGCGACCTTCCAGGTGAGCAGCCGGGCGGCCTCGACGTCCACCGCGATGCCGACCAGCAGTTCCTGGACGAGCTGGTGCGAGGCGATCGGCCGGCCGAACTGCTCGCGCTCGCCCGCGTAGCGCACGGCGGCCTCCAGGCAGGCGCGGGCGATGCCGACGCAGCCGGCCGCGACCGACATCCGGCCCTTGGCCAGCGCCGCCATCGCCACCGTGAAGCCCTTGCCGACCTCGCCGAGCCGGGCGCTGTCGGGCACCCGGACGCCGTCCAGGGCGAGTTCGGCGGTGGCCTGGCCGCGCAGGCCGAGCTTGCCGTGGATCGTGGTGCGGCCGAAGCCGGGCAGGTCGGTGGGGACCAGGAAGGCGGTGATGCCCCGGTGGCCCCGCTGCTCGGGCTCGCCGCCGCCGGTGCGGGCGAAGACCAGCGCGACGTCGGCCCAGGTGCCGTTGGTGATGAACATCTTGGCACCGCTGATCAGCCAGTCGTCGCCGTCGCGGACGGCCCGGGTGGTCAGGTTGGCCGCGTCCGAGCCGGTGCCGGGCTCGGTGAGCGCGAAGCAGCCGAGCGACTCGCCGGAGGTGAGCCGGGGCAGCCAGTGCCGCTTCTGCTCCTCGGTGCCGTAGCTGTTGATCGACTTGCCGACCAGGCCGAGCGAGACCGAGACGATCCCGCGCACGGCCGAGTCGCCGCGCCCGAGCTCCTCCAGCACCAGGCAGTACGCGAGGTGGTCGCCGCCGCTGCCGCCGTACTCCTCGGGGATGGTCAGGCCGAGGAAGCCCAGCTCGGCCAGCTTGCCGATGATCGCCCGGTCCACGGACTCGACGCGGTCCCACTCGGCGGCGTACGGCACGATCTCGCGGTCGGTGAAGGCGGCGGCGAGGTCCCGGACGGCGCTCTGCTCCTCGGACAACTCCAGGTTCACGGCGGCTCCCGACTCGGGCCCGGTGGACGCTTCGGGCCGATAAACTAGCGCTGCAAGTTTTACGGGGGGACTGTAGCCCCGGGCGGCCCGCGCTGGGAAGAGGCAGCTGTCAGAATCGGTCCCCCACCCACCCGACCGGGGGAGCCGGCCGGAGGAATCGGAGGAAGTCACCGCGATGGCCCGTCCGCGCACCCCGCTGCTCAGCCGCGAGCGCATCGTCGCCGCCGCCCTGCGGCTGATCGACGAGGAGGGGCTGGACGCCCTCTCCACCCGGCGCCTGGCCACCGAGCTGTCGGTCAGCGGGCCCTCGCTCTACAACCACTTCGCCACCAAGGACGAACTGCTGGACGCGGTGGTGGACAGCGTCATCGGCGAAGTCGACTTGTCGATGTTCAGCGGTGGCGAGGACCCCGGCCCCCCGACCGGGCCGGCGAGGCCGACGACCCCCTGGCCGGAGGCGCTGCGCCACTGGGCCCGCTCCTACCGCGCCGCGCTGGCCGCCCACCCCAACATCGTCCCGGTGCTCGCCCAGGGCCCGGGGCGGCGGCCCAACGCGCTGCGCCTGGCCGACGCCGTCTTCGGGCACCTGGTCGAGTCCGGGTGGCCGCGCGGCCAGGCCACCCGGATCGGCGCGCTGATGCGCTACTTCGTCACCGGCTCCGCGCTCGCCTCCTTCGCGGCCGGCTTCCCGGCGGACGCCGGGGTCTACGACGCGGCCGACTACCCGCACCTCGGCGAGGCGCACCGGCTGGCCGGGCACCGGGGGACGGTGGACGAGGGTGCCTTCGAGACCGGCCTGGAGGCGCTGTTGGACGGACTCGTGCTGCGCTTCGAGCGCCTCGCCGCGAGGGCGTAGCCCCGGCGAGCGTTCGCAGCCCCGGTGCGCGTTCGCGGTGCCGGTGCCGGGCCGGTCCTACCAGGGCTCGCGGGCCGTGAAGGCCGGCCGCTGCTCCGGGTCCACCGGGTCGTAGTACCGGTGGTAGACCGGCGTCAGCGCGCCGGAGACCGGGGGCACGATCCAGCTCCAGTCCGCCGGGGTCGGGCGGCCGAGCCGCTTCTCCTGGGCGATGTGCTTGAGGAAGCGCTCCGACTCGGTGTGGTGGTCGGCGATCATCACCCCGGCCTCCTGGAAAGAGTGCAGCACGGCGATGTTGAGCTCGATCAGCGCACGGTCGCGCCAGAGCGTGCGGTCGCTGGAGGTGTCCAGGCCCAGCCGCTCGGCGACGGTGCCGAGCATGTCGTAGCGGTCGGCGTCGGCGAGGTTGCGGGCGCCGATCTCGGTGCCCATGTACCAGCCGTTGAACGGCGCGGTGGGGTAGCGCACGCCGCCGATCTCCAGGGTCATGTCGCTGATCGCGGGCACCGCGTACCAGCGCAGCCCGAGTTCGGCGAACCACTCGTACCCGGGGTGGCTGAGCGGCACCTCCAGGGTGGTGTCGTCCGGCAGCTCGTACCAGACGGGGCGCTCGCCCGGGCGCTCCTGGATGATCAGCGGCAGCACGTCGAAGCGCTCCTCGGCGCACTTCCAGCCGAGGTCGCGGGCCCGGGCGGCGAGCACCGCGCCCGCCGGGTCGCCGACCACGGCGCCGTCGACCCGGTGCCCGGCGTAGCGGACCAGCTGCTGGTTGAGGATGCGGGCGGCCGGTCGGCCCGGACGGTCGGGGGCGAACACCGAGATCACCGGGCGGATCCGCCCGCCGTTGCCGGCCGTCCGCAGGTGCTCGAAGCACTCGGTGGCGATGTCGTCGGCCGAGGAGAGGTGGCGCAGGTCGCGGACCACCAGGCTGCGCCAGTACAGCCGGCCGATGCAGCGGGCGGCGTTGCGCCAGGCGAGCTTGGCGCCGTAGGCGAGTTCGGCGGGGGTGTGCAGGTAGCTGCCGGTGCGGTCGATCTCGTCCAGGACGGCGCGCAGCCGCGGCTTCGGGGCACCGGCGGCGGGCTGCTCGCGGTGGAACTGGCGGATGAACTCGGCGGCCTGCTCCGGGTCGGTGAACGGCGGTGGCTCGGGCGGCAGCTGCGGGCCCGGGCGGTGCGGTGTGGGCGTCTGCGGTCTCGACGTCTGCGGTGCGGACGTCTGCGGTGCGGACGTCTGCGGTTCGAACGGGTGCGGTCCCGACGTCTGCGGTCCCGGCGTCTGCGGTGCGGACGCCGGGGCGGGCTGCGGGAACGCGCCCGGTGGGCCGACGTGGTTGTGGGCGTGGGCGTACGGACAGCCGCCGCTCGGGGCGGTGGCGGTTCTGCGGGTGCGAAGCCGGTTGAAGATCAAGGACACATCCCTCCTGCCGCACAGGAGTACCGGAGGTGCTCGACCCGCCGCAGAGAGTGAACGATTCGGCCCCCGCACCCGCGCCGATCGCGCTAGGGTGCGGGGGCCGGGAGCCGGATGGTCCGACCAGCCCATGGAAGGCTGATCAGCCCATGTCCTCCAGTCGGACGCCCTTGGTCTCCTTCATGTACTTGGCCACGAAGACGATCGACAGCGCCGCGAAGGCCGCGTACACCAGGTAGGTCGCCGAGAGGTTCCAGCGCGACAGGGACGGGAACGAGACGGTGATCGCCCAGTTGGCGATCCACTGCGCGGAGGCTGCGACGGAGAGCGCGGCGGCGCGGATCCGGTTCGGGAACATCTCGCCGAGCATCACCCAGACGACCACGCCCCAGGACATCGCGAAGAACAGCACGAAGGCGTTGGCGGAGATCAGCGCGACGGTGCCCTGGAGGTCGGGCAGCGAGACGTGGTCGCCGGAGCCGGTGGCGGAGGAGAACGCCCAGCCGGCCGCGGCGAGGGTGACGGCCATGCCGGCCGAGCCGATCAGGGCGAGCGGCTTGCGACCGATCCGGTCGACCAGCAGGATCGCGATCACGGTGCCGAGGATGTTGATGACCGAGCCGATGAAGCTGATCAGCAGCGAGTTGCCCTGGTCGATGCCGACCGACTGCCAGAGGATCGACGAGTAGTAGAAGATCACGTTGATGCCGACCAGCTGCTGGAAGACCGACAGGCCGATGCCGACCCAGACGATCGGGAGCAGGCCGAAGCGGCCGCCGAGCAGGTCGCGGAAGCGCGGGCGGTGGTCGGAGGCGATCAGCGTCTGGATCTCGGCGATCCGGGCGTCGGTGTCGATGCCGTCGCCCTCGACCTGGGCCAGCACCTTGCGGGCGTCGTCCAGGCGCTCGGCCTGGATCAGGTAGCGCGGGGACTCGGGGATCATCGAGGAGAGCACGAAGTAGACCACGGCCGGGATCACGCAGATGCCCAGCATCCACTGCCAGGCCTCCAGGCCGAGCAGGTGGCCGCGGGTGTCACCGCCGGCGGCGTCCGCCAGCACCCAGTTGACCAGCTGGGATATCGCGATGCCGAGCACGATCGCGGCCTGCTGGAAGGAGGCCAGCCGGCCCCGGTACTTGGTCGGCGCGACCTCGGCGATGTAGGTCGGGGCGATCACCGAGGCGATGCCGATGGCCGCGCCGCCGAGGACGCGCCACAGGGCGAGGTCCCAGGGGGAGAAGGGCAGCATCGAGCCGACGGCGCTGACCGCGAACAGCAGCGCGCCCGCCTTCATGACCTTGATGCGGCCGTAGCGGTCGGCGAACCGGCCCGCCAGCGCGGCGCCGACCGCCGAGCCCAGCAGTGCCGAGGAGACGATCAGGCCGGTCTCGCCGCTGCCGACACCGAACTTGCCCTGGATACCGGAGACGGCGCCGTTGATCACGGAGCTGTCGTAGCCGAACAGGAAGCCGCCGAGGGCCGCGGCGGCGGTGATGAAGACGACGAAGCCGAGGCGGCCGGGCGCGGGGGCCTCGACCGCCCCGGAGGGCTTCTGGGTGACGCTCACGATCTTGACTCCTGGTACTCAACACTGAGCTCGGTAGCCGCGATCGTAACCCCTATTCGTTTAAGTCTTGTACACCGGGATCCTCAATCTGTGCTTCGAGAATTCGTAAGGTGAACAAGCAAATTGGGCGTTCCCGCCCTGGGCGTTGGTGCGGCCGCTCAGGCCGGGGCCGCGAGCGACAGGCCGAACCGGCCCTCCGGGTCCGTCCACCAGTGGCTCAGCCGCAGCCCGGCCGCCGCCAGCTCCCCGGCCACCCGCTCCCGGCGGAACTTGGCCGACACCTCGGTGCGCAGCTCCTCGCCCCGGTCGAAGTGCACCGGCAGGTCCAGCGCCGGGATCTTCACGGTCTGCGAGCGGAGCGAGCGCAGCCGCATCTCGATCCACTCCTGCTCGGCGTCCCAGCGTGCGACGTGCTCGAAGGCGTCCGGGTCGAAGTCGGCGCCCAGCTCGCGGTTGAGCACGTTGAGCACGTTTCGGTTGAACTCGGCGGTCACCCCGGCGCTGTCGTCGTAGGCGGCGACCAGCACCGCCGGGTCCTTGACCAGGTCGGTGCCGAGCAGCAGGAAGTCGCCCGGGTCGAGGGCCGCGCGCACGCGGCGCAGGAAGGCGGCCCGCTCCTGCGGCAGCAGGTTGCCGAGGGTGCCGCCGAGGAAGGCGACCAGGCGGGGGCCGCCGTCCGGGGGCAGGCCGAGCCGGGCGGTGAAGTCGGCCAGCACGCCGTGCACGGCCAGGCCCGGGTACTCGGCGGCGAGCGCGGCGCCGGCCAGGGTCAGCGCGCTCTCGCTGACGTCCACCGGGACGTAGGTCTCCAGGGCGCCGAGCGCGCGCAGCGCGTCCAGCAGCAGCCGGGTCTTCTCGGAGGAGCCGGAGCCCAGCTCGACCAGGGTGCGGGCCCCGGTCGCGGCGGCGATCTCGCCGGCCCGGGCGGTCAGGATGGCCCGTTCGGCGCGGGTCGGGTAGTACTCGGGCAGCCGGGTGATCTCCTCGAACAGCTCGCTGCCCCGCGCGTCGTAGAACCACTTGGGCGGCAGCCACTTGGGTTCGGAGGTCAGGCCGTGCTGCACGTCCTGGCGCAGCGCGGTGCTGAAGTGGTCGGCGGGCAGCAGTCGGGTGAGATCGAATGTGTCCATGACAGGGTGGTTCCTCTGTTCAGAAGATGAAGGGAGAGTGGAGGGTCAGTAGTGGCTGGGGAGCTGCCGGACGGTCACGCCCCGGGCGTCGGCCAGCAGCAGGGAGCCGTCCGGGACGGGCGTCCATCCCGGGTCGTCGTCGTACGGCTCGGAGGCCACCACCGTGCCGAGTCCCGGCAGGGTGCGGTGGTGCAGGGTGTCTCCCCAGGTGGTCGCGGCGATCGCGGTGCCGTCGGCGAGCAGCAGGTTGAGCCGCCCGGTGGTGTGCGCGGCGACGTCCGCGACGGTGGCCGCCAGCGCCTCGCCCGGGTCCGCGCCCCGGCGCAGCCGGTGCAGGGTGAGGGCCCACAGCAGGGCCGAGTCGGTGCGCGCCTCCAGCTCCAGCAACTCGGCCGGCGGGAGCAGGGCGGCGAGCGGGTCCAGCTTGCCGGGCCAGCCGGCCACCGCGCCGTTGTGGCTGAACAGCCAGCGCCCGGCGGAGAACGGCGCGGCCGCGCTCTCGCCCGCCGCGCAGCCCTCGGTGGCGGAGCGGACGGCCGCCAGCAGCGCCCGGGTGCGGATCACCCGGGCGAGGTCGGCGAAGGTCGCGTCCGCCCAGATCGGCCCGGCCCGGCGGTAGCGCGCGGGCAGGTCGTCGCCGTCCGCGTACCAGCCGAGGCCGAAGCCGTCCACGTTGACCGTGCCGTGCCGCTGGGTCCGCGGCGCCCAGGACTGCCGGTACAGCGCGTGCGGCGGGTGCACCAGCAGCTCCTGCGGTGCCAGCGGTTCGCCCAGGTAGGCGAGGTGGCGACACATCAGGCCTCCTCCGGGCTGCGGGCGGTGCGGAAGCCGGAGAAGATCTGCCGCCGGACCGGGTAGTCCCAGTTGCGGAAGGTGCCCCGGCAGGCGACCGCTGCCACCGCGAAGCAGCCGCCGCGCAGCACCTTGTGCTCGGGCCCGAAGAAGACCTCGGAGTACTCCTGGTACGGCCAGGCCCGGAACCCCGGGTAGGGGCGGAAGTCGCTGGCCGTCCACTCCCACACGTCGCCCATCAACTGCCGCACACCGTACGGTGACTGGCCCTGGGGGTAGCTGCCCGCCGCGGCCGGCCGCAGATGGCGCTGGCCGAGGTTGGCGTGCTCGGGGCCGGGCGGGCCGTCGCCCCAGGGGTAGCGGCGGGAGCGGCCGGTGGCCGGGTCGTGCCGGGCCGCCTTCTCCCACTCTGCCTCGGTCGGCAGGCGCCGCCCGGCCCACCGGGCATAGGCGTCCGCCTCGTACCAGCTGACGTGCAGTACCGGCTCGTTCGGCGGGACGGGCTCGACCGTGCCGAAGCGGCGGCGCAGCCACTGGCCGTCCTGGAGCCTCCAGAACAGCGGGGCGGTCAGCCCGGCCCGGCGGCGGTGCTCCCAGCCCTCCGGGGTCCACCAGTGCGGGTCGTCGTAGCCGCCGTCCGCGATGAAGCGCTGATAGGCGGCGTTGGTGACCGGGGTGGTGTCCAGGAAGTAGGCCGGCAGGTCGACGGTGTGCGTCGGGCGCTCGTTGTCCAGCGCCCACGGCTCGGTGTCCGTGCCCATGGTGAACGGGCCCGCCGGGATCAGGACTTCGGCGGGCAGGGCGGCCGCGTCGGCGGGCGCCGGGGGCGGCGGGGGAGCGGCCAGGGCGGGTTCGCCCTTGCGGAGCTGGTGGGTGATCAGCATCGTCTCGTCGTGCTGCTGCTCGTGCTGGGCGATCATCCCGAAGGCGAACCCGGCGTCCAGCAGCGGCGCGCCCTCCAACGGGCTGGCCGCCAGCAGGTCCAGCACCCGGCCGCGCACCTCGTGGGCGTAGGCGCGGGCCTCGGCGGGCGGCAGCAGCGGCAGGCTGGGACGCTCGGCGCGGGGGTGCTGGAAGGCGTCGTAGAGCGGGTCGATCTCGGGGTGCATCGGGTCCCGGCCGCCGACGTTGCGCAGCAGCCAGAGCTCCTCCTGGTTGCCGATGTGTGCGAGGTCCCAGACCAGCGGGGACATCAACGGCGAATGCTGGGCGGTGAGATCGGCGTCCTCCACGCAGTCGGTCAGCGCGGCGGTCCGGTCGCGGGCGGCCAGCAGCTCGGCGGCGATGCTCTCGCGCAGCGCCTCGGTGCCCGTCCCCGGGTCGGCGGGCGGTCGGACGTCGGTCATGGTGCCTCCTCCGGCGGAGTGCGTCGGGTGCCGGAGCGCAGGGCGTCCAGCTGGTCGTCGGCCGGGCAGCGGCCGCGCGCGGGGTAGCGCTCGGCGAACTCGGCGACGGCGGTGCGCAGCCGGCCGGCGCCGGGCAGGCGGCCCAGCGCGGCGTCGGCGGCGGCGAAGCAGGTGAGGACGGCGCGGCGCAGCTCGGGGTCGGCGACGGCCAGCGTGGCGGCGCGGCGCCAGGCCTCGCTGCGCGGCGGTCGCGGGCCGGTCGCCCCCTCCCGCCGGTCGAAGGAGTCCAGCGGCTCCAGCGCGGCGAACACGGCGTCGGCGGCCACCGGATCGTCCAGCAGCGCGGTGACGAGGGCGGTGGGCACCACCCAGCCGTCGCCGGGCTGGGCGTCGATCATCCGCAGCTCCAGGTGGCCGCGCGGGCGCACCGGCGGGAACAGCGTGGTGCAGTGGTACTCCAAGTCGGCGAGCGTGGGCGGGCGTTCGCCCGCGCCGCGGATCCAGTCCCGGAAGGTCAGTCCGGGCGGGACCGTCCACGGCATGCCCTCCGGCCGTTGCACGCACAGGACTTGGGCATCCAGCACGTACCGAGCCCAGGCCTCGCGCGGGTCGCCGTGGTCCGGCTCGGGGGCGAGGGTGCGGCTCGGGTCCATCCGGGACCAGACGGTCTGCCGGGTGGATCGGTGGCCGGTCGGCCTGCCGTCCAGCAGCGGGGAGTTGGCGAAGGCGGCGACCAGCACCGGGCCCAGCCGGTGGACCAGCTGCCAGCGCCGTTCCACCGCGTGCGGGCCGTCCGCGTCACCGGCGTCCAGGCACACCTGCACCGACGCGGTACCGGTCATCATGATCCGGCCCCACGGGCCGGCCGAGTCGAAGAATCGCTCCATCGCGAGGTAGCGCGGGTGGTCCAGCACCATCCGCCGGGGGCGAACCAACGGGTCCGTCCCGGTACCGGTGAGGCGCAGACCCTGTGCCGCGAAGGCGGCCCGCAGGACGGTCAGATCGCGTCGCGTGTCGTCGACGCAGGCCACGAGGCCGGTGGCGGGCGGGGAGCTGAGCTCGACCTGTCCGCCGGGTTCGAGCGTGAGGCGCGAACCGGAGGGGAGCGAGGTGCCGTCCGGGCCGCCGAGGGGCAGCGACTCCAGTGCGGCGTGGAGCAGTTCGGGCCGAACGGGTTGGGTGGGACATCGGTCGTCGTGGACGAACCACTCGACCTCCACACCGACCAGGCGGGGCGGTCCGATCTTGAAACAGACGCCCGACACATGGCTGCGCGCCCCCGATTCGGTCAACGGGGTCACCCCCGGCGGGGGTGTGGGTGCGCTCTGCCGGTCGGGCACAGTGGTGCGGGATATCGGTATCACCGGACTCACCATCCTCGGGATCACGATTGCGGCCCGGGCTACCCTGCCCAGTCTGCTACGGAGCATGCGGGGCCGCTCCGTAAATATCGCGTGAATGTTCGTTTTTGCAGGTCGGGGACGTGGCGATCGGGTGAATGCGGGGGTTCGGGGCGGGCTGTGCGCGGGGTGTGGGGGCTGCCCTCGTCATGGGCACATGCCCAGGTCACAGGCGGTCCAGCCGGGCCAGGACGGCGTCCAGCACCGGGCCCGGCAGGGCGTAGTTCAGCCGCAGCGAGCCCGTGCCGCCGGGGCCGAAGTCGGCGCCGTCGGAGGCCTCCAGGGCGCAGCGCTCCAGCAGCGCCCGGCGGGCGGCCCCGGGTGGCAGGCCGAGGGCGGCGGCGTCCAGCCAGAGCAGGTAGGAGGCCTGCGGTGCCGAGCGGGCGGCTGGGCCTAGTCGCCCGGTGAGCCGGGTGCGGGCGGCGGCGAGGTGGAGGAGCAGGGCGTCCAGCCACGGGCCGCCCTCACGCAGCGCGGCGTGCTGCACGGTCTGCTCCAGCAGGCCGCCCTCCCAGAGGCCGTAGCCGGCCAGGGTGTCGGTGAAGCGGGAGCGCAGGGCGGGGTCGGGGACGAGGGCGAAACTGCTGGGAATGCCGGAGCAGTTGAAGGTCTTGCCGACGGAGTTCAGGGTGACCACGCGGTGCCGGAGGGCCGGGTCGACGGTGGTGACGGCGACGGGGTGGGTGTGTCCGGGGTGGGTGAGGTCGCCGTGCACCTCGTCCGAGGCGAGCAGCGCGCCCGCCTCGGCCGCCCGTTCGGCGAGGGCCCGCAGCTCGGCGGTGGGCCAGACCCGGGCGGAGGGGTTGTGCGGGCTGCTCAGCAGGACGGCGGCCGTCGGGGAGGGGAGCGGGCCGTCGGGGAGGTGGTAGCCGTCCGGGCCGAGGGGCAGCGGCAGCTCGCTGTGGGCGATCCCCGCTGCGCGGCAGAGCTGGGCGAAGCCGGCCCACTCGGGGGTGGGGAAGAGCACGGGCGCCTGCGGGCGGAGGGTGTCCAGCAGGAGGCGCAGCGCGGTGCGCGGACCGCAGGGGAGCAGCAGGACCCAGTCCGGGTCCACCGCCACACCGTGCCGGGCGCGGTACCAGTCGGCGACCAGGCTCCGGCCGGCCGGGTCGCAGACCGTGTAGCCGTACGCGCGGTGGCGGGCGCGCCGCTCCAGGGCCTCGGCGACGGCGGGCGGGCCGGGCAGGTCCATGTCGGCCAGGCCCAGCGGGATCACCCCGGGGGCCTCGGCCCGGGCCCACTTGCTGCTGCCGGTGCCGGTGCGGTCGAAGGGGGTGTCGAAGGTGAAGGCGGGCTCGGGCGAACGATGAACAGCTGACAGATTTCGAAATCTGTCAGCTGTTCGCTGAAAGCTGTCGTCTGTCATCTGTTCGCCGCCTCCTGCGCGTCGGTGCCCGCCCCGCCGGAGCCGCCCGGACCGGCGCCCGCCCCGCCGGGACCGCCACTCGCCAAGTACGCCGCGAGCCCCCGCCGCCCCCGGCGCATCATGACCGCGTGGTTGGCCCGGAACAGCGGGTGCAGCGGCAGGGCGAGTCGCCGCAGCAGGGGCTTGCCGGGCCGGGTGTCCTCCTCGAACAGCACCCGGCACCCCGCGCTGCCGGGCCCGTCCGGCCCGTTCGGCCGGTCCGGCGTGACCGTGAACCGCGACCACCCGTTGAGGTCGCCCCGCATCGCCGCCTCCAGCACCCCGGTGCCCGGGTCGCGCAGGGTCGCTTCCAGGTGGATCACCAGCCGGTACGGCAGCAGCGCGCGCACCACCACCTCCCCGGCGTCCTGGCCGGCCTGCCGGACCTCGCGGATCTCCGGCCACCACAGCGGGTAGCCCTGGACGTCCTCCAGTGCCGCGTACACCGCCGAGGCCGGTGCCGCGAGTCGCCACACGCCCTGGAAGCGGTAGTGGTTGGGGTCCACGCGCCACACCCTAGCCGGGCTCGTGCCGCGCCACGGCGGAACGCCGGTGGACCGCCGCCGAGTTGGCGCCCGCCCCGCGAATCCCGTGTGCCCGGGTGCCCCGCAACGGCCTCGAACGGCGGGTAAACGCTCGGCAAAGGACGCGGTTCGCGGGGAATGGCGCATTCCGCTTGCAGCCGTTCGGGGTGCGGGGGAGGATCCTCCGTGCTTGTAGTCTCATCAGTCACGGCAGCATCCCCAGGCGCTGCACCCCCGGAACCGGAGTGAAGGAGTCCCAGGCATGCGGCGACCGAGCTGGGTACCGGAAGACATGGACCTGGACAAACCGAACGCCGCGCGGGTCTACGACTACTACCTGGGGGGCTCGCACAACTTCGAGGTCGACCGGGAGATGGCCCGCAAGGCGATGTCCATGTGGCCCGAGCTGCCGCAGATCATGCGCTCCAACCGGGCCTTCCTGCGCCGCGCCGTGACCTTCCTCGCCGAGCGCGGCGTCACCCGCTTCCTGGACATCGGCTCCGGCATCCCCACCTTCGGCGCGGTGCACGAGACCGCCCGCGTGATCCGGCCCGAGGCCGAGGTCGTCTACGTGGACCGCGACCCGGTCGCCGTCGCGCACAGCCGCCTGCTGATGCAGGACGACCCGCGCAGCGCCGTGGTCCAGGCCGACCTGCGCGACGTCGAGGACCTGATGGCCCGCCCCGAGGTGATCGAAATGCTGTCCGCCGGTGAGCCGGTGGCCGTGCTGCTGGTGGCCGTCGCCCACTTCGTCAGCGACGACGAGGACCCCTGGAAGCTGGTCGGCGCGATCCGCGACGCGCTTCCCTCCGGCAGCGCGCTGGTCCTCTCGCACGCCTCCCTGGAGGCCCGACCGGATCAGGCCGAGGACCACCAGAAGCTCTACCGGATGACCCCGACCCCGCTGACCATGCGCACCCGCGAGCAGGTCACCGCGATGTTCGCCGGCTTCGAACTGGTCGAGCCGGGCGTGGTCCACCTGCCGCAGTGGCGCCCGGACCAGCCGGACACGGTCGGCGAGCACCCCGAGCGGATCGCCGGGGTGGCGGGCGTGGGGTTCCGCCCTTGAGTCGTCGCCACGGGAGAGCAGTCGACGACCGTACGCCCCGTGCGGCGGCCGTCGGGCCTCCCGCCGTGCGTACGACGGTCCGGCCTCGGCACACGACGGTCCGCGGAACCGGGGCCCTCGGATGAGCGGCACCACCCCGGTGAACGGCAGCGGCGAGCGGTTCCACGAGGACTGGGGCCGGCTGCTCTCCGCCGACCACGGCATCGTCGTCCACCCGGGTCTGCTCGGTCGCCTGGTCGCGCGCACCGCCGCGCTGCTGCACCGCGCCCAGGTGGAGGAGCCCTTCGAGCCCCGGCTGGCCGCCCAGGCCGGCGCCGAACTGGTCGACGCGCACTTCACCGACCCGGTCCTGCTCGCCCGCACGGTCGAACTGCTCCAGGCCCAGCCGGTCGGCGACGACCGCGGCCCCGCGCTGACCGGCGCCTTCGCGGCCGGCTGGGCCAACGCCCTGCGCGAGCGCACCCTGCGCGAGCAGGAGGCCATCCGCACCGCCGCCGACGCCGCCCGTCAGGAGGCCGAGCGTGCGCTGCGCGCCTCCGAGGCCCGGTTCCGTGCCCTGTTCGAGAGCGCCGCGATCGGCATCGCCATCGGCGACACCGACGGCAACATCCTGGCCGTCAACAAGGCCGTGCAGGAGCTGTTCGGAGCGGGGCCGGACGACATGATCGGCCGCCGGGTCGACGACCTCGTCCACCCCGAGGACACCCCGGGCGTCTGGGAGGCCTACGAGGAGCTGATCAGCGGCAAGCGGGAGTACTTCCAGTTCGACAAGCCGTACTACCGCCAGGACGGCGAGGTGGTCTGGACCCACCTGACCGTCTCGCTGATCCGCGACGACGACGGCGTCCCGCAGTACCAGGTCGCGATGCTCGAGGACGTCACCGACCGCTACCGACTCCAGGAGCGGCTGCGCCACCAGGCCACCCACGACCCCCTGACCGGCCTGCCCAACCGTGCCGCCTTCTTCGAACGGCTGGAGAAGCTGTTCGAGGAGCCGGAGCCGGGCGCCCGGTTCGGCCTCTGCTACGTCGACCTCGACGGCTTCAAGGTGGTCAACGACAGCCTCGGCCACGACATGGGCGACCAGTTGCTGTCCGCCGTCGCCGCCCGGCTGAAGGCCGCCCTCACCCCGCTCGGCCACCTGGTGGCCCGGCTCGGCGGCGACGAGTTCGTCGTCCTGCTGGAGAACTGCCGCGGCGAGCAGGAGGCGGTGGCCGCCGCCAAGACCGTGCTCAAGGCGTTGGCCGGGCCGGTGCTGATCGGCGACCACAAGCTCGCCGTCGGCGCCAGCGTCGGCGTGCTGGAGCGGCGGGTGTCCACCACCACCCCCGGCGCCGCCGTCCGGGCCGCCGACCTCACGCTCTACCGCGCCAAGGAGGCCGGCCGCGGCCGCTGGACGCTGTTCGACCCCCAGGAGAACGCCCGCGCGGTCAGCCGCTACGCGGTGTCGGTGCGGATGCCGGCCGCCCTGGACCGCGGCGAGTTCTTCATCGACTACCAGCCGCTGTACAAGCTGGCTGACGGCCGGATGGCCGCCGTCGAGGCGTTGGTGCGCTGGCGCCATCCGCAGCTCGGCGTGCTCGGCCCGGACGAGTTCGTCACCACCGCCGAGGAGACCGGGCTGATCATGCCGCTCGGCCGCTGGGTGCTGGAACAGGCCTGCGGCCAGGCCGCCGACTGGATCAAGCAGTACGGCGACGCCGCGCCCCAGCTGAACGTCAACCTGGCGGTGCGGCAGGCGCGCAGCGCCGCGCTGGTCACCGACCTCGGGCGGATCCTGGACAGCACCGGCCTGGACCCGTCCCGGCTGCAGCTGGAGATCACCGAGTCGACCGTGGTCGGCCCCGAGGACGAGGCGCTGCGCACCCTGCACGGACTGGTCGACCTCGGCGTCTCGCTGGCCGTGGACGATTTCGGTACCGGCTGGTCCAACCTCGCCTACCTGCGCGACCTGCCGGTCTCCGGGCTGAAGATCGCCGGGTCCTTCGTCGGCGACCTGCACGACCCGGCGAAGGACGGCGCCACCGGGTGGCGGATCGTCAGCGGCCTGGTGTCGATGGCGCACACCCTCGGACTGACCGTCACCGCCGAGGGCGTGGAGACCCGCAAGGACGCCGAGCGGCTGCGCACCATGGGCTGCGACTGGGCGCAGGGCTGGCACTTCGGCCGCCCGGTGTGGCCGGCCGAGATCGCGCGCCGGATCGTCGAGGAGCCGAAGGGGCGCCCCGTCGGGGAGTGCTGAGCCGGGCCGTGGTACCGGTGCCGTGCGGGCCTGGTCGCGGTGCGGAAACAGTTCCGGGAAGCGTTCCGAAAGCACCCGACACCCGTGCCCGGTATGCGGGATGATGGCGCGTCAAAATCACCACCCGGCACCGGTGCGCCCGCGGTCACGGCCCCGCACCGGCCCCGGGGCGCGGGGAGGGGAGCGCCAGCCATGGGCGCAACGGAGGATGCCGGCCCGGCCGACGGGGACCGACGCGGGGCGGCGCCGGGAGGCGGCCGCGGACCGGGGGAGCCGCCGCGGACCAGGGTGGACCGCGGCTCGCGGGGCCGTCGGCGCGGCGCGCAGGCCGGTACGGACCGGCCGTCCCGGCTCGGCGCCCAGCCGCACACCCGGGTGGACCCGCAGGCCGGGACCAGGCTGACGCCCGGGCCGCGCTACGACCCGGAGGCCGGGACCAAGGTCCAGCGGGGCGTTCCGCGGCGCTTCGACCCGGACGCGACCACCGAGGTCGTCCGGCCCCGGGCCACCGCCGGCCCGTCCGCAGGCCCGTCCTGGCAGGACAACATCGGCCCCGGGCCCGTCCCGGGCGGCGGGTTCGCGGCGGGCGGCTTCACCGGGGCCGAGGCCGGCGGCCCGTCCGAGGTGACCTTCCCGGATGCCCTGCGGGACCGCTTCACCCCGCTGGGCAAGGCCGGGGCCGGCGCCGAGGGCACCGTCTGGTACGTCCGGCGCACCGACGGCGGCCGTGACGCCGCGGTCAAGGTGGCCGCCGTCGGCCAGCCGATGGACCACGACCTGCTCGCCCACCTGCGCAACGACGGCTTCCGCCGGCACGTCCCGCACCTGATCGACTTCGGGCGGGTGCGCCACCACGGCGCCGTGGTCGACTGGGTGGCGATGGAGTACCTGCCGGTCACCCTCTCCGCGCACGTCGCCGAGCTGCGCCGCAGCGGCGCGCACACCGACCCGCGGACCACCGAGCAGATCGTCTACGAGCTGGTCTCCCTGCTGGAATTCTGGCAGCGGCGGATCCAGCGCAACCCGCTGGACTTCAAGCCCGCCAACATCCTGGTGCGCCCGGGCCGCGGGCCCGGCGAGTTCGTGATCGCCGACTTCGGCGGGGTCGACCGGCTCACCGACAGCCGCCGCTTCACCTCCGCGATGATGGTCACCGTCGCCTACATGGCGCCCGAGCAACTGGCGGGCAAGAACCACGAGGCGGGGCCCTGGTGGGGGCTAGGCAACGTGCTGTACGAACTGTTCGTCGGCCGCCCGCGGTTCGTCGGCGCGGACGGCGAGCGGGCCGCCGACCAGGAGTTGGAGCTGGAGCTCGTCATGGGCGAGGAGGTGGACCTCGCCGCCGTCGCCGACCAGCGCCAACTGCTGCTCCTCCAGGGTCTGTTCACCAAGAAGCCGGAGGACCGCTGGACGGCCCCGGAGGTCCGCAGCTGGCTGGCCGGCGGCAGCCCCGAGGTGATCCGGCGCCGCCCGCAGGCTCGCCGTCCGATCACCTTCCTCGGGGACCCGTTCACCGACCCGGTCCGGCTCACCGAGGTGCTGCTGCGCAACTCCGGCGCGGCGGCGCGCTGGCTCGCGGCGGTGGGGGCGGAGCGGCTGCGCGACTGGCTGCGCGACGAGGTCAAGGACTCCGTCTTCGACCTCCACTACCTCACCGACGTGGTCCGCGCGCCCGGCTCCCGGCGCGAGGCGGTGGCCGCCGTCGCCGTGCTCGCCCTCGGCGCCGCCTACGCCCCGTCCGCCGTGCCGCACTACCGTGACCGGCCGATCGACACCGCCGGACTGGAGCGGATCGCCACCGAACCGGACGGCGCCGCGTTCATCGACGAGCTGGTGCGCGGCGGCGCTCCCGCCGTGGTGGCCCGCTACGACTGCTTCCACCCCGAGTGCTCCGGTGAGCACTGCTCGCGGCTGCTCGCGCTGGCCGGGCTGCCGGACGTGCTGGCCGAAGTGGAGCGGACCGCCGGGACGGTCGGCGGCGGTCGGCGTGGCGGCGACGGGCTCAGCCCGGAGGAGCGCGAGGAGGCGCACCGGCTGGCGGTCTGGCTCAGCATCCGCCCCGAGGAGCGCTATCGGTTGCTGGGCCGGCTCTCCCCGCTGCCCGCCGCGCTGCACCGGCTGCCGCTGCCCGTACGGGTGTCGGAGCTCGCCGCGGTGGTGGACGGGACGCTCGCGGCGGGCGCCGCGGCCAGGGCGGCCGTCCGTCCGGCGGCCCGGCGGCCGGCGCCCGACCCGGAGGCGGCCACCCCTCGGGACGTGGTGCGGCGCCGCTGGTCGGCGCTGCGCCGGCGGGCGGTGGCGGCGGACCAGAGCGAGGTCGCGGGGCGGGCGGCGCTGGTGGCCGCGGAGGCACTGCGACGGCGCGGCCGCGGTCGGGCCGAGCGGCCCGAACCGGAGGGCGGCGCGCTGCGCCAGGGGCGGGTGGCCCGGCTGTGGCAGGGCCGGCGCCGTCGGCCGCCGGTGGACTGGTCGGCCCGGCTGCGGCTCTGGTGGCCGTACGCCCGCACCATGCTGCCGCGCCGGGTGGGCGCGGTCGCGCTGCTGGTGATCGGGCTCGGGCTGCTGCTGTGGGCGGGAGCTGTGCTGCGCTACCCGATCGAGGCCGGGCAGAAGCTGGACCTCTCGCCGGACCTGTTCGGCGGGCGGCTGCACCTGGCCGGTCGGCACGCGGCCGAGCAGGTGGTCGGCAAACTGGGCGCGGCCTTCGTCGCGGCCGTGGTGCTCGCCTTCTTTCCGGCGCGGGTCGGCTTCGGTACCGCGCTGCTGACCGGCGCCGGGGCCTTCGCGATCGGCTATCTGCGGCTCGGGCCGCCGATGACGGCCGTGGAGGCGCCGCAGCCGGTGGCCGACCGAGTGGTCATGTTCGAGGGCGGGATGGGGAGTTGGGCCGGGATCGTGGCGGTGGTGGCGATCGTGGTGGCCCTTGTCTTGATCGAGCGGGCGGCGAACCGACTGCTGAAGCCCGCCCAGCAGGCCCGGCGGCGGGTCCGGGAGTCCTGGCGGGACCTCGACCGGCGGGCCGCGCGGGCCGCCGGGCACCCGATGCGGGCCGTTCCGGCAGCCGGGCGCTGGGGTACGGGCGGCGCGGGAACGCGGGACCGGCTGCGGTTCGCGCTCGGGAGCACCGGGGTGCTGGTCCTGCTGCTGTGGGCGGCGGTCGAGGTGCGGCTCGCGGCCACCGGGGTGCACCGGACGCCGGACTCCTGGGGGACGGGGCAGACCGGTGCGGGGTACCAGGCCGGGTTCGTCGTCCTGCTGCTGGTGGTGTCGCTGCTGACCACGCTCGGGACGCTGGCCACCGCGCGGGTCCTGTTCGTCTGCTGGATCCTTGGCACGCTGTTCCTGGGTGCCTGGCCCGGCGCGCTGGGGCCGGTCGAGGCACTGCGGATACCGGTGTTCGAGAGGCTGTTCGGCACGGTCGCGGGGGTGTGGGGGCACGGGGCTTTCTGGGCCGCGCTGCTGGTGGCGCTGCCGGTGGCGGCGTACGGGGTGCTGCGGACGGTGCGGGGGCGCGCGGGGCGGGGTGAGGGCGGCAGGGTGACGACTAACGGATGACAGCTGACGGATGACAGATTTCGAAATCTGTTATCCGTCAGCTGTCTTCTGTTAGCTGTTCTCTGTCAGTCGTCGTCTCTCAGCTACCAGCCGGCAGCTGAGAGACGCCCGCCGTCAGCCCACCAGCCGGGAGAGCTCGATCGAGTGCCCGGTCCGCTCCACCTTCGCCTTCAGGTACCGGACGTTGCTCGCCGACAGGTGGACCCCGGTCGGCACCCGGTGACGGACGGTGACCCCGAGCTCGGCCAGCTGGGCGGCCTTGTCCGGGTTGTTGCTCAGCAGGTCGATGCCGGTGGCGCCGAGCGTGCCGAGCATCTGGGCGGCCGCGGTGTAGTCCCGGCCGTCCTCGGGCAGGCCGAGCGCGGTGTTGGCGTCGTAGGTGTCCATGCCGGAGTCCTGCAGGGCGTACGCGTCGAGCTTGTTGTACAGCCCGATGCCCCGGCCCTCCTGGCGCAGGTAGAGCAGGTAGCCGCCGGCCTCGCTGATCCGCTCCACCGACTCGCGCAGCTGCGGGCCGCAGTCGCAGCGGTCCGAGCCGAAGACGTCGCCGGTCAGGCACTCGGAGTGCAGTCGCACCAGCGGCGTCCCGCCGTCCGGGACCGTGCCGAGGGCGAGCGCCAGGTGCTCGGCGCCGTCGGCGAGGCCGTGGAAGGTGAAGACCTCCGCCTCGGCGCGGTAGCCGTCGGGGAAGGTCAGTGGGATGCGCACGCGCGAGCGCACCGTGGCGGCGCCGGGCTGAGGCATGGATGGGCCTCCGTCGATCGGGGGTGGACCGGGTTGGATCGCTCCGGATCCGGATGGACCGGGCGGATCGGATGTCGACCGTACTCTGCTGTTCCAATTTGAACAACTGCGTACTGCCGGTGACCGACCCGACTACGGAGGCGGACAACACCCCACCCGCCCCGACTGTTCCCGTCCGGCGGTCCAGCATGTGGAAGGGGTGGTGGCCGGGGTGTGGACACTGCGAGACTTCGTCCCGTTTCCTGGGCACGGGAACGCCTCGCGCACGACCACCGACGACCACGGAAGGTCCTGATCGGATGGTTCCAGGAGGCTGGGGTGGCCTTCGGCCCGGGCAAGGCGGCGAATGCGGGCGGCGTCGCGACCAGTGCGCTGGAGATGCAGCAGAACGCCTCGCGCGACTCCTGGAGCTTCGAGCGCACCGAGGAGCGGCTGGTCGGGATCATGAAGCACATCCACGACTCCTGCTTCACCACCGCCGAGCGCTACGGCCACCCCGGCGACTACGTGGTGGGCGCGAACATCGCCGGCTTCGAGCTGGTCGCGGACGCGATGCCGGCCCATGGCCTGGTCTGACCCCGGGTTGGCGCCGGTCGCCCGGCAATCGGTGCCCGACCGCAGCGGGCACCGATTGTCGGGTGCGGCAAGGTGGGTCCTTCCTACGGTAGTGATCAACAAGGGAAGGACGGGGTCGGTGTGCTGGAGCACCTGAACCGGGCGATGGACCGGATCGATTGGAACCTGGCCGGTGAGATCGACGTGGCCGAACTGGCGCGGATCGCGATGACGTCGGAGTACCACTTCCGGCGACTGTTCTCGATGCTCGCCGGGATGCCGCTGTCGGAGTACGTCCGACGTCGGCGGCTGACCGTCGCCGGGGCCGAAGTGCTCGACGGCGAGCGGACGTTGCTCGACATCGCGGTCCGGTACGGATACACCTCGGGCGAGGCGTTCGCCCGGGCGTTCCGGTCGATGCACGGGGTCGGGCCGGGGGAGGCCCGGCGCGACGGTGCGGTGCTCACCTCCCAGCCCCGGATGTCCTTCCGACTCATCGTGGAGGGAAGCAGCAGCATGGAATACCGGATCGTCGAGAAGCCGGACTTCCGGATCGTCGGCCGGAAGGCCCGGGTACCCCTGATCTACCTGGGCGTCAACCCGCACATCGCCGAGTTCATCAAGGGGCTCGGGGCGGAGACCGTCGAGCGGATCACGGCCCTGACCGGCAAGGACCCGCTCGGCATCGTCTCGGTGACCGACCACCTCTCGCCCAACCGCGAGGAGGGCTCCGAACTCGACTACTGGCACGCGGTGGTGGCGCGCGAGGACGCCGTCGTCCCGGACGACCTGGAGGTCCTGGACGTCCCGGCCGGGACCTGGGCCGTGTTCACCAACAAGGGGGCGTTCCCGCAGGCGCTGCAGGAGATGTGGGGGGACGTGGCCAGCCAGTGGTTCCCGTCCAACCCGTACGAGGCCCGGCCGGGCCCGGAGGTCCTGAAGACCCGCTTCGTCCCGGGGACGGGCGACGCTGAGGCGGAGCTCTGGATTCCGGTGGCACGGGCCGTGCGGGCCTGACAGCCGACAGAGAACTGCTGACAACTAACAGTCGACAGATAACAGATTTCGAAATCTGTTATCTGTCGACTGCTTTTTGTTCCCCGCTGCCACTCCTCCGCCGCCCTCGCCCACCCTCTGCCGTCCCGGCCCGCCTTCTGCCCACCCCCGTTCGGCCCACCAGCGCCCGCCCCCACCCTGCCGCGCCCCGCATGCTGGGGCGGGGGAGCAAGGGGCCGCAGGCCGCTACCCGAGGAGTGGGATCACCGATGGCCAAGGCGTTCGGCTTCGTCGACTACGGCGGACCGGAGACACAGGAGTTCCTCGACCGCCCCACGCTGGAGGCCGGCCCCGGTCAACTGGCGATCACCGTCCACGCCGCCGGGGTGAACCCGGTGGACTGGAAGGTCCGCCGGGGCTTCCTCGGCCGCGAGCGCCAACTCCCCGCCGTGATGGGCCAGGAAGCCTCCGGCGTGGTGCAGCAGGTCGGCCCCGGGGTCACCGGGTTCACCCCGGGCGACGAGGTGTTCGGCCTCGCCGCCGCCGGAGCCTTCGCCGAACAGACCCTGCTGCGCGCCGAGTTGAGCGCCCTCAAGCCCGGGGCCGTCGACTTCGACCAGGCCGCGACGCTCTGCGTCTCGGTCGCCACCGCCGACGACGCCGTGCGCCAACTCGCCCTCGGCGCCGGGCGGACCTTGCTGATCCTCGGCATCGCCGGCGGGGTCGGCAGCGCCGCCGCCCAGATCGCCCGCAGTCAGGGCCTGACCGTACTCGGCACCGCGAGCGACGCCAACCGCGAGTACGTGGAGTCCCTCGGCGCCGCCCAGGTCCGCTACGGCGACGGCGTCGTCGAGCGGATCACCGCGGCGGCCCCCGACGGCGTCGACGGCGTCCTCGACCTGGTCGGCGGCGACGCCCTGAAGGCCGTGGCCGGGGTGATCGGCGATCGCACCGAACTGGTCAGCACCGCCGACCCGACCGTCGCCGCCGAACTCGGCGGCCGCTATGTCACCCGCTCCACCACCTCCGAGACCCTCGCCGCCCTGGCCATGCTCGTCGCCACCGGTGACCTGGACCCCCAGGTCACCAACCGCTATCCGCTAGCCCGTGCCGCCGCGGCGGTCGCCGCGGTCGAGTCCGGGCACGCCCGCGGCAAGGTTGTCCTCGAAGTCTCCTGACACAACCAATACCTGACGAACAATCAGCTAAAGCAGCCGGAGAGCATGAGCCATGAAGCAGACCTCCGTCACCACCAACGCCCCGTGCTGGGTCGAGCTGGGCACCTCCGACCCGGCCGCCGCCACGGCCTTCTACCGCGAGCTGTTCGGCTGGCGCCCCGACGGCGACGTCCGGCCCGACGCGGGCGACTACACCCAGATGTTCCTGGGCAAGGCCTCGGCCGCCGCCATCACTCCGCGGTACGCGCCGCAGCAGCCGATCGCCTGGATGGTGGCCTTCGCGGTCGCCGACGCCGGCGCCACCGCCAAGAGGATCGAGGCCGAAGGCGGCCGCGTCCTCAAGGCGCCCAGCGACGTGTTCGACCTCGGCGTCTTCGCGGTGGTCGCCGACCGGTCCGGCGCGGCCTTCATCCTCTGGCAGGCCCGCGCCTTCCCGGGCGCCGACGTGTTCAACGAGCCCGGTTCGCTCGGCTGGGTGGAACTGCTCACCCGCGACCCGGCCGGCGCGAGAGCCTTCTACCCGGCGGTCTTCGGCTGGTCCGTCGCCCCGTCCGAGCATTACACCCAGTGGGGCCTGGACGGCCAGGACTTCGGCGGCATGCTGGTGATGGGCGAGAACTTCCCGCCCGAGGTGCCGCCGCACTGGCTGCCGTACTTCTCGGTCACCGACGTCGACAACACGGTCGAGCGGGCGGTCGCCCTCGGCGCGCAGGCGCTGATGCCGAGCTACTCGATGCCGGGCGGTCGGCGGATCGCCGTGCTGCGCGACGCCCAGGGCGCCGCGTTCGGCGTCTACACCGCCCCGGCGGGCAGCTGAGCGGCGGGCACTGGACGGCGGGCACTAAACGGCGGGGAGCTGAGCCGAGCTCCGCGCAGCCCGCGGGCGCCACCCGCCCAGCGCCGCCGCCACCGTGACCAGCAGCGCGCCCATCGGCACCACGTCGCCGACCCGGTCGTACCAGGTCAGCGTCCCCGGCGCGGTGAGCGGCAGTCGTACGGTCAGCGCCCCGGTGCGGTCGGTGCCGAGCCGGGCCAGCTCCCGGCCCTGGGCGTCGAAGGCGGCCGAGACTCCGGTCAGCGAGGCCTGCACGGCGGGACGCCCGGTCTCGGCGGCCCGGATCGCCGCCAGCGCAACGTGCTGCTCGGGCGCCCAGGTGCGCTGGAAGGTCGAGGTCGAGGACTGGTAGACCAGCACCCGGGCGCCGTCCCGCGCCGCCGTCCGGGCCATGTCCGGGAACGCCGACTCGAAGCAGATCAGCGCGCCGACCGGCAGCGGCCCGCCCGCCCGGTCGATGGCCGGCAGCACGTGGAAGGCGCTGCCGGGCGCCCGGTTCTCGCCCGCCGCCCGGCTGACCCCGGCGATCCAGCCGAGCGCCGGGCGCAGCGGGATGTACTCGCCGAAGGGCACCAGGCGGATCTTGCGGTAGCGGTCCACCACGCCCGCCGGGGAGACCAGCACCGCGTCCTTGGAGATCCGCCCGTCGGCCTTGCGGGCGTCCTCTCCGGCCATGATCTCGGCGCCGGTGGTCGCCGCGAGCCGGCGCAGGGCGTCCAGGGTGGCCGGGTCCTGGTCCAGGTCGGCGGCAGTGCTGCTCTCGCCCCACACCACCAGGTCCAGCGGCTGCCCGACCAGGGCGGCGGTGGCCCGGGCGCTCGCGTCGAACCGGGCCTGCGGGTCCTCCACGATGCCCGGCTGGACCAGCGCCACCGTCACCGCGCCGGTGCGCACCGGCGCCTGGCGCAGCGCGAACAGCAGCGGACCGGCGGCCAGCAGCAGTGCGGCGGTCAGCGCCGCGACCGTCCGAGGCTGCCGGTGCACCGCGGTCAGCACGATCAGCACCGCGGTGTTCACCGCCGCAATCGCCGCGCTGACCAGCCAGATCCCGCCCGCCGAGGCCAGCCCGAGGATCGCCGGGTGCTGCCACTGGGTGGCGCCGAGCAGCGCCCAGGGCCCGCCGAGCGCGGGCCAGGACCGCGCGTACTCGGTGGTCACCCAGACCGCCGGGACGACCAGCAGTGCCAGCAGCGCCCGACGCGTGGTCAGCGCAGGGTGCAGCAGCCGGTGCACCGCGTACCCGACCGCACCCTGCAGCGCCCCGAACAGCACCGCGAGTACCGGCAGCCCGGGTCCGATGGACGGCAGCAGCCAGTACATCGCGGTCAGGATGAACCCCGCCCCGAACCACCAGCCGCGCACCGACGCCTCCCGCCCCGACGGGGCCCGCTGCATCAGCAGCAGCCCGGGAACCAGCCCGACCCACGCGAGCCAGGCCTGTCCCGGCGCCGGGAACGCCAGCACCAACACCGCCCCGGCCGCCAGCGCCCCGAACCGCGCCCGGTACCGGTGCGGCGCGCGCGGCGCCCGTTCCCCGGCGGTCGGGTCGGCGGTCGAATCAGCAGTCGAGTCGGCGGTCGAGTCGGCGGTCGAGTCGGCGGCCCGGGTGGCGGCCGACCCGTCGGCCGAGGCTGCGGCCGAATCGCCGGCCGGGGTGGCGGTCGTGCTCAGGGCTTGGCGTGCGTGAGCGATGCGGCGCGACATGCCCCGTATTGTCCGCTTGGGCGCCGAACGCCACCAGTGGCCCCGTCACCCGAATGGATGACGGGAACGCCACGTTTCGAACACGGTGGCTTCATGCCACTCGGCAGATCAGCCCTCGCCGCCCTCCAGGTCGCCCTCGGTCTCCAGGAACGCGGCCTGCAGCTGCTGGATCAGCTCCGGGTCCGGCTGCTCCCACAGCCCGCGGCTGGCCGCCTCCAGCAGGCGCTCGCTGATCCCGTGCAGTGCCCACGGATTGGCACCGGCCAGGAACTCTCGGTTGACCGGGTCGAGGACGTACTCCTGGGTCAGCTTCTCGTACATCCAGTCCGCGACCACGCCCGTCGTGGCGTCGTAGCCGAACAGGTAGTCGACCGTCGCGGCCATCTCGAAGGCGCCCTTGTAGCCGTGGCGGCGCATCGCCTCGATCCAGCGCGGGTTGACCACCCGGGCGCGGAAGACGCGGGCGGCCTCCTCGGTCAGGGTGCGGGTGCGGACCGTCTCCGGGCGGGTCGAGTCGCCGATGTAGGCGGTCGGTGCCTTGCCGGTGAGGGCGCGGACGGTGGCCACCATGCCGCCGTGGTACTGGAAGTAGTCGTCCGAGTCCGCGATGTCGTGCTCGCGGGTGTCGGTGTTCTTCGCGGCGACGGTGATCCGCTTGTAGGCGGTCTCCATCTCCTCGCGCGCCGGGCGCCCGTCCAGCCCGCGGCCGTACGCGTAGCCGCCCCAGACCGTGTACACCTCGGCCAGGTCGGCGTCGGTGCGCCAGTCCCGGCTGTCGATCAGCTGGAGCAGGCCCGCGCCGTAGGTGCCCGGGCGGGAGCCGAAGACGCGGACGGTGGCCTTGCGCTCGTCGCCGTGCACCGCGAGGTCGGCCTGCACGTGGGCCCGGACGAAGTTGTCCGCGTCGGCCTCCTCCTGGGCGGCGGCCAGGCGCACCGCGTCGTCCAGCAGGGCGACCACGTGCGGGAAGGCGTCCCGGAAGAAGCCGGAGATGCGCAGCGTGACGTCGATGCGCGGGCGGCCCAGTTCGTCCAGCGGGATCGGCTCCAGACCGGTGACCCGGCGCGAGGCGTCGTCCCAGACCGGTCGGACGCCGAGCAGGGCGAAGGCCTCGGCGATGTCGTCACCGGCGGTGCGCATCGCACTGGTGCCCCAGAGCGAGAGCCCGACCGAGGGAGGGTAGGCGCCGTCGTTGTCGGCCCGGTAGCGCTCGATCAGCGAGGCGGCGAGCGCCTGGCCGGTCTCCCAGGCGAGCTTGCTGGGGACGGCCTTCGGGTCGACGGAGTAGAAGTTGCGGCCGGTCGGCAGCACGTTGACCAGGCCGCGCAGCGGCGAGCCGGACGGCCCGGCCGGAACGAAGCCGCCCTGGAGCGCGTGCAGTACGGCGTCCAGCTCGTCGGTGGTGGCTTCCAGGCGCGGTACCACCTGGGTGGCGGCGAAGTTCAGCACCTCGCGGACGGCCTCCGGCAGCCCGGCGGCGACCTTCTCCACCGCCTCGGGCGCCCAGTCCTGCGCCTCCATCGCCTCGACCAGGGCGCGGGCCTGGGCCTCGGCCGCGTCGGTGGCACCGAGGGTGAGAGCGGCCTCGTCCAGGCCGAGCGCCTCGCGCAGACCGGGCAGGGCGCTGACGCCGCCCCAGATCTGCCGGGCACGCAGGATGGCGAGCACGATGTTGACCCGGTCGGTGCCGGCCGGGGCCTGGCCGAGGACATGCAGACCGTCGCGGATCTGGGCGTCCTTGACCTCGCAGAGCCAGCCGTCGACGTGCAGCAGGAAGTCGTCGAAGCCGTCGTCCTCGGGGCGCTCGTCGAGGCCGAGGTCGTGGTCCAGCTTGGCGGCCTGGATCAGGGTCCAGATCTGGGCGCGGATCGCGGGCAGCTTGGCCGGGTCCATCGCGGCGATGTTGGAGTGCTCGTCGAGCAGCTGCTCCAGCCGGGCGATGTCGCCGTAGGAATCGGCGCGGGCCATCGGCGGCACCAGGTGGTCGACCAGGGTGGCGTGGGCGCGGCGCTTGGCCTGGGTGCCCTCGCCCGGGTCGTTGACCAGGAAGGGGTAGATCAGCGGCAGGTCACCGAGGACGGCGTCCGGGCCGCACTCGGCGGACAGCGCGGCGGTCTTGCCGGGCAGCCACTCCAGGTTGCCGTGCTTGCCGAGGTGGATGACGGCGTGGGCGCCGAAGCCGCCGTCCTCCTGCGCGGCTTCGATCCAGCGGTAGGCGGCCAGGTAGTGGTGGCTCGGCGGCAGGTCGGGATCGTGGTAGATGGCGACCGGGTTCTCGCCGAAGCCGCGCGGTGGCTGGATCAGCACCAGCAGGTTGCCGGAGCGGATCGCGGCCAGCACGATGTCGCCGTCCGGGTTCTGCGAGCGGTCGACGTACAGCTCGCCGGGGGCCGGGCCCCAGTGCTCCTCGACCTGCTCGCGCAGGGCCTGGGGGAGCGTGGCGTACCAGCGGCGGTAGTCGGCGGCGGGGATGCGGACCGGGTTGCGGGCCAGCTGGTCCTCGGTCAGCCAGTCCTGGTCGTAGCCGCCGGCGGCGATCAGGGCGTGGATCAGCGCGTCGCCCTCGTGGGCTGTGACTCGCCCGCTCGCCTCCGGGCCCTCCTGACCCGGCGCCGACGGTCGTCGCTCCGTCGCTCCTTCGTCGCTCCCGCGCTCCTTCCTTTCGGCACCGGCGGGCCCTTCGGCTCGGGGCGGGGCGGCGTCGAGGCCGGGGAGGTCGTCCCCGAGGTCCATACCCTCCGCGCGCAGCCGGTCCAGCAGGCGGACCGCGCTGGCCGGGGTGTCCAGGCCGACGGCGTTGCCGACCCGGGCGTGCTTGGTCGGGTAGGCGGACAGCACCAGCGCGAGGCGGCGCTCGGCGGCCGGGGTGTGGCGCAGCAGAGCGTGCCGGACGGCGGTGCCGGCGACGCGGGCGGCGCGCTCCGGGTCGGCGGCGTAGACGGTCAGGCCGTCCTCGTCCAGCTCCTTGAAGGAGAACGGGACGGTGATCAGGCGGCCGTCGAACTCCGGTACCGCGATCTGGGTGGCGGTGTCCAGCGGGGAGAGGCCGTCGTCACTGGCCTCCCACTGGGCGCGCGACCAGGTGAGGCAGAGAGCCTGCAGGATCGGGCGGTCCAGGGCGGCGAGCGCGCCGGCGTCCCAGGCCTCCTCGTCGCCGCCGGCCTGGGCGTCGGCGGGGCGGGTGCCGCCGGCGGCCAGCACGGTGGTGACGATCGCGTCGGCCTCGCCGAGCGCGGCCAGCAGTTCGGGCTCGGCGCCGCGCAGCGAGGCGCAGTAGTAGGCCCGGGCGCGGGCGCCCCGGTCCTCGATCGCCTGGCAGAGCGTCTCCACGAACGCGGTGTTGCCGCTCATGTGGTGGGCGCGGTAGTAGAGCACCGCCACCGTCGGGCCGTCGTTGCCGCGAGCCTCGCGCTCCAGCGGACCCCACGCCGGGGCGGAGGCGGGCGGGGCGAAGCCGTGGCCGGTCAACAGCACCGTGTCGGAGAGGAAGGCGCCCAGCTCGGCCAGGTTGGCCGCGCCGCCGTGGGCGAGGTAGGCGTGCGCCTCGGCGGCGATGCCGGCCGGGACGGTGGACAGCTCCATCAGCTGGGCGTCGGGAGCCTGTTCACCGGTCAGCACGACCACCGGGCGGGGGCCGGCCAACAGCGCGTCCAGGCCCTCCTGCCAGGCGCGCCGCCCGCCGAGCAGGCGGACCACCACGAGTTCGGTGCCCTCCAGCAGCGCGGGCAGGTCCTCGGGGGACAGCCGGGCCGGGTTGCCGAGCCGGTACGGGACGGGGCCGTTCGAAGCGCGGGCACTGAGCAGGTCGGTGTCGGACGTCGACAGCAGCAGAATCATGCGAAGGCCCTCCCGGCCTCGTCGGTGGCCAGAGTGGCCGGGGTGGCCAGGATGGCCGCGGTGGTGGCCGGGGACACGGGCGCGGGCATGCGACAGCGGGGGTGCATTTCTGCCTTCCTCGGGGTCCGCGCCCCGGGCCGGTGGAGGACGGCGGGAGTTCCTGGCTCCCGCGGCCGACCGGTCTCCCGGTGAGCCGCGGTCACAGTGGCGGGACCGCACCGGGCTTGCACCGGTTTCCTCCCCTGCGCCGTCGCTGGCGTGCGGACGGTCCGCTGGGACCGCCCGGCAGCATCGTACGGGGTGCGGCTGACCTGGGGGAGGGCGAGTTCCGCCACGTGCGGCACGGGGGTGGCGTACGGGCGGGCGCGGGGCCGCGGAACGGCCCGGCGCGTGATCGGGCGCGGGGGCCGGTGCGTGAGCCGGGAGCGTTGCGGGGTGACGCCGCGTGTGCCTCCGGGTGACGTCGGGTGTGATGCAGCGGACGGAGGCAACCGATCGGATCATCTGTATGCTCGCCGCCATGCCACCGACACCCGACGCCACCGCGCCGGGCGCCGCCGTGCCCGACCGGGGGCGCGCCGACGCCTGCCCCGGGGCACTTCGTCTGCACCCGGCCGACGACGGCGCCCTCGCCCGGGTCCGCCTGCCCGGCGGCCTGCTGACGGACCGTCAGGCGCTGGTTCTGGCCGAGGCCGCCGAGGCCCTGGGCGACGGGGAGTTGGAGACCACCTCGCGCGGCAACGTCCAACTCCGCGGCCTGGCCCCGGACTGCGGCGCCGAACTCGCCGACCGGCTGCGCGCCGTCGGCCTGCTGCCCTCGGACACCCACGAGCGGGTGCGCAACATCGTCGCCTCGCCGCTGGCGGGGCTGGGCCCGGCCGACTCGGCCGATGTGCAGGCCTGGGTGCGGGAACTGGACGCGCGGCTGTGCGCGAGCGACTGGGCGGCCGCACTCTCCGGCAAGTTCCTGTTCGCGCTGGATGACGGGCGGGGCGACGTCGCCGCGCTCGACGCCGATGTGACATTGATCGCAGCTTCGGGCGGGCCCGCCGTGCTGCGCCTCGGGCGCGCCGCCGCCGGACACCCGGTCGAGCCCGGGCAGGAGGTGACGGCCGTCCTGGACGCCGCCCGCACCTTCCTGGACGCGCTGCGCACCAGCGGCCGCAAGGCCTGGCACCTGCGCGAGGTGCCCGAGTTGCTGCCGGCCGGCACGCTGCTGCTGCCCGCCGCCACCGGCGCGGCGCCCGTCGTCGGCGCGCTGCCCGGCGGGCTCTCGGTGGGCATGCGCTTCGGGCGAGCGAGCGCCGCGCAGTGGCGCGCGCTGGTCGCCGCCTCCGTCGGCGAGCTGCGGCTGACCCCCTGGCGCGGCGCGGTGCTGCCCGGCGCCCCGGCCGACCGGCTGCCCGCGCTCGAAGCCGCCGGCTTCCGTACCGCGCCCGGCTCGGCCTGGGAGCGGGCCACCGCCTGCACCGGGCTGCCGGGCTGCGCCAAGTCGCTGGCCGATGTCCGCGCGGACGCCGCGCGGGCGTTGGAGTCGGACGCCGCGCGGGCGTCGGAGGCCGGGCCGGGCGGACTGCCGGTGCACTGGTCCGGCTGTGAGCGACGCTGCGGCCACCCGGCCGGGCGGTGGGTGGACGTGCTCGCCACGGGGCACGGCTACCGGGTGACGGTCAACGGGCCGGCGACGACCGCGGGCACTTCCGTGGACGTGAGGAACGAGCAGATGGCCGAGGCGGTCGCCGAGGCCAGGAGGACCACGAAGTGATCGAGTACGAGAAGGACGGCGCGTCCATCTACCGCCAGTCCTTTGCCACCATCCGCGCGGAGGCCGATCTGGCCGCCCTCCCGGCGGACGTCTCCCAGGTCGCGGTGCGGATGATCCACGCCTGCGGAATGGTCGACCTGGTCGAGGACCTGGTGTACTCGCCCGGCGTGGTCGCCTCGGCGCGCGCGGCGCTGCACGCCGGTGCGCCCGTCCTCTGCGACGTCAACATGGTCGCCAGCGGCGTCACCCGCAAGCGGCTGCCCGCCGACAACGAGGTGATCTGCACCCTCACCGACCCGTCGGTGCCCGAACTCGCCCGGAAGATGGGCAACACCCGCAGCGCGGCCGCCATGGAGCTGTGGCTGCCCCGGCTGGAGGGCGCGGTGGTCGCCGTCGGCAACGCGCCGACCTCGCTGTTCCGGCTGCTGGAGATGATCGAGGCGGGTGCGCCCCGTCCGGCCGCGGTGATCGGCGTCCCGGTCGGCTTCATCGGCGCCGCCGAGTCCAAGCAGGCCCTCGCCGAGCACCCGTCCGGCCTGGAGCACCTGGTGGTGCGTGGTCGACGCGGCGGCAGCGCGATCGCCGCAGCGGCCATCAACGCGATTGCGAGCGAAGAAGAGTGACGGAGAATCAGACCGCCGTCGGTCGACTGTACGGCGTCGGCCTCGGCCCGGGGGACCCTTCGCTGGTGACCGTCCGCGCCGCCGAACTCATCGGCAAGGCCGACGTGGTGGCGTACCACAGCGCCCGGCACGGCCGTTCCATCGCGCGCTCGATCGCCGAGCGCTACCTGACGGGTGGTCAGATCGAGGAGAAGCTGGTCTACCCGCTCACCGTCGAGACCACCGACCACCCGGGCGGCTACCGGGGCGCGCTGGACGAGTTCTACGGGGAGGCCGCCGCCCGGCTGGCCGCCCACCTGGACGCCGGGCGCGACGTGGTGGTCCTCGCCGAGGGCGACCCGCTGTTCTACGGCTCGTACCAGCACATGCACAAGCGGCTCGCACACCGCTACCCGACCGAGGTGGTGCCCGGCGTGACCTCGGTCAGCGCGGCGGCGGCCCGGCTCGGTCAGCCGCTGACCGAGGCCGAGGAGACGCTCACCGTCATCCCGGGCACCCTGCCCGAGGAGGAGCTGACGGCGCGGATCGCCGCCGCCGACTCCGCCGTGATCATGAAGCTGGGGCGCACCTTCCCGACCGTCCGGCGGGCGCTGGAGCGGGCCGGGCGACTCGAGGACGCCCAGTACGTCGAGCGCGCCTTCATGGCCGGGGAGCGCGTCGCGCCGCTCGCGGAGGTCGACGCCGAGACCGTCCCGTACTTCTCGGTGGCGGTGCTGCCGAGCAAGGTCGCGCCACTGGAGCCCACCGTGCGGCTGTCGGACGGCACGGGCAGCGTGACCGTGGTCGGCACCGGTCCGGCCGGGCCGCTCTGGCTCACCCCCGAGGCGCGCGGTGCGCTGGCCGAGGCCACCGACCTGGTCGGCTACACCACCTACCTGGACCGGGTGCCGGAGCGGCCGGGGCAGCGGCGGCACGGCTCGGACAACAAGGTGGAGTCGGAGCGCGCCGAGTTCGCCCTGGAGCTCGCCCGGCGCGGGCACCGGGTCGCGGTGGTCTCCTCGGGCGACCCGGGCGTCTTCGCGATGGCCACCGCGGTGCTGGAGGTCGCCTGCGAGGAGGCGTACCGGGACGTGCCGGTGCGGGTGCTCCCCGGGATGACCGCCGCGCACGCGGCCGCCTCCCGGGCGGGGGCCCCGCTGGGGCACGACTACGCGACGGTCTCGCTGTCGGACCGGCTCAAGCCGTGGGAGGCGGTGGCGAAGCGGCTGCGCGCCGCCGCCGAGGCGGACCTGGTGCTCGCGCTGTACAACCCGGGCTCGAAGTCCCGCACCACCCAGGTCGGCCTGGCCCGGGACCTGCTGCTGGAGTACCGCGCGCCGGAGACCCCGGTGGTGATGGCGCGCGACGTCGGCGGGCCGACCGAGCGGATCCGGATCGTGCGGCTGGGCGAGCTGGACCCGGCGCTGGTCGACATGCGGACGATCCTGCTGATCGGCTCCTCGCAGACCCAGGCGGTCGAGCGGGGCGGCGGCGTGGAGGTCGTCTGGACGCCTCGGCGGTACCCGGAGGCGTGACGGCGGGCCGCTGACGGCGCCCGACGCCTGCTACGCACGACTGACAGATGACAGCTGACAGATTTCGTTATCTGCTAGCTGTCATCTGTCTTCTGTTCGCCTTTACCTGTCAGCTGTCAGCTCTTGCTGCCGCGTGCGTCACCGAGTCGGCTTGGTGATCAGCAGCTCGGTGTTGTGGTCCTCCCCGGAGCCCAGCAGCGCCGAGACCCTCCCGTTGGGGTCGTTGTACGACAGCTCGCGGTACAGCGCCGCGAGATTTGCGTCCGAGGTACTGCCGAAGTCCGTCCCGTACGGCGCGGAGGACTCGATCAGCGTGGTGAACAGGGAGAGCGTGCCGTCCCCGTTGTCCGCGATCTCGATGATGCGCCCGTGCTGCGGGTAGTCGATGTGCGAGGCGGTGTTGATCTCCCAGAACGCCCGCTCCGGCACCGGGTGGCCGTGCGCCGTGATCTTGTTCATGTGGGTGTGCCCGTTCACCCACGCGACCACGTTCGGGTAGCGCTGCAGCAGGGCGACCAGTTCGTTGCCGTCGTGCCGCTTCTCGAAGATGTTGCGCGGGTCCGGCAGCAGGTTGCCCATCGAGCCGCTGGTGTGGTGACTGAAGACCAGGATCACGTCGTCGGTGCTGCCGCCCGTCACCCGGTTCCCGTTGGTGTCGTACCAGTGCCCGCTGTGCGCCTTCAACTGCTGCTCCAGCCAGCGCAGTTGGGCGGTGCCCAGAGAGCCGTCGGCGAACCCGGCCCGGTTGGTGGTGTCCAGGCTGATGCCGACCACCTTCTCCGAGATCCGGAAGGTGTAGTAGAGCTTGCCGCTGCTCGCCATGTCCGAGGTGAAGCCGTGCCCGTACGGACCCGCGCCGGTGACGGCCGGGTTGAGGTGGGCCTCGGCGAACTCCTTGAGCGTGAACGGGTGCCGGCGCTCGTCCGGGGTCACCCGGCGCACCGCCTCGCCGCTGGCGAGGAGCTTGGCGAGCAGCAGCACGGCGCCCGCCGGGTCGCGGCGCAGCGAGTCCATCAGCTGGGCCGCGGTCGCGTCGTCGCAGCCCTCCAGCTTGTACTCGCCGGTGTAGAGGTCGTTCAGCAGCCCGAAGTCCGGCAGCGTGCCCTCGATGCTGTCGTCGTGGTTGCCGACCGTGGTGTACCAGGGGGTGCGCAGACCCGGTGCGTCGAAGGGGCGGCCGGCGGCGGCGAGGAAGCCGGGTATCTGCGGGAAGCCCTTCGCCTTGTAGCTGTCGTTGTAGGCGAGTTCGGGGTTCCAGAAGGCGGAGTTGCCGGAGTTCTGCACGCCCTCGTAGCGGCTGAGGTCACCGGTGTTCTGGGCCATCCGCCCGCCGCCCATGACCGTGAGGTACCAGTCGAGCTCGGCCAGCTCGTGGTTGTCGGTGTTGTCACCGGTGGCCATCACCATGCTGAACGGCATGCCGGTGTAGGGGCCGCCGTCGAGCGAGTTGACCCGCTCGACGAGGGCCGACACCCCGCGGGCGTTCAGGGCCTCCTGCGGCCGGTAGGCACTGCCGTTGCTCTTGGCCAGGAACTCGAATCGCACCGGGGACTCGGTGTCCACCAGGTGCAGATCGCTGAACTGGACGAAGCTGGCCAGCCCGGTGCGGCGGTCGTCCCGTCCGGCGTCCGGCGCCGCGAGGTCCCCGCGCACCACCAGCGGCCAGCCGGGCCCGGCCGTCAGCCGCTTGTAGGAGTCGGTGCCGACCGGAGTGGCCACCTGCTCCAGGGTGGTGCCGGTGACCTTGACCGCCCGCGCGGCCGTGGTCGCCAGCGCCTGATCGCGCGCCGCGGCCGAGGCGAACTGGGCGCTGCCCAGAGACAGGGCCGACCAGGCGGCGGCCACTGACGTACCCGTGAGGAACGTACGACGTCTCATCCCTGCCACAAAAACCCCCACATGCTGATGGCCCGGCCGGGCGAGCGCCCCGTCCACCGGGCCTGAGTGTCATGAACCCGCACTTCTGGCGGAGCGACAGATTACCCACGGGTAGGCCCCGGGTGTTAGCCCCGTGCGGAGAACTCTTCGGGAACGCGGGGCAGCACCGCCTCCGCAGCTCGCGCGCGGTGGCCCGGTCCGGGCGCGGACCGCCACCCCGGTCGGGGCGGCGCGGGACGGATGGGGGAAAATCGGCGGCGACGGCCGGGTGCGGCCGCCGAGGCAAGCGGGACGGCGCGCGAGCGCGGTCCGACGCTCGGACGTTCGGAAGTGAGGCGCAGGTGGCCGCAGCGGGAGCCGGGGCGGGAGGCCGGGCCGGTCAGCTGAAGAGCAGCGGTCTGCGCCACGGCTGGACGACGGGCGCCTGCGCCACCGCCGCCACCAAGGCCGCCTACACCGCGCTGCTCACCGGCGAGTTCCCGGACCCGGTGACCATCACCCTCCCCAAGGGTCACCAACCCGCCTTCGCCCTCGCCGCCGAGGAGCTGACCGGGTCGGGCTCCGGGGACCTGACCAGGTCGGGAACCGAGGCGCTGACCGGGTCGGGAGCCGGGCCGGTCAGCGCCATGGCCGGGGTGGTCAAGGACGCCGGCGACGACCCCGACGTCACCCACGGCGCGTTGATCCGCGCGACCGTACGGGCCGGCGAACCCGGCGCCGGAGTGGTGTTCCGGGCCGGTCCCGGGGTCGGGACGGTCACCAAGGCGGGCCTGCCGCTGCCGGTCGGCGAGCCCGCGATCAACCCGGTGCCCCGGCAGATGATCCGGGACGCCGTGGCAGAGGTGGCGGCGGCGCACGGCGGCAGCGGGGACGTGGTGGTCGAGGTCTCCGTCGACCACGGTGAGGAGATCGCCCGCTCGACCTGGAACCCGCGCCTGGGCATCCTCGGCGGCCTGTCCATCCTCGGCACCACCGGGATCGTCGTCCCCTACTCCTGCTCGGCCTGGATCGACTCGATCCGGCGCGGCGTGGACGTGGCCCGGGCGGCCGGGCGCACCCACGTGGCGGGCTGCACCGGTTCGACGTCGGAGAAGGTCGCCGTCGCGGTGCACGGACTGCCCGAGGACGCGCTGCTCGACATGGGCGACTTCGCCGGGGCCGTCCTCAAGTACCTCAAGCGCCACCCGGTGCCCCGGCTGACCATCGCGGGCGGCTTCGCCAAGCTGTCCAAGCTCGCCTACGGCCACCTGGACCTGCACTCGGCGCGCTCCCAGGTGGACAAGGGCTACCTGGCCGAACTGGCCCGGCGTGGTGGGGCGGACGAGGCACTGGCCGAGGCGGTGGCGGCGGCCAATACCGGGCTGGAGGCGGTGCAGCTGTGCCGGGCGGCGGGGGTGCCGCTCGGGGACCTGGTCGCCGAGGCGGCCCGGGCGACGGCTCTGGACGTGCTGCGGGGCTCATCGGTCGCGGTGGACGTCATCTGCATCGACCGCGCGGGCACCATCGTCGGCCGGGCGGAACCGTTCGGGCCCTGAACGGCGTCGAGTTGAGCGCAGCGTCGGCGCAGCAGAAGTTCAGCAATTTCGCGCGGTGATGTGAAGATCTGACACTCATGCGAGGAGAGAAACGGACAAAAGTAGCGTCACGCCCAACCTTGATTCTGTCGCGATCTCAACCATGAGATATGGTCTGCCGAGTGACAGGCGACTACCTCACCCGTATCGGCACCCTCATCCGTACCGCGCGCCAGCATCGCGGCTGGTCCCAGGCGCAGCTCGGAGAGGCGCTCGGCACCAGCCAGAGCGCGGTCAACCGCATCGAACAGGGCAAGCAGAACGTCAGCCTTGAGATGATCGCGCGCATCGGCGATGCCCTCAACAGCGAGATCGTCTCCCTCGGCTACTCCGGCCCGATGCACCTGCGGGTCACCGGCGGCACCCGGCTCTCCGGCGCGATCGACGTCCGCAGCAGCAAGAACGCCTGCGTGGCGATCCTCTGCGCCTCGCTGCTGACCACCGGCCGCACCACGATCCGCAGCGTCGCCCGGATCGAAGAGGTCTACCGCATCCTTGAGGTGCTCACCAGCATCGGCGTCAAGAGCCGCTGGATCAACGAGGGCCGCGACCTCGAACTCACCCCGCCGGCCGAGCTCGACCTCGCCGCGATGGACGTCGAGGCCGCCCGCCGCACCCGCAGCGTGCTGATGTTCCTCGGCCCGCTGATGCACCGCGCCGAGCGCTTCGCCATCCCGTACGCGGGCGGCTGCGACCTCGGCACCCGCACCGTCCAGCCGCACCTGACCGCGCTGCGCCGCTTCGGCCTGGAGGTCGCCACCACCGGCGGCGCCTACCACGCCTCGGTCGAGCCCGGCGTCCCGCTGGACCGCCCGATCGTGCTGACCGAGCGCGGTGACACCGTCACCGAGAACGCCCTGCTGGCCGCCGCGCGGCACGACGGCGTGAGCGTCATCCGCAACGCCTCGCCCAACTACATGGTCCAGGACCTCTGCTTCTTCCTGGAGGAGCTGGGCGTCAAGATCGAGGGCATCGGCACCACCACCCTCACCGTCCACGGCGTCCCGCAGATCACCTGCGACGTCGACTACACCCCGGCCGAGGACCCGGTGGAGGCGATGAGCCTGCTCGCCGCCGCCGTGGTCACCTCCTCCGAGCTGACGATCCGCCGGGTGCCGATCGAGTTCCTGGAGATCGAGCTCGCGGTGCTGGAGGGCATGGGCCTCGACTACGACCGGACCCCCGAGTACCCGGCCCACAACGGCCACACCCGCCTGGTCGACCTCACCGTGCGCCCGTCCAAACTGACCGCGCCGATCGACACCATCCACCCGATGCCGTTCCCCGGCATCAACATCGACAACGTGCCGTTCTTCGCCGCCATCGCCGCGGCCGCGCACGGCACCACGATGATCCACGACTGGGTCTACGACAACCGCGCGATCTACCTCACCGAGCTGACCCGGCTCGGCGCGGACGTCAAGCTCCTCGACCCGCACCGCGTGCTGGTCCAGGGCCCCACCCGCTGGCGCGCCGCCGAGATGATGTGCCCGCCCGCGCTGCGCCCGGCCGTGGTCATCCTGCTGGCGATGCTCGCCGCCCAGGGCACCTCCGTCCTGCGCAACGTCTACGTCATCAACCGCGGTTACGAGGACCTCGCCGAGCGCCTCAACTCGATCGGCGCCCAGATCGAGACCTTCCGCGACATCTGACAGATCGCCATCGCACAGGCCGGCCTCACCCGCTGAGGTCGGCCAGCAGCGCGGCGACGTCCAACCCGGTGTTCAGGTAGTGGCCCACCCGCTCCCGCTCCGGCTTCGGTGCGCTACTCGCCGGTGGAGCCGTCGAGGTGCTCGCGCAGGAGGTCGGCGTGGCCGTTGTGGCGGGCGTACTCCTCGATCATGTGGGTGAGGATCCAGCGCAGCGAGAAGACCTCCTCGCCGTAGTGGCCCAGGACGTCCAACGACTCCGCGGCGGCGACGAGTTCCCGGGCGTGGTCGCACTCCCGGCGCCAGATCGCGAAGGCCTCCTCCGGGTCGGCGGTCTCGACGTCGAACTCGGCGAAGGTGCCGTCGGGGTGCTTCCAGAAACCGTGCCTGGCCTCGTCGTCGAGGACGTTGCGGAACCAGCTGCGCTCCACCTCGGCGAGGTGGCGGACGAGCCCGAGCAGCGAGAGCCCGGAGGGTTCCAGCACGCGGGTGCGCAGCTGTTCGGTGCTGAGGCCGGCGCATTTCATCGCGAGGGTGTCGCGCTGGTGGTCCAGGAAGCTGGTCAGGGTGGCCCGTTCGTCGGCGGTACGCAGGGTGGTGGCGCGCTGGTCATCGCTCATCGGGCCATCGTGCCGGGTGGCCGGTCGGGCCACCCGGCAATTTCACTCGCTGGACACCGGCGTGGGCGCCGAGCCGGAGTCGAGCTGTTCCAGCCAGTGCAGCGCCCCCTCGACGTCCCGGGCGACCGGTACGCCCTCCGGCACCGGCGGGCGTACCACCACGACCACGGGCAGGCCGAGTTCGCGTGCGGCGGTGAGTTTTGGCGCGGTCGCGGCGCCGCCGCTGTCCTTGGTGACCAGGACGTCGATGCGGTGCTGGCGCAGCAGAGCCCGCTCGCCGTCGAGGGTGAACGGGCCGCGGTCCAGCAGGACTTCGAGCGAGGGCGGTAGCGGCGGCTCGGGCGGGTCCACCGACCGGGCGAGGAAGTGGATCCCGTCGAGGTGGGCGAAGGCGCCGATGCCCTGGCGGCCGCTGGTGAGGAAGACACGCTGCCCGAGGCCCGGCAGCAGTTCGGCGGCCGCCGCGAGTGAGTTGACGGGGTGCCAGCGATCGCCGTCGACGGGCGTGAAGCCGGGGCGGCGCAGTACCAGCAGCGGCACGCCGGTGGCCGCCGCCGCGAGGGCGGCATTGCCCGAGATCCCGGCGGCGAAGGGGTGGGTGGCGTCGACCACGGCGTCCACCCCTTCGACGCGCAGCCAGGCGGTCAGTCCGTCCGGGCCGCCGAAGCCGCCGATCCGCACCTCCCCGGCGGGCAGCCGGGGTTGGGCGACCCGGCCGGCCAATGAGCTGGTGACCCTGCGCGCGGACGGGACGAGGGCGGCGGCCAGCGCCCGGCCCTCGGTGGTCCCGCCGAGGATCAGGACGTGCCGGATCATGCGCCGCAGGGCTCGTGCGGGCGCTCGCGGTCCGCCGAGTAGAGGTGGCTGTCACGGAACTGCTCGGCGGCGAGCGTCCGGCCGACGATGATGACGGCGGTGCGGACCACGCCCGCCGCCTTGACCTGCTCGGCGATGTCGGCGAGCGTGCCGCGCAGCACCAGCTCGTCGGGGCGGCTGGCCATCGCGACCACCGCGGTCGGGCAGTCGGCGCCGTAGTGGGGGAGCAACTGCTCGACCACGTCGTCCACGTACCCGGCGGCCAGGTGCAGCACCAGCAGGGCGCCGCTGCGGCCCAGGGTGGCGAGGTCCTCGCCCTCGGGCATGGGGGTGGCGCGCTTGGCGATCCGGGTGAGGATCACGGTCTGGCCGACGGTCGGTACGGTCAACTCCCGCTTCAGCGCGGCCGCGGCGGCGGCGAAGGCGGGCACGCCGGGGACCACCTCGTACGGGACGCCGGCCGCGTCCAGGCGGCGCATCTGCTCGGCGACGGCCGAGAAGACGGACGGGTCGCCGGAGTGCAGCCGGGCCACATCCTGGCCGGCCCGGTGCGCGCCGACCAGCTCGGCGATGATCTGGTCCAGGTTGAGCTGTGCGGTGTCGGTCAGCCGGGCACCGGGCGGGCACTCGTCCAGCAGCTCGCGCGGGACCAGGCTGCCGGCGTAGAGGCAGACCTCGGCACGGGCCAGGATGCGCTGGCCGCGCAGGGTGATCAGGTCGGCGGCGCCCGGGCCGGCTCCGATGAAGTAGACGGTCACGAGGCGTCCTCCTGAAGGGGGTTGGGCTTGACGGCGGACCACTGGGTGACCGGCATGGCCTGCCGCCACCCGGTGAAGCCGCCCACCGGGACAGCGTGGGCGACAGCGAGTTTGACGAGCTCCCCGCCGTGGCGCCGGTACCACTCGGTGAGCAGCGCCTCGGACTCCAGGGTCACGGTGTTGGCGACCAGCCGGCCGCCGGGGCGCAGCGCGGCCCAGCAGCTGTCCAGCAGGCCGGGCGCGGTGAGGCCGCCACCGATGAACACGGCGTCGGGGGCGGGGAGTTCGGCGAGCGCGGCCGGGGCGGGGCCGGTCACCACGCGCAGCCGGGGGACGCCCAGCGCGGCGGCGTTGCGGGCGATGCGCTCGGCCCGGACGGCGTCGCGTTCGATGCTGACGGCCTGACAGTCGCGGTGGGCGCGCAGCCACTCCACGGCGATCGAGCCGGAGCCGCCGCCGACGTCCCAGAGCAGTTCGCCGGGGGACGGGGCGAGTGTGGCGAGGGTGGCGGCGCGCACGTGCCGCTTGGTGAGCTGGCCGTCGCTCTCGTACGCGGCGTCGGGCAGGCCGGGGACGAGGGAGCTGCGGGGGCCGTCGCCGAGTTCGACCGCGATGACGTTCAGCGGGTCGCCGGCCGGGTGCGGCCAGCCGTCGGCGGGGCCGTCGAGCCGGCGCTCGGCGGGGGAGCCGAGCTGTTCGAGGACGCTCAGGTGGGCGGTGCCGTACCCGCGCTCGGTGAGCAGCGCGGCGACGGCGGCCGGGGTGGCGGCGTCGGCGCTGAGCACCAGCAGACGGCGGCCCGGGTGGAGGGCGAGCGCGAGGGTGTCCAGCGGGCGGCCGACCAGGCTGATCACCTCGGTGGCCTCCAGTGGCCAGTTGAGCCGGGCGCAGGCGTAGGAGACGGAGGAGGGGTGCGGCAGCACGCGCAGCCGCTCGGCTCCGACGGTCTCGGCGAGGGTGCGGCCGATGCCGTAGAACATCGGGTCGCCGCTGGCCAGGACGGCGACGCGGCGGTCGGCGTGGGCGGCGAGCAGTCCGGGGACGGCCGGGCGCAGCGGGGACGGCCACGGGACGCGCTCGGCGGTGACCGCATCGTGGGGGAGCAGCTCCAGCTGCCGGGCGCCGCCGATGACCACCTCGGCGGACTGCAGTGCGGCGCGGGAGGTGGCGGCCAGACCGGGCCAGCCGTCGGCCCCGATCCCGACGACGGTGATCGGATGGGGCAGCTCGGGCACCGGGTGGCTCCTCGTCGTTCGGCGGGCCAGCGCGTAGTGGATCTCACCAGCCGGGGCAGCCTACCTGGCCGTTTGCGGCCGGTCTGCGGCGAGGTCGCGGCCGGGGGTGACGGCTGGCGGCGAACGGATTTCAGCTAACAGATTTCAGATTCTGAACGCTGAAATCTGTCCGCTGAAAGCTGTTCGTTGAAAGTTGTCAGCCGTCAGCCGCAGACCATCCCGCCGCGAGCCGTCGCCCGCCCGCTTGCTGGCCCCCGCCCCCTCACCTGTCCGCCCAGTCCCCCGAACCGATCAGGGCCGGCCGCGCCCGCAGCCGCGCCTCGGCGGCCGGCCCGGCGAGGTACACCCAGGCCTTCCGCAGCTCGCCCGCCGCCGTCCGCACCGTCAGCCGCCGTCGTACGTACAGCCCCGTCCCGTCCGTCCGGCACTCCTCCAACTCGTCCAGCGTCGCGAGCGCCCCGGCATACGCGCCGGGCCGCACGGTGATCAGCTCGCCCACGACCCGCCGCCCGGGCGTCGGGTCGGGCACCGCGTACGGGAACCCCGGGCCCGCGTGCAGCGCCGCGCCGTCCAGCACCGCCGGACGGATCTCGGCACAGCGCCCGGCCAGGTGGACGGCGTGGTTGCGGCCGTCGCTGCGCAGCGTGCCGTACACGAAGAACGGCAGGGCCTCCTCGGCCGGCGGGGCCTCCTCGGACGCGGACACGGGTTCGACCTCCTTGCTGGGGGAGCGCCCACGGTACGTCCTGCTGACCGGTCCGTGATACCCACTGGCGCAGCGGGCCCCTCATGCGCTGTCATGTCGGATGTTCGGCCAGCAGCGTCCAAGGGGGACACACATGACATCGCCCGCCTCCTCCCAGCCGGCAACCACCCCCGGCAGCACCCCCGCCACCCCCGCCACCCCCGCCGCCCCCGACACCCCCGCCAAGCGGACCGCCCGCCTCGGCGGCGCCGTCTGGCTGGCTCTCGGAGTGGTCTACGTCGTCTGGGGCTCGACCTACCTGGCGATCCGGATCGCTGTGGAGACGATGCCCTCCTTCCTCTCCGCCGCCGCCCGCTTCCTCACCGCCGGCCTGCTGCTGGTTGGCTACCTGCTGGTCCGCCAGGGCCCGGCCGGCCTGCGGGTGAGCGGGCGCCAGCTGGCCTCCGCCGCCCTGGTCGGCGTGCTGCTGCTGACCGGGGGCAACGGCCTGGTAGTGCTGGGCGAGACCTCCGTCCCCTCCGGCCTGGCTGCCCTGCTGGTGGCCGCCGTCCCGCTGTGGATGGTGGTGCTGACGGCCTTCGGCGGTGGCGAGCGTCCGAAGCGGGCCGAGCTCGTCGGGGTGCTGCTCGGCCTGGTCGGTCTCGGCGTGCTGTCCGCCCCCGCGATCGGCGGGTCCGTCGAGCCGTTGGGCGTGATCCTGATCATCTGCGCCACGCTGACCTGGGCGACCGGCTCGTTCGCGAGCAAGAAGATCCCGATGCCGGGCAACGTGCTCGCGGCGAGCGCGTACCAGATGCTGGCCGGCGGCTTCTGCGATCTGCTGATCGGACTGGTCCGTGGTGAGCAGCGCGGGTTCGACCTCTCGGCGGTCTCCGGCCGGTCCTGGCTGGCCCTCGTCTACCTGGTGCTGTTCGGTTCGCTGCTCGCCTTCACCGCGTACGCCTGGCTGCTGCGCTCGGCCCCGCTGACCCTGGTCGCCACCTACGCGTACGTGAACCCGGTGGTCGCCGTACTGCTGGGCTGGCTGGTGTTGGCAGAGCCGCTGACCGGGCCGACCCTGGCGGGCGGGGCGATCGTGGTGGCCGGCGTCTGCCTGGTGGTGAGCGTCAGCCGGCGGCCGGGGCGTCCGTCGAAGGCGACGTCCGCGCGTAGGTGAGGACGACGTTCCCGCGGTGCTGGGCACCGACGGTCTCCCCGCGCTGATCGACACCGCCGCGGGGGACCGGTCCGAGGCCGAAACGCCGGATCAGTCGACCGGTGGCCACGGCTCCGAGCAGGGCCCCGGCGCGTACGGCGGCTTCCCCGTCCACCAGTTCCCCGGCGCCTCCGGGTCGCGGCTGGTCCAGAACTCGAGGATCGCGCTGGTGAACTCGGCCGCCGACAGCGTTCCGTCCCCGTCGAGGTCGAGGTGGCGGAAGGCCTCGTCGGCGTCGTCCCGGCAGAGCCCGGCGAAGTGGCCGCGCTGGAAGACGAAGAACTCGCCGGCGTCCACTGTCCCGCTGCGGTCGGCGTCGGCCACGGCGAGGAAAGCCTCGGCGAGCGCGCCCAGGATCTCCCGGGCGGCCTCCGGGTCGTCGGCGAGCGCGCCGGTCGAGGCGATGAACTGCTCGCGCGTGATCGTCTCCGTCCCGGTGGGCTTTCCGGCGAGGTGCAGGTCGTGCCAGATCGTCAGGTAGGCGCGGACGATGACGGCCTCGGCCTCCGAGCCCTCCTGATGGCCGAGCGAGCGGGCCACCGAGTGGCCCATCAGCACGTGGTCCCGTTCGGTGAGCAGACCGTCCCCGTCGGCGTCGAGGTGGTCGAAGCCGTGATTGATCTTCGCGATGAGCAGGTCGTCCGACAATGTGCCCCCTCCGGTGGTGATTTCCGCAGCTCCAGGGCCGCGTGCTGGCGATGTCACATCGCCAGCACGCTAACGCCTTGAGCCGTGCTCGCGCAGCCGAACCTCGCGCAGGAGAACCACGGGCGAAGGCGGCGCATCGCCATCCTGCCTAGTGCTGTGACCGGGATGGTTCACCGTGACCGGAAGGCGGCTCGTGGGACGAGCGCACGCGAAACGGCTGGTATTACTGGGGTATGCAGGAAGAGATTGCACGCTCCGCGATCGACACGTTCATCTCCGCGTTCAACGCCTCGGACGACAGCTATGTGACTGCCCTGCTCCCCCAGGCTCTGACCTCAGACGTGGTCTTCTGGGGGCCGTTGGGTCGCAGCGAAGGAATCGCGGCGGTCGAGCGGTTCGTGCTGGACATCCGGCGCCACCCGGCGGGGACCGGCACGATGGTGCGCTGCTCGGCGGTGGACATGCCTGACGAGTGGGCCCGGTACCAGTGGGTCTTCACCACGCCTGATGGAGGCCCCCGCCTGGCGGGAACGGATGTCGTCCATCTGCGGCGGAGCCTCATCGACCAGATCATCGTCTTTGCGGGGGAGATCGAGGCGTTCGCCTCCTGAGTCATCCTTCTGTCGCTGTCCTTCTCCTGAGCTTGCCCCCGTCGGCGTTCGGGGGCTGCTGTTCGCGGTTGGTCAGGCCGCGGTGTTGAGGGGGTGTCCGCCCCAGCGGATGCCCTTTTCGCTGCGGACGCGGGCGCGTTCCTTGAGTTGGGCGGTGAGTACGTCGGGGTGGCGGGCGTTGGTGTTGCGCCAGCGCAGGTAGCGGTCCAGTGCCTGGGTTTGCGCGGGGTGGCTGCGGTGGTGGGAGTTGGCGAGTGTGAACTGCCGCAGCGGGCCGAAGTGGGCCTCGATCGGATTGGCCCAGGAAGCGTAGGTCGGGGTGAAGCACAGCTCGACCTTGTTCTTCTTCGCCCAGCAGGAGCCCGCGGTGGGCCGGATCTCCAGGGGCCCGAACTCGTCGAAGGCGAAGACCCGGTCCGGGAAGCGTTCCAGAACGCGCTCGATCCGGTCGAGCTTGGCGTCGCGATCAGGGTCGGGTGACTCCCTCCAGGTCTTGGTGCGCTGGAAGGTGATGCCGCGGCGCCGGAGCAGGCACCGTAAGGCTTCACGGCTGATGCGGATGACACGCCCGTGCACTTTCCGCAGGTAGGCGGCGAGTTTGCGGATCGACCAGCGGTGAAGGGTTGGCCGAGCCTGGTGGGGCGGGTGGTGGCCGTCCGGATGACGAAGTCCTCGTCCTCAGGGCTGAGTAGGCGGGGACGGCCTCCCGCTCACTGAGGGCCCAGGCAGGCCAGGCCGATCTCGTTGAAGCGGTGGATCACATCGCGCACGGTGTCCTCGTCGGCCTGAACCAGCTGGGCGATCACCGGCGCACGGTTCCCGCCCGCCGAGGCGAGCAGCATCATCGCGCGCCGGTAGCGCACCGAACTCGTGCTGCCCCGGCGCACGGTCTGCTGAAGCTTCTGCCCCTCCTGGCCGGTCAGTCTGCGTACACGGACAGGCTCGGCCACCGGGCCTCCAGCGATCGGATCGGACGTCGCCGCACATCCAACCGCCACGACCGCCAACCCGGTGGACCTGTGCGGTCACAGTACTAGTTACCCCGGCTCAGCCACCGGCCCAGCCACCTCGGCCCGGCCACCTCGGCCCGGCCACCTCGGCCCGGCCACCTCGGCCCAGCCACCTCGGCCCAGTCACTCCGGCTCAGTCACTCCGGCTCAGTCGTCCTGGTGGTCGGCCCAGATGTACGCCTCCGGCAGCAGCTCCAGCACCGGCAGGGTGTGCAGTCGCCCGTCCCGTTCGACGATGACCCCCGCCTTGGGGAAGTAGTCCAGCAGCACCTGACGGCAGCGCCCGCACGGCGGCACGACCCCGCGCCCCTGGTCGCCGACCGCCACCACCGTGGTCAGGTCGTACGCCCCCTGCCCGGCCGCCGCCCCGATGAGCACCAGCTCCGCACACGGGCCGCCGGTGAAGTGGTAGACGTTCACGGCCGTGACGATCCGCCCGTCGGCATTGCGCCCGGCCGCCGCGACGCTGTGGTTGTCGCCCCGCGTGTACCGCTCGGCCACCGCCTGGGCCGCCGCGACGAGCTCCTCATCGACTGCCGGGTGATTGATGTCGGACATAGCGCTAGTCCTCTCTGGTCGAACCTGACACGTTTCGATCATGGCCGTCCCACCCCTGATCGTGCCAACCCCTCGCGCAGGCCCGTTCCGGCTGCGCCCCTGGCGCCGCACAGGAGGAATTCTTCCGGACTGTTTCGGGAATTGCGGCGGCTTCATTTCGTCGCAGCACGGGCGTTGCAGAAGAACGAGCAGAAGAGCGGACATGTGCGGCCCGAGATGGACCGGCCGTTCCGCATTCTGAGACCTCCGCCGCCGCCTCCGTGATGTTGATACGATCCCGCTGGACCGCGACTGGCGCGTAGGGATGGAATCGACCATCGGGAAGCGGTCCCGTGAATCCTCACGTCGACGTGGAGCCGCACGTCGAGTTGCCGAGCGCCTGGGCCGCCCGCATCCCCGCCAGGAGACCGCCATGGCCCAGCCCGAGCAGACGCCCCACACCGCCGCCGCCCCCGCGGCCGACACCGCCTTCCGCAGCGCCCTGGACGTCGTGGCCGGCGTCGAACCGCGGATCGCCGCCGCCATCGGCCAGGAGCTGGCGGATCAGCGCGCCTCGCTCAAGCTGATCGCCAGTGAGAACTACGCCTCCCCGGCCGTCCTGCTCGCCATGGGCAACTGGCTCAGCGACAAGTACGCCGAGGGCACCGTCGGCCGCCGCTTCTACGCCGGCTGCCGCAACGTCGACACCGTCGAGGCCATCGCCGCCGAGCACGCCCGCGAGCTGTTCGGCGCCGAACACGCCTACGTCCAGCCGCACTCCGGCATCGACGCCAACCTCACCGCCTTCTGGGCCGTCCTCTCCCAGCGGGTCGAGAGCCCGGCCCTGGAGCGGGCCAAGGTGCGCAACGTCAACGACCTCACCGAGCAGGACTGGGCCGAGCTGCGCCAGGAGCTCGGCAACCAGCGCATGCTCGGCATGTCCCTGGACACCGGCGGCCACCTCACCCACGGCTTCCGGCCCAACATCTCGGGCAAGATGTTCGAGCAGCGCAGCTACGGCACCGACCCGGCCACCGGCCTGATCGACTACGATGCGCTGCGCGAGACCGCCCGCGAGTTCCGCCCGCTGATCCTGGTGGCCGGCTACTCGGCCTACCCGCGGCTGGTGAACTTCCGCAAGATGCGCGAGATCGCGGACGAGGTCGGTGCGACCCTGATGGTCGACATGGCGCACTTCGCCGGCCTGGTCGCGGGCAAGGTGCTCACCGGCGACCACGACCCGGTGCCGCACGCCCACATCGTCACCACGACCACCCACAAGTCCCTGCGTGGCCCGCGCGGCGGCATGGTGCTCAGCACCGCCGAGCTGGCCGAACACGTCGACCGCGGCTGCCCGTTGGTGCTCGGCGGCCCGCTCTCGCACGTCATGGCCGCCAAGGCCGTCGCCCTCGCCGAGGCCCGCCGCCCCGAGTTCCGGGCCTACGCCCGCGCGGTGGTCGACAACGCCCAGGCACTCGCCGAGGGCCTGCTGCGCCGCGGCGGCAAGCTGGTCACCGGCGGCACCGACAACCACCTGGTGCTCGCCGACGTCTCCGGCTACGGCCTGACGGGCCGCCAGGCCGAGGCGGCGCTGCTGGAGTCGGGCATCGTCACCAACCGCAACTCCGTGCCGCTGGACCCGAACGGCGCCTGGTACACCTCGGGCGTGCGCCTGGGCACCCCGGCCCTGACCACCCGCGGCCTGGGCGTCGCCGAGATGGACGAGATCGCCGCCCTGATCGACACCGTGCTGCGCGCCACCGCCCCCGTCGCCGGGGCCAACGGCAGCCCGTCCAAGGCGAATTACGTCCTCGACGAGTCCCTGCGCGACGGCGTCGCCAAGCGCGCCGCCGACCTGCTCGCGCCGTTCCCGCTCTACCCGGGCGTCGACCTGGTCTGACCCGGTCCGGGGCTGCCGAATCCCGTTCGGCAGCCCCGGCCCAGGCCGCTCGGTGCGGTCCCGGGCCCACCCGGTCGATGTGGTTCCGGTCCAACCTGGTCAGTACTGCAGCGACTTGTACTGCAGGAACTCCTCCAGACCGTGCCGGCCCAGTTCACGGCCGAGGCCGGAGCTCTTGTAACCGCCGAACGGCGCCATCGGGTTGAACCGGCCGCCGTTCAAGTCGACCTGGCCGGTGTCGAGTCGGCGGGCGAAGCCGGCGGCGGTGTCGGTGTCCGCGGCCCAGACGCCGCCCGCCAGGCCGTAGACCGTGCCGTTGGCGATCTCGGCGGCGTGCTCCTCGTCCCGATAGGGGAGGATCGACAGCACCGGGCCGAAGATCTCCTCTTGGGCCACCGTCATCTCCGGGGTGACGTCGGCGAGCACGGTGGGACGGACGTAGAAGCCGGCCGGCAGCTCGGGCAGCGGCTCCGGGCCGCCGACCACCAGCCGGGCGCCCTCGGCCACCGCGTTGTCCAGGTAGCCGCGCACCCGGTCCAGCTGCTTGGCGTTGACCAGCGGGCCGATCCGGGTCTGCGGGTCGGTCGGGTCGCCCGGGACGTACTTCTCGGCGGCCTTGGCCGCGATCGCGACCGCCTCCTCGTACTGGTCCTGGTGGACCAGCAGCCGGGTCCAGGCGCTGCAGGTCTGGCCCGAGTTGGCGAAGACGTTGGCGACGTTCACGTTGACCGCGTGGACCAGGTCGGCGCCCGGCAGCACCACGTTGGCGGACTTGCCGCCCAGCTCCAGGGCGACCCGCTTCAGCCCGCGCCCGGCGGTCTCGGCGACCTGTCGGCCGACCGCGGTGGACCCGGTGAACGACACCACGTCCACCTCCGGGTGCGCCGCGAGCGCCGCACCCGCCACCGCGCCGGTGCCGGTCACCAGGTTGAACACCCCGGCGGGGAAGCCGGCTTCGTGCACCAGGCGGGCGAACAGCCGGGCCACCAGCGGGGTGTCCTCGGCCGGCTTGAGGACCACCGGGCAGCCGGCCGCCAGCGCCGGGACGACCTTGGCCACGATCTGGTGCAGCGGGTAGTTCCACGGCGTGATCGCCGCGACCACCCCGGCCGGCTCGGCGAGCACCACCGAGTTGCCGATCCGCTCCTCGAAGGAGTGCTCCGCGAGCAGGGTCAGACAGGAGGTGGCCACGGCCAGCGGCAGCCCGGCGTGCACGGCCCCGGCGAAGCCGACCGGGGCACCCAGCTCGGCGACCACGGCCGAGGTGATCTCCCCCTGGGCGGCGGCGATCCCGTCCCGCAGCCGGGTCAGCAGCGTCAGCCGCTCCTCGCGGGTGGTGACAGCCCACCCCCGGGCCGCCCGGCGGGCCGCCGCCACCGCGGCGTCGACGTCGGCCGCCCCGCCCGCCGGCACGGTGGCGAGCACCTGCTCGGTGGCCGGGTTCAGGACGGTGATCGACCCGGAGTCCCCGGAGGGCCGCCAGGCGCCGTCGATGTACTGGTCGCCGTACTCCGCGTACTCCTGCACAGATCGTCCTCTCAGCTGGTCAGCCACTTAACTAACAGCGCTGGTCAAAGGTCAGTCAAGGCGGCCGAGCCGCCGCGCGCAAGAGCCAATCCGGTCGGGTGGGCCGGACGGTTACCTCGGGGCGAACCGCGCGGTGTACTCGTCGAACGGTTCGATCCCGACCTCCGCGCGGCGCTCGTCCAGCCGCTCCGGGTCCTCGCACGGCCACGGCACCGGACGGCCGTCGGCCACCGCGCCGATCTGGGTGCCGTAACGCTGCTCGCGCCCCTCGTTGACGGCCAGCCGGTCCTGCAGGAACGCCAGATCCCGGGCGCTCGCCGCGCCGCTCGCCACGGCCTCCGTCATCAGTGCCACCGCCCGTCGCTGGACATCGAGTTGGCGGTCCGCGTGCTGCGCCACCAGCCAGGCCGCCCGGGCCGCGTCGGCGCCGACGCGCTGCTCGGTCGGCCAGCCGTGCTCGGCCATCATCTCCGCGAGCCGGTCGCCGTGCCGGGCGGTGAGCCGGCGCCAGACGGCCTGTTCGGCCAGGTCCGGACTGTTCGCCAGCCGGGCGTGGGCGCCGTCCTCGGCCATCATCGCCACCAACTCCGCTGTCAGGACGGAGGTCTGACTGTCCGTCTGTTTCTGCCGCGCTGCCGCCATGTCGATCCGCTCCCCACGTCCGGGCCCTCCGGTCGGGCCGCCTGCCACCACCGTAGGTGCGGAAACCGCGACGAAGATCATTCCTCGGACTGGTGACACGGCGCAGTCGGTGGCACAGAATAGATGTACGCCAGTCGCCCGGCCGTGATCATCTCCGGCCGCGAGGCGACAGGTTCGGCAATTGATCCGGTCAGGCTCTCCTCAGCGCCCGGAGAGCCGCTGTAGATTGCAGCGAACTCCGCGGTGGGGCCTACTGTCGGTGGAGGGTCGACTCGCGCACGGCCGGCGAGCCGGCGCGTCCCTGTGGCCGGAAGGGCCGCCACCGCGCCAAGGCGAGGCTCAGAATCCGCAGGTCATCCGTACCGGTAAGGAGCATCCCGTGACCGACACAGCATTGAAGGGCGGGTCGCAGCAGCCCGTCGAGCCGGCCGCGTTGGAAGACGTCCCGGGGTGGTTCTGGGACCACGACCGGCACTCCTTCGACTGGTTCCTGGGGCGGCAGGAGAAGAAGGGCGTCACCGGCGACCTGCTGGAGATGGGTGCCTACCTGGGTCGTAGCGCCATCGTGATCGGCGAGCACCTCCAGCCCGGCGAGACGTTCACCGTCTGTGACCTCTTCGACTCGGACGCGCCCGACAACGAGAACTCCGAGGAGATGGCCGTCTCCTACCGGAAGACCCTGACCCGTTCGGCCTTCGAGTCCAACTACCTGTCCTTCCACGACGAGCTGCCGGAGATCATCCAGGCCCCGACCTCCGTGCTCGCGGGCGGGCGGATCCCGGCCGGGGCGTTCCGGTTCATCCACATAGACGCCTCGCACCTCTACGAGCACGTGGTGGGCGACCTCCAGGTGGCCCGGATCGCGCTCCAGCCGAAGGGCGTCGTGGTGCTGGACGACTACCGCTCCCAGCACACCCCCGGCGTCGCCGCCGCGACCTGGGAGGCGGTGTTCAATCACGGCCTCAAGCCGATCCTGCTCACCGAGTGCAAGTTCTACGGCACCTGGGGCGACCCGGAGCCGTTCCAGCGCGAGCTGCTCGACCGGGTGGACCTCGCGGCGGGCTGTCACCTGAGCGCCGAGACCCTCAACGGGCAGCAGCTGCTGCGGATGACCGGCGACTCCGAGGGGATCCGGCCGTTCCGCCCCTCGCGCCACCAGAAGCGACTGGCCTCCGCGGCCGCCACGCGCTCGGCGGAGGAGGGCCGTCAGGCGATCGGGATCGCCCAGGACGAGGTCGCGCTCGACCTCGCCGCCCGCCGCGCCCGCGCCGCCGAGGCGCGTCGCCCGGCCAACGTCGCCAAGCGCGCCGCCCGGGACCTGCTGCCGCCGGTCGTCACCTCCGCCATCCGCCGCGCCCGCCGGGGCTGACCGCGAACGGCCGACAGCTGTCAGGCGGCAGCCGACGGACAGTAGTCGACAGGTGGCAGCAGACAGCTGACGGATAACAGCAAGCAGAGTTCAGATGACAGAGTTCAGATAACAGATATCAAACTCTGTCATCTGAACGTGGCCGGCCGACCCCCACCGCCCACCCCCGCCCGGCGCCCCACCCCGCCCGGCGCACAAACCCCGAAGGGCCGGTCGGAACACCCGACCGGCCCTTCGATTTCAGTTGCGCACTCAGACCCGCGAAGGCTCCGCAGCCCTGGCAGCCCCGGCAGCCCCGGCCGACGCCGCAGCCTCCTCGGCCGCCAGCTCCCGGCGCACCTCGTCCAGCGAGGGGTTGTTCCAGGCGCTGGCGACCCCCCAGTAGTAGAAGGCCAGACCGATCGCGGCCACGATCAGCAGGTCCCAGCCCTCGGGCAGGTAGCCGTGACCACCGAAGTCGCTGCTGCCGGCCCAGGAGATCCCGGCCATCACGAACAGGTAGGCGACCATCCAGGCGCCCGCCTTCAGGTGCGGCTTCAGCTCGACGAACGGCTTGCGCAGCTCGTACCAGGCCCAGATCGGCAGACCGGCGGCCATCAGCATGATGACCTTGCCGGTGAGCGGCCAGCGGGCCCAGTAGAGGACCAGCGAACCGAAGACCATCGCGATCGGCGCGATCACCGGCATGGCCCGCAGCCGGACCGGCCGCTTCAGGTCCGGGGCGAGGCGGCGCAGCGCCATCACGGCGACCGGGCCGGTGATGTACGAGATCACGGTGGCCACCGAGACGATCTCGGCCAGCGAGCCCCAACCGCGGAAGACGGCGAGGAACAGGAAGGCGACCACCAGGTTCAGCAGCAGCGCCGGACGCGGGATGCCGGTCTTGGCGTCGACCTTGCCGAAGATCTTCGGCAGGTGGCCGTTCTCCTGCACGCCGTGGATCATGCGCGAGGTGGTGGCGGCGTAGATCATGCCGGTGCCGGAGGGAGAGATGAAGGCGTCCGCGTACAGCAGGATCGCGAGCCAGTTCATGCCCCAGGCGATCGCCAGGTCGGCCAGCGGCGAGGTGTACGCGAGGCTGCTCCAGCCCTTGGACAGGTCACCGCTCGGGATGGCGCCGATGAAGGCGATCTGCAGCGCGACGTAGATGACCAGGGCGATCAGGATCGAGCCGATGACGGCCTTCGGCAGCGACTTGCCCGGGTTGCGGGCCTCACCGGCCAGGTTGAGCGGCGACTGGAAGCCGTTGAAGGCCCAGACGATGCCGGAGACCGCGACGGCGGTGAAGACCGCGCTCCAGCCGTTCGGCGCGAAGCCGCCGGGGTTGGTGAAGTGGGCGGTGTCGAAGTGCGCGAAGAGCAGCGCGCCGGCGGTCACCGTCGGCACGACGACCTTGAAGACGGTGATCGCCGTGTTGGTCTTGGCGAACAGCGTGATCGCGAACCAGTTGAGGATGAAGTACACGATCAGCAGCACACTGGCGAGCGCCACGCCGCTGACGGTGAGTTCCTTGCCGTCGTACAGGCCCTTGGCCCAGCCGAAGTGCCAGGAGCTCATGTACTGCACGGAGGCGGTGGCCTCACCCGGGATGACCGAGACGATGGCGATCCAGTTGGCCCAGGCTGCCAGGTAGCCGGCCAGCGAGCCGTGCGAGTACTGGCCGTACCGGACCATGCCGCCGGCCTTGGGGAACATCGAGCCCAGCTCGCTGTAGGTGAGGGCGATGGTCAGTGCCACGGCGGCGCCGATCACCCAGGCCAGGATCGAGGCGGGGCCGGCCAGCTTGGCCGCCCGCTCGGCACCGAACAACCAGCCGGATCCGATGATCGACCCCAGCCCGACGGCGGTCAGGCTGATCGTGCCGAGCGATCGACGGTAGTTCTGATGTGATGCCGTCGACGATTCAGGCTCACTCAACGTATCGGTCCTCTCGCTCGGGGTTCATCGGGTGGTGTCGGAGCTTTTGCAGTTTTGGGTTGCTATTCCGGACAAACCCCAGAAGCCTATGGTTCGAAATGGGGCGAATACCTCAGAGGAAGCTCAAACCGCCCGATCGTTGCCATCTCGTGTCCGGCTTCCGGACGGGGCGGTCCCCGTGGAGAGGCCGACGTCATACCGCCGACGCAGTGGATCAGGGGTCGAGCCGGGGAAATCGAACTGGGAAAAAAGAAATTCCCCGTGGGTTCCTTTCGGATCCCACGGGGAATTCGGCTGTGTCCGAGGGGGGACTTGAACCCCCACGCCCGATAAAGGGCACTAGCACCTCAAGCTAGCGCGTCTGCCATTCCGCCACCCGGACGGGGTGTGTGCTCCGGGGGTTTTTCTCTCGCCCCCTCGGCGACAGAGAGAACATTACCAGGGTTCTGGAGTGCTTCTCACCTGCGTTTCCTCGGCCCGAGGGCGGGGGCCCCGTCCGGCCGTGCGGCCCATGGGGACGCGAGGCCCGGCCGGACTGGCTGGGACGGCTCGCCAGGGCGCTCGAACCCCGGCCGAAGCGGTGGCGAGCGCGAAGCAAACGGTCGGTTTCGGCATCGCGAGCGATCGCCTTGGGTCGGAACCGATCCGACACGGGCAAGTTGTCGACGGTGCCACGGCCGCGTCGACCGCTCTCCTAGCCTCTGTGGACCGAGGGCGCCATGAGCGGATCGCCTGATTCCCGGGTCGCGGACGAAGGGCGGCTGGACGTGGAGCAGATCAGCGGAACGGCGGAGGCCGAACCGAGACGCGGCGGCCAGGACGGCGCGCGCACCGACGTCGGCCGCACGGTGAGCCGGCCCGACCAACCCGAGCAGCCGGACCGGCCCGAGCAGTCCGAGCAACCGGACCAACGGGGCCAGCCCGGCGGACCCGCGAGGCCCGAGCCGAAACTCCACCGGAAGTCCCGCCGGAGACCCCACGGGAACCCCGACCGGAAGGGCGCCGGCGGCCCCGCCGAGGGCGTCTGGCACTTCCGGGTGCCCGCCGTCGAGGCCTCCGTGCCGCGCACCCGGCACGCGGTACGGGATCGCCTGCTGGCCCAGGGCATGGCCGGGGTCCGCTACCAGGAGCTGGTGGACGACCTGCTGCTGATCGTCTCCGAGCTGGTCAGCAACGCGGTGACGCACGCGGCTGAGCTGTCACCCGAGGTGACGACCGAGCTCTCGGTGTGCCGGGGCTGGGTGCGGGTGTCCGTGGAGGACGGCGATCCGTACCGGCCGAAGGCCCTGGAGAGCGACACCGCCCGCACCGGCGGGCGCGGCCTGCTGCTGGTGAAGAGCGTGACCCTGCAGGCCGGCGGGGTGTGTGACGTCGAACGCACGGGGGAGGGCGGCAAGGTCATCTGGGCCTCGCTGCCCGTCCCCCCGGAGCCCGAGCACTGACCGGCCCGCCCGGCCCGCCCGGCCCGCCCGGCCGTGAACGCGCCGGCCCGACGGTCCTACCAGTCCCGCCCGGCGATCTCCCGGATCCCCGGCAGTGCCGCCTCGAAGACCGTCTCGAACCACACCGAGAACGGCCGCTCGGCCCGCAGCTCCCGCAGCTCCTGCGCGGTGACGAAGGCGAAGTCGTCCACCTCGTCCGGGTTGGGTTCGACCGGAGCGGTGACCAGACCCACGAACAGGTGGTTCCACTCCCGCTCGATCAGCCCGGAGGCCTCGTCCGGCAGGTCGTAGCGGACCGTTCCCGCCTCGCAGAGCAGCGCCGGTGCGACGCCCAGCTCCTCGGCGGTGCGCCGGGCGGCGGCCACGAAGGGCGGCTCGTCCGGGTACGGGTGCCCGCAGCAGGTGTTCGACCAGACGCCGGGGGAGTGGTACTTGCCGAGGGCCCGGCGCTGCAGCAGCAGTCGGCCCTGGCGGTCGAAGAGGAACACCGAGAAGGCCCGGTGCAGCCGACCCGGCTGCTGGTGCGCCCAGAGCTTCTCGGCGGTGCCGATCGTGACGCCCTCGTCGTCGACCAGTTCCAGCAGGATCTCGGTACCCGCAGCGGCGGCGGACAGGCCCTGTGGGTCGACCGCCACGTCTGTCTCCACGTTGAGACCGGTGTCGATCTCGGCGTCGAAGTGCGTCGGTTCGGTCGGCAGACTCTGGGGCATGAGGCCTCTTTCGGGGGCGGGAGCAACGGAAGCATCGGGTGCGTCGGGTGCACCGGGTGGAGTGCAGCGGACACAGCGGGGGCACCGGCGCCGGCATCGGGCTCCAGTCTGCCGTATGGGTGGCGGTCCGGACGGGTCCCACGCACAACCGGGCGGATCATGACCCGCAGGCGTCCTGATCCGGGCAGAGAAGGGTCCAGGACGCCCCCGGAAGGGTCATTTCTTTCGCAGAACCGTTCGGAAGGCGTTCGGGGGCCGTTCGATCACGGCTCGGTCACCCCACCGTCACCGCACCGCCACCGGGCGCGTTCGGGTGGGTCGCCCCGGTCGCCTACCATCACATACGACACGCTGCCCGGATCTGTGCCGGTACCGGCGCGCCGCCGCCCGGCCGGGTCGAACACCGGTCCGGCGCACCCGAGCGCCGCCGACCCGTTGGCACATCCCGCGCGCGCAGCACGACGCACGACGGATCAGGAGACCCCGCATGATCGGCCTCGTTCTGGCAGCCGGCGCCGGCCGCCGGCTGCGCCCGTACACCGACACCCTGCCCAAGGCGCTGGTGCCGGTCGACGGGGAGCGGACCGTCCTGGACCTCACCCTGGGCAACTTCGCCGAGGTCGGACTGCGCGACGCGGCGATCGTCGTCGGCTACCGCAAGGAGGCGGTGTACGACCGCAAGGACGCCCTGGAGAGCAAGTACGGGGTCAAGCTCCACCTGGTCGAGAACGACAAGGCCGAGGAGTGGAACAACGCCTACTCGCTCTGGTGCGCCCGCGAGCTGTTCTCCGAGGGCCTGCTGCTGGCCAACGGCGACACCGTCCACCCGGCCTCCGTCCAGCGCACCATGCTGGAGGGCAACCGGCGCCTCGTCGAGGACGGCCGGGCCCCCGGCATCCTGCTCGCCCTCGACACGGTGAAGAAGCTCGCCGACGAGGAGATGAAGGTCGTCGTCGACCCGGCCGCCGGCATGCGCCGCATCACCAAGCTGATGGACCCGGCCGATGCGACCGGCGAGTACATCGGCGTCACCGTGATCAACCCCGCCGCGGCGGCCGACCTGACCGACGCGCTGCGCGCCACCTACGAGCGCGACCCGCAGCTGTACTACGAGGACGGCTACCAGGAGATGGTCAACCGGGGCCTGCGGATCGACGTGCAGCCGATCGGCGAGGTCTCCTGGGTCGAGGTCGACAACCACGACGACCTGGCGAAGGCCCGGGAGATCGCGTGCCAGTACTGACCCGACTGGTCCCGTCGCCGCTGTTCGCGGAGATCCGCCCGGGCGCGCTGGACGCGCTCGGCGGCATCCTCGCGGACCAGCGGCTGTCGGCCTCGGGCCGGATCGCGGTGGCGATCAGCAACGGCTCCGGCGCCGCGATGCGCGAGCGCCTGGAGCCGGCCCTGCCCGGCGCCGACTGGTACAACGTGGACGACGGCAGCCTCGACAGCGCGGTGCGCTTCGCCGAGGAGATGCGCGGCAAGCACTACGACGCGGTCGTCGGCCTCGGTGGCGGCAAGATCATCGACGCCGCCAAGTACGCCGCCGCCCGGGTCGGCCTGCCGGTGGTCGCGGTGGCCACCAACCTCGCGCACGACGGCATCTGCTCGCCGGTCTCCACCCTCGACAACGACGCCGGCCGGGGCTCCTACGGGGTGCCCAGCCCGATCGGCATCATCGTCGACCTGGACGTGATCCGGCAGGCCCCGCCGCGCTTCGTGGCGGCCGGCATCGGGGACGTCGTCTCCAACATCTCGGCCTGCGCGGACTGGGAGTTGTCGCACGCCGTCACCGGTGAACCGGTGGACGGACTGGCCGTGGCGATGGCCCGCTCGGCGGGCGAGAACCTGCTGCGGCACCCCGGGGGCACTCAGGACCAGGACCTCCTGACGGCCCTCGCGGAAGCCCTGGTACTGTCCGGCATCGCGATGAACATCGCGGGCAGTTCCCGGCCCTCCTCGGGTGCCTGCCACGAGATCTGCCATGCCCTGGACGTGATGTACCCCAAGCGTTCCGCCCAGCACGGCGAACAGGTGGGCCTCGGCGCCGCGTTCGCCAGCTTCCTGCGGGGCGAGCGTGAGCTGACCGGTCTGATCGTGGAGTGCCTGGCGCGCCACGGACTGCCAGTAACCGCCGCTCAAATGGGTTTCAGCGATGCGGAGTTCACCGAGGCGGTGCACTACGCTCCAAACACCCGCCCGGGCCGCTACACCATCCTGGAACACCTCGACCTCTCCCCTTCCGCAATCAGGGACGCGTACGCCGACTATGTCCAAGCCGTCAACAGCTGACCCCTCCACCGCGGGCGCGCGGCCCCCGGTGGACCTGACCCGCCGGCCCTCCATCGAGGAACTGCGCGCGGTGATCCACCCGGAGGGCATGCTCCAGCGCCGCAGCGCCGAGCACTGGGCCGGGCGTCTGTACATGCGGAAGATCTCGCTGCGGATCACCCGCGTGCTGTCCACCATGACGGCGATCACGCCCAACGGCCTGACGTACCTGATGATGTTCACCGGCATCCTGGCCGGTGCCGCGCTGGTCGTCCCGGGCATCGCCGGCGCGATCCTGGGCGCGCTGCTGATCCAGGTCTACCTGCTGCTGGACTGCGTGGACGGCGAGGTGGCCCGCTGGCGCCGGCAGACCTCGCTCACCGGTGTCTACCTGGACCGGGTCGGCCACTACATGTCCGAGGCGGCCCTGCTGACCGGCCTCGGCCTGCGCGCCACCGACCTGCTGCACCGCGAGGGCCACGGCTCCCACTGGGAGTGGGCGTTCCTGGGCACGCTGGCCGCGCTCGGCGCCATCCTGATCAAGTCCGAGACGGACCTGGTGGACGTGGCCCGGGCCCGCAGTGGCATGACGGCCGTCGAGGACAGCGCCTCGGTGCCGCGCTCCTCCTCGGTGGCCAGGGCGCGCCGGGCGGCCTCCTTCCTGAAGTTCCACCGTCTGGTCGGCGCGGTCGAGGCCTCGTTGTTCATCCTGGCGGCCGGGGTCGCCGACGCCGTGCACGGCGGGCTGTTCTTCACCCGGCTCGCGGTCGTGGTGCTGGCGGCCATCGCCATGCTGCAGACCGTGCTGCACCTGCTGAGCATCGTCCTGTCGAGCAGGCTGCGATGACCGGGCGGAGCGAGTTCATGATCGAAGGCCGCGCGTGGGCCGACGCCCTCGCCGAGCGGAGCGGGGCGGGCGCATGACCACTTCCATCACCGCGGAGAGCTTCCGCCTCGGTGTCGTCATCATCACCATGGGCAACCGGCCCGCCGAGCTCAACGCCCTGATCGAGTCCGTCCGCGCCCAGGAGGGCCCGGCCGTGGAGCTCGCCGTGGTCGGCCAGGGCGTCGAGCTGCCCCCGCTGCCGGAGGGCGTGCGCACCGTCGGGCTGCCGGAGAACCTCGGCATCCCGGGCGGCCGCAACGTCGGCATCGAGCTGTTCGGGCCGGACGGCCGGGACGTGGACGCCGTCCTGTTCCTGGACGACGACGGGCTGCTGCCGCGCACCGACTCGGCCCGGCTGCTGCGCGAGGCGTTCACCGCCGACCCGGAGCTGGGCATCGTGTCCTTCCGGATCGAGGACCCCGACACCGGTGTCACCCAGCGCCGGCACGTCCCCCGGCTGCGTGCCAGCGACCCGATGCGCTCCTCCCGGGTGACCACCTTCCTGGGCGGTGCGAGCGCCGTGCGCTGCAAGGTGTTCGAGCAGGCCGGGCAGCTGCCCGCCGAGTTCTTCTACGCCCACGAGGAGACCGACCTCGCGTGGCGCGCGCTGGACGCCGGCTGGGCCATCGACTACCGGGCGGACGTGGTGCTGCACCACCCGGCGACCTCGCCGGCCCGGCACGCCGCCTACTTCCACAACGTGGCCCGTAACAGGGTCTGGCTCGCGAGGCGGAACCTTCCGGCCCCGTTGGTGCCTCTCTATCTGGGAACCTGGTTTCTGCTGACCCTGGCCCGACGCCCCTCCGCGGAGGGGTTGAAGGCCTGGCTGGGCGGATTCCGGGCGGGCTTCCGCGAACCCTGCGGTCCGCGCAAGCCCATGCGATGGCGTACCGTCTGGCGACTGACCAGGATGGGACGACCTCCGATCATCTGATTGGATCAGGTGATCGATCGCCACGGCCGGTGACCACACACTGGCCGGAATCCCCCGTGATCCCAGTGGATCCCCCTCGGCGCAAGGCCGGCGGACCCCCGCCGACCGGCCGCCCCGACCGATCCCGCGTGAAGGACGAATGTGTCGACAGTGAGTGAACCCGTCAGCCTCTCAGCCCCGAGGGGGGCGGACGCGGGCCTGACCCCCAAGCAGCTTGCGGACAAGTACGGTCTGTCGGTGAGCGGCGCCCGGCCGAGCCTGTTCTCCTACACCAAGCAGCTCTGGGCCCGGCGCCACTTCGTCTGGGCCTTCGCCACCGCCCGCCTGGTGGCCCAGTACACCGACGCCAAGCTGGGCCAGCTCTGGCAGGTCGTGACCCCGCTGCTCAACTGCGGTGTGTTCTACCTGGTCTTCGGCGTCATCCTGAAGAGCAAGGACAACTTCCCGCCGAACACCTACATCGCCTGGCTCTGCATCGGCGTCTTCGTCTTCCAGTTCACCCAGAACGCGGTGCAGTCCGGCACCCGGGCGATCTCGGACAACCTCGGCCTGATCCGCGCGCTGCACTTCCCGCGCGCCAGCCTGCCGATCGCCTTCACCGTGATCCAGCTCCAGCAGCTGCTGATCTCGATGGTCGTGCTGGTCATCACCGTGCTGGCGGCCGGCATCACGCCGGGCAAGACCTGGCTGCTGGTCATCCCGGCGCTGTTCCTGCAGACCCTGTTCAACACCGGCGTCTCGCTGATCTTCGCCCGGATCGGTTCCAAGACCAGCGACATCTCGCAGCTGATCCCGTTCGTGATGCGTGCCTGGATGTTCCTGTCCGGTGTGATGTTCAGCATGCAGGACAAGATCTCGACCTGGCCGCACTACATCCAGACGATCACGGCCCTCAACCCGGCCTCGGTCTACATGGACCTGCTCCGGCACGCCTTCGCGCCGATCATCTACAACAAGCACCAGTCCGCGCACCAGACCATCCCGCCGCACCAGTGGACGTACGGTCTGGCCTGGGGCGTCGGCATGTTCGTCATCGGATACGTCTTCTTCTGGAAGGCCGAGGAGGAGTACGGCCGTGGCTGACACCGACCTGAGCAAGCGCGACGCCGTCCCGGCCACGAGCGTGGCCCGCGAGCCCACCGTCGTCGTCGACGACGTGCACATCGTGTACCGGGTGCACGGCGCCGGCTCCGGCAAGGGCAGCGCCACCTCGGCGCTGAGCCGCATCATCAGTCGCAAGCGCGCCGCCGGCGTGCGCGAGGTGCACGCGGTCAAGGGCATCAGCTTCACCGCGTACAAGGGCGAGGCCGTCGGCCTGATCGGCTCCAACGGCTCCGGCAAGTCGACCATGCTGGCCGCCATCGCTGGCCTGCTGCCGACCGAGAAGGGCGGCATCTACACCAACGGCCAGCCCTCGCTGCTGGGCGTCAACGCGGCCCTGATGAACGAGCTCTCCGGTGAGCGCAACGTCATCCTGGGCTGCCTGGCGATGGGCATGACCCCGTCCCAGGTGAAGGCGCGCTACCAGGACATCGTCGACTTCTCCGGGATCAACGACAAGGGCGACTTCATCTCCCTGCCGATGCGCACCTACTCCTCCGGCATGGGCGCCCGCCTGCGCTTCTCGATCGCCGCCGCCAAGGCCCACGACGTGCTGCTGATCGACGAGGCGCTGGCCACCGGTGACCAGGCCTTCCAGCAGCGCAGCAAGAAGCGCATCGACGAGCTGCGCGGGTCCGCGGGTACGGTGTTCCTGGTCAGCCACGACAACAACTCGATCCGCGAGGTCTGCGAGCGGACCATCTGGATCGAGGCCGGCGAGCTGGTCATGGACGGCCCGACCGACGAGGTCGTCGGCCGCTACGAGCGCGGCGAGCGCCCGTAACCAGCGGTAGGGCAGAACCCCCGGCTGTGAAGGGCCGGCCCCGGAATGCTCCGGGGCCGGCCCTTCGGCATGCGGCCACCGGTACCCCGGGTGGCCCGCCGCCGCGGGGGTGAGCGCCCCTGTGCGCGGGCGGGGCGCTCTTCTCGGGCGCGGCCCGTGGTGTCAGGCTGTAGGTGCGGGGGTGGTGTGTCGTGCGTGACGCCCGCGCTCGGACGCGTGTCCGAGTCGGACCGGTGATACCCAGCGGTGTAGAACGGGGGAGTGACTGCAGTGTCGGCTTCGGCCCAGCCCAGAGATACGCCGGTGAACCCCTCCGTGGGACAGACCCTGGAGAAGGCGGGTGCGGAGAACTTCCCGGTCGCCCCGTTCTTCGTGCCCGCGGCCTGGCGGGACGACCTGATGAGGGTCTACGGCTTCGCCCGGCTGGTCGACGACGCCGGCGACGGGGACCTGGCCGACCCGGCCGCCACCGCCACCCTGCTCGGGATCGAGCAGCGGCCCCCCGCCACCCCTTCGGACCAGTCCGGCCCGCCGAGCCCGGCGGAGGTCGCCTTCCGGCTCGCCCTGCTCGACGGACTGGAGCACGACCTCGACCGGGTCTTCGAGACCGCCCTGCGCCCCGGCGGCGCCGACCGGCCCCGCCACCCGCTGATGCGGGCGCTGGTCCCGCTGGTCGACCGGCGCGCCCTCACCCCCGAGCCGTTCCGTCGTCTGATCGAGGCCAACCGGGTGGACCAGACCACCGCCCGCTACGCCACCTACGACGACCTGATCGGCTACTGCACCCTCTCCGCCGACCCGGTGGGCCGCCTGGTGCTGGCCATCGCGGGCGCCGCCACCCCCGAGCGGCTCGCGCTGTCGGACGCCATCTGCAGTGGCCTCCAGGTGGTCGAGCACCTGCAGGACGTCGCCGAGGACCTCTCCCACGGCCGGATCTACCTCCCCACCGAGGACCTGGAGCGCTTCGGCGTCACCGAGGCCGACCTCGCCGCCCCCAGTGCGAACGGAGCGGTGCGGGAGCTGATCGCCTTCGAGGCCGAACGGGCCCGCACCCTGCTCGACCGCGGCGCACCATTGGTAGGTACGGTTCGGGGGAGGCTTCGACTGCTCCTGGCGGGATTCACCGCCGGCGGCTACGCGGCCCTGGCGGCCGTCGAGGACGCCGGGTACGACGTACTCGCCCAGCAGGCGAAGCCGGACAAGCGCCGCCTCGCAGCGAAGGCGGCGGCCATCTTCGCGAAGGGAAGGTGAACGCCCGAGTGGCGGCATCACCACTGGCGTCGGCCCAGGTCATGGCGGCGTACCGGTACTGCGAGGCAGTCACCGGGATGCAGGCGCGCAACTTCAGCTACGGCATCCGGCTGTTGCCCGAGCCCAAGCGGCTGGCCATGTCGGCCCTGTACGCCCTGGCCCGCCGGGTGGACGACATCGGCGACGGCGACCTCCCGGACGACCGCAAGGCCGAGGCGCTGCTGCGCACCCGGGAACTGGTGGACGAGGTCCGCACCGGGGTGGTCGCCGAGGACGACACCGACCCGATCAAGGTGGCCCTGGCCGACGCGGCCCGGCGCTTCCCGATCCCGCTCGGCGGCTTCGACGAGCTGATCGACGGCGTCGAGATGGACCTCAAGGGCGCCGAGTACCAGACCTACGAGGAGCTGAAGGTCTACTGCCGCTGCGTGGCCGGCGCGATCGGCCGGCTCTCGCTGGGCGTGTACGGCTGCGACGACCCCGAACGCGGGGCGCGGTACGCGGACACCCTGGGGCTGGCCCTGCAGCTCACCAACATCCTGCGCGACCTGCGCGAGGACGCCCTGAACGGCCGCACCTACCTGCCCGCCGAGGACCTGGTCCGGTTCGGCTGCGAGCAGGGCTTCGCGCTGCCCAAGCCGCCGGTCGGCGCCGACTTCACCGGCCTGGTGGCCTTCGAGGCCGCCCGCGCCCAGGCCGCCTTCGAGGAGGGCCTGCGGCTGCTGCCGATGCTCGACCGCCGCAGTCGCGCCTGCACCGCCGCGATGGCGGGGATCTACCACCGGCTGCTCGGCCGGATCGCCGCTGACCCGGAGTCGGTGCTGCGCGGCCGGGTCTCGCTGCCGGGCTGGGAGAAGGCGTACGTGGCGCTTTCCGGGCTCGCCGGGGGGCGTTCTTGATTCTCGTCACAGTTCTGTCACGCTGTGTCAGCGGGGAATCACCGGGTAGATCCGTGCTGACCACGACCGTGTGGACCACGGCGGCGCCGACCGCCGGCGTGCCGGCCACAGCGACCGCCGCCGCGCGGTCCAGCGACTTCGAGGGGGAGGTCCGATGACCGGGCGAGCCGATGCCGCGCGCCCGGCCGCCGTCGTGGTCGGCGGTGGCCTGGCCGGGATCACCTCCGCACTGCGGCTGGCCGAGGCCGGCCACGAGGTCACGCTCGCGGAGGGACGGCCCCGGCTCGGCGGCCTGGCCTTCTCCTTCCAGCGCGGCGAGCTGACCGTCGACAACGGCCAGCACGTCTACCTGCGCTGCTGCACCGCCTACCGCGGCCTGCTGGAGCGCCTCGGCGCCACCCGGATGACCCATCTGCAGGACCGCCTGGACGTCCCGGTGCTCTCCGCCACCGGCCCCGACGCGGCCCCGGTGCGCACCCTGGGCCGACTGCGCCGGGCCGGCCTGCCGGTCCCGCTGCACCTGGCCGGCAGCCTCGCCCGCTACCCCCACCTGTCGCCGGCCGACCGCGCCCGGGTGGTCCGCGGCGCGCTCGCCCTCAAGGGCCTGGACCTCGACGACCCGGCACTGGACCGGCTCTCCTTCGGCGAGTGGCTGCGTCGCAACGGGCAGAACGCCACCACCACGGCCGCGCTGTGGGACCTGGTCGGCGTCGCCACGCTGAACGCCCGGGCCGACCAGGTGTCGCTGGCGCTCGCCGCCAAGGTGTTCAAGACCGGGCTGCTCTCCGACCCGGGCGCCGCCGACATCGGCATCGCCGCCGTCCCGCTCGGCGCGATCCACCACGACCGGGCGCTTGCCGAACTGGAACGCGCCGGCGTGAAGGTGCTGCTGCGCGCCCGGGTCGCGGAACTCAAGTCGGCCGCGCCCCAGCACGCCGTCCGGCTGGAGGGCGGGGAACTGCTCGCCGCCGACACCGTCGTGCTGGCCGGGGCCCAGGACAGCGCGGCCGCCCTGCTGCCGCCGGGCGCCGTGACCGAGCGGCTGGCCGACTTCGGCACCGCGCCGATCCTCAACGTGCACGTGGTCTACGACCGCAAGGTGCTGCGCCGGCCCTTCTTCGCCGCGCTCGGCTCCCCGGTCCAGTGGGTCTTCGACCGCACCACCCACTCCGGCCTGGCCGGCACCTCGATCGGCCGAGCCCACCTGGGCGCCCAGTACCTGGCGCTCTCGCAGTCCGCCGTCCAGGACGAGATCGACCTGCCGGTGGCCGAACTGCGCCGCCGCTACCTGCCCGAGCTGGCCCGGCTGCTGCCGGCCGCCGCCGGGGCCGAGGTGCTGGACTTCTTCGTCACCCGGGAGCGCACCGCCACCTTCGACGGCGCCCCGGGCACCGCCGCGCTGCGCCCGTCGGCCACGACGGCCGTCCCCGGCCTGCTGCTGGCCGGCTCGTGGACCGCCACCGGCTGGCCCGCGACCATGGAGGGCGCCGTGCGCAGCGGCCACGCCGCCGCCGACGCCGCGCTTGCCGCGGCCGGCGTCCGGGTGCCGGTGGACCGGGGCGACGGGAGGTGGCCCAGGTGACGGCGGGCCCCTCGGCCGGAGAGCCCGCCAGAGCCGACGGGCGTACTGTCGGCCGCATCGGCCCGATCGGCCGCACCGACACCGTTCGCTTCGGCACCACCATCGACACCAGCCGCACCGACAGCACCCGGCCGCCCCGTGCGGTCCGGCACCACGAGGGAGAGGGAACGCACGTGGAGTCACGCACCGGCTTCGCCGTCGGAGGCACGGCGCACGCCGAACCGGTCTCGGTGCCGGAGCTGCTCGCCCGCAGCCGTACGCTCTGCACCCCGCCGCTCCGGGCTGCCGTCGCCCGTTTGGCCGCACCGATGGACACCGTCGCGGCCTACCACTTCGGCTGGATCGACCGGGACGGCACCCCGGTGGAGGGGGACAGCGGCAAGGCGGTGCGTCCGGCGCTGGCGCTGCTCTCCGCCCAGGCCACCGGTGCGGCACCCGAGGTGGGTGTGTCCGGTGGGGTCGCCGTTGAGCTGGTGCACAACTTCTCCCTCCTTCATGATGATCTGATGGACGGTGACGAGACCCGGCGGCATCGGGCCACCGCCTGGACGGTCTTCGGGCCGGCCCAGGCGATCCTGGTCGGCGACGCCCTGGCCACGCTCGGCACGGAGGTGCTGCTCGACGCCGCGGCGACCGGCGGCACGAGCCCCGCCGACGCCGCGCGTGCCGTCCGGCTGCTCACCACTGCGACCCGCCGGCTGATCGACGGCCAGGCCATGGACGTCTCCTTCGAGCAGCGCGACAGCGTCACCGTCGCCGAGTGCCTGGAGATGGAGGGCGGCAAGACGGCGGCGCTGCTGGCCGCCGCCTCGGCGATCGGCGCGGTGCTGGCCGGGGCCGACGACAAGGTGTCCGACGCGCTCCAGCGCTACGGCCACCACCTGGGCCTGGCCTTCCAGGCGGTGGACGATCTGCTCGGCATCTGGGGCGCCACCGAGGTCACCGGCAAGCCGCACTGGGGCGACCTGCGCCAGCGCAAGAAGTCCCTGCCGGTCGCCGCCGCACTGGCCGAGGGCGGCCAGGCCTCGCGCCGACTGGCCGAGGAGCTGGCGGACCCGAAGGGCCGGGGCCTGGAGAGCGAGCCCGAGCTCGCCGCCCGGGCCGCGCTGATCGAGGAGGCCGGCGGCAGGGCCTGGACCCAGGAGGAGGCCCGCCGCCAGCACACGACTGCCCTCGCCGCCCTGGACGAGGTGCCCATGTCCGACGTGGTGCGCGAGCACTTCGTCGCACTCGCCGAATTCGTGGTGGTACGAGAGAGGTGACGTTACGTTGACAGCAACCGCGGACGGCCGGCTCGACCCTGAGTACGATTCCGAGCCGGTCGCGGTGGGCGACCGCCCCCCGACCCTGCTGGGTGCGGGGCAGTGGCAGCCCGAGGACACCGACCAGCTCCGGCCGGCCGGTGAGGCGGAACTCCGGCCCGCCGACGCGCGCGAGGCCCTGGCGCGCGCGACCACCCACCTGCTCTCGCTGCAGTCCTCCGAGGGCTGGTGGAAGGGCGACCTGGAGACCAACGTCACCATGGACGCCGAGGACTTACTGCTCCGCCAGTTCCTGGGCATCAGGACCGAGGAGCAGACCCGGGCCACCGCGGAGTGGATCCGCTCGCAGCAGCGGGAGGACGGCACCTGGGCCACCTTCCACGGCGGGCCGCCCGAGCTGTCCACCACGGTCGAGGCGTACGTCGCCCTCAAGCTCGCCGGTGACGACCCGAACGCCCCGCACATGCTGGCCGCCGCGCGCTACGTCCGCTCCGCCGGGGGCATCGCGGCCGCCCGGGTGTTCACCCGGATCTGGCTCGCGCTCTTCGGCTGGTGGCCCTGGGAACGGCTGCCGGAGATGCCGCCGGAGATCATCTTCCTGCCCAAGTGGCTGCCGCTGAACATCTACGCTTTCGGCTGCTGGGCCCGCCAGACCATCGTCCCGCTGACCGTCGTCTCGGCCCACCGCCCGGTCCGTCCGGCCCCCTTCCAGCTCACCGAGCTGCACACCGACCCGGACCACCCGTACCCCGACCGGCCGCTCGCCCCCGCCACCAGCTGGGACGGTCTGTTCGAGCGCCTCGACAAAGCGCTGCACGCCTACCACCGTCGGGCCTTCCGGCCGCTGCGCCGGCTCGCCGTCTCCCAGGCCTGCCGCTGGATCGTCGAGCGGCAGGAGGCCGACGGCTGCTGGGGCGGCATCCAGCCCCCGGCCGTCTACTCGCTGATCGCCCTGCACCTGGAGGGCTACGAGCTGGAGCACCCGGTGATGAAGGCCGGGCTCTCCTCGTTCGACCGCTTCACCGTGCACACCGAGGACGGCATGCGCTGGATGGAGGCCTGCCAGTCCCCGGTCTGGGACACCTGCCTGGCCACCATCGCGCTGGTCGACGCCGGGGTGCCGGCCGACCACCCGGCGCTGGTCTCCGCCGTCGACTGGATGCTCGGCGAGGAGATCCGCAAGCGCGGCGACTGGTCCGTCCAGCGGCCCGGGCTGCCGGCCGGCGGCTGGGCCTTCGAGTTCGAGAACGACACCTACCCCGACATCGACGACACCGCCGAGGTGGTGCTCGCGCTGCGCCGGGTCGCCCACTCCGACCAGGCCAAGGTCGACGCGGCGGTGGACCGGGGCGTGCTCTGGAACCTCGGCATGCAGTCCAAGAACGGCGCCTGGGGCGCCTTCGACGTCGACAACACCAGCCTGCTGCCCAACAAGCTGCCGTTCTGCGACTTCGGCGAGGTGGTCGACCCGCCGTCCGCCGACGTCACCGCCCACGTGGTGGAGATGCTCGCCGAGACCGGCCGGGCCCGGGACCCGCGGACCCGGCGCGGCATCGAGTGGCTGCTGCGCAACCAGGAGGCGGACGGCTCCTGGTTCGGCCGCTGGGGCACCAACTACATCTACGGCACCGGCTCGGTGCTGCCCGCCCTGGTCGCGGCCGGCGTCCCGGACGAGCACCCGGCGATCCGCCGGGCGGTGCGCTGGTTGGAGGACCGGCAGAACGCCGACGGCGGCTGGGGCGAGGACATGCGCTCCTACGACGACCCGGAGCGCTGGGCCGGGCGGGGCGACTCCACCGCCTCGCAGACCGCATGGGCGCTGATGGCGCTGCTCGCGGCCGGTGAGGGCCCGGACGGCCGGGCCAACCCGTCGGTGGAGCGCGGCGTGGACTGGCTGGTGCGCACCCAGCTGCCCGAGGGCACCTGGGACGAACCGCAGTTCACCGGCACCGGGTTTCCGTGGGACTTCTCCATCAACTACCACCTGTACCGGCTGGTCTTCCCGGTGACCGCGCTCGGCCGCTACCTCAACGGCGCTCCCGGCATGGCGAAGCCGAGCGGCACCCCGGCGATCGGGGCGGCGCGGTGACCACCGCCCCCCTGCTGGTGCTCTGCGCACTGGGCCCCGAGGTCTGGGCCCTGCGCGGCGGTGACTGGCGGGGCGCCGCCGGCGGCGCCCCGGTGCTGGTGCGCACCGGGGTCGGCCGGCGGCGCGCCGGGCTGGCCGTCCGACGGGTGCTCAGCTCCGCCCCGGGCGGCTACGGCGCCGTCGTGGTGGCCGGATTCGGCGCCGCCGTCGGCCCGGGCGTGGCGTCGGGCGACGTGGTGGCCGCCGACGGCGTGCGCGACGCTGAGGGCCACCTGTACCCGGTCGACTCCGGGCCGGAGCTGGCCCGGATGCTCAAGGAACACGGGCTGACCGCGCACACCGGGGTGCACCACACCGCCGACCACGTGGTGCGCGGCATCGAGCGGCGCGCGCTGCACCTGCAGGGCGCGCTCGCCGTCGACATGGAGGCCGCCGCCGTCCTGTCCGCGCTGCGGGAGGTGCGCCCGGCGCTGCCCGTCGCCGTCCTGCGGGTGGTGGTGGACACCCCCGAGCACGAGCTGCTGCGGCCGGGCACCCTGCCGGCCGGGGTGCGCGCCTGGCGGACCCTGAGGGCGACGGTACCCGCCCTGGTCGACTGGTACCGACAGGAGCCCGGGACCGGCTCCGCACACCTGAACCACCCCACATCCTCGACGCTCCCCCAGGAGGCGAGCTAGCCATGGCCATGCCGTTGCGCCAGACCGTGCGGGTCGGCACCTACCTGCTGCAGCAGAAGCTGCTCAAGCGGCGGGACAAGTTCCCGCTGATCGTCGAGCTGGAACCGCTGTTCGCGTGCAACCTCGCCTGCGAGGGCTGCGGCAAGATCCAGCACCCGGCGGGCGTCCTCAAGCAGCGGATGCCCGTCGCGCAGGCGGTCGGCGCGGTCCTGGAGTCGGGTGCCCCGATGGTCTCGATCGCCGGCGGCGAGCCGCTGATGCACCCGCAGATCGACGAGATCGTCCGACAACTGGTGGAGCGCCGCAAGTACGTCTTCCTGTGCACCAACGCGCTGCTGCTGCGCAAGAAGATCGACAAGTTCAAGCCCTCGCCGTACTTCACCTTCGCCGTGCACATCGACGGCCTGCGTGAGCGGCACGACGAGTCGGTGGCCAAGGAGGGCACCTTCGACGAGGCGGTGGCCGCGATCAAGGAGGCCAAGCGGCGCGGCTTCCGGGTCACCACCAACAGCACCTTCTTCAACACCGACACGGCGCAGACGGTCATCGACGTACTCGACTACCTCAACGACGAGTTGAAGGTGGACGAGATGATGATCTCCCCGGCCTACGCCTACGAGAAGGCCCCCGACCAGGAGCACTTCCTCGGCGTCGAGCAGACCCGCGAACTGTTCCGCAAGGCCTTCGCCGGCGGCAACCGCCAGCGCTGGCGGCTCAACCACAGCCCGCTCTTCCTGGACTTCCTGGAGGGCAAGGCCGACTTCGAGTGCACCCCCTGGGGCATCCCCAACTACTCGCTGTTCGGCTGGCAGCGGCCCTGCTACCTGATGGCCGACGGCTACGTGCCGACCTACCGCGAGCTGGTCGAGAAGACCGACTGGAGCAAGTACGGCCGCGGCAAGGATCCGCGCTGCGAGAACTGCATGGCCCACTGCGGCTACGAGCCGACCGCCGTCCTCGCGACCATGGGCTCGCTCCAGCAGTCGCTGCGCGCCATCACCGAGACCGTCAGCGCCAACCGCGGGCACTGAGCCCGGTCGTGCTCAGGCCGGCCCGGGCCGCGGTGCCCGGGCCGGCCCCGCCCCCTCGGGCGCAGTCACCGCCGCACCGCATCGAGTCGTGAGGTGTACTCATGTCACTGCTCTCCCGCGTCACATCCCCGGCCGAGCTGCGCAAGCTGCCCGCGTCCGAACTCCTGCTGCTCGCCGACGAGATCCGCGACTTCCTGATCGACGCCGTCACCCGCACCGGCGGCCACCTCGGGCCCAACCTCGGCGTGGTGGAGCTGACCATCGCGCTGCACCGGGTCTTCGACTCGCCGTACGACCGGATCGTCTTCGACACCGGGCACCAGAGCTACGTCCACAAGCTGCTCACCGGTCGGCAGGACTTCTCGAAACTGCGGACGAAGGGAGGGCTGTCCGGCTACCCCTCGCGGGCCGAGTCCGAACACGACCTGGTGGAGAACTCGCACGCCTCCACCGCGCTGTCCTACGCCGACGGGCTGGCCAAGGCCGCCCAGCTGCTCGGCCAGCACGACCGGCACACCGTCGCGGTGATCGGCGACGGCGCGCTCACCGGCGGGCTCGCCTGGGAGGCGCTCAACAACATCGCCGAGGCGCGTGACCGGCCGGTGGTCATCGTCGTCAACGACAACGAGCGCTCCTACGCCAGGACCATCGGCGGCCTGGCCCACCACCTGGCCACCCTGCGCACCACCCAGGGCTACGAGCGCTTCCTCGCCCTCGGCAAGGAGGCGCTGCAGCGCACCCCGCTGGTCGGCCAGCCGATCTTCGACGCGCTGCACGGCGCCAAGAAGGGGTTCAAGGACGCCTTCGCGCCGCAGGGCATGTTCGAGGACCTCGGGCTCAAGTACCTCGGGCCCATCGACGGCCACGACCTGGGCGCGGTCGAACAGGCGCTGCGCCAGGCCCGCAACTTCGGCGGCCCGGTCATCGTGCACTGCCTGACCGTCAAGGGGCGCGGCTACCTGCCGGCCGAGCAGGACGAGGCCGACCGCTTCCACGCCGTCAACCCGATCGACCCGTACACCTGCCTGCCGATCTCGCCCAGCGCCGGGGTCTCCTGGACCTCCGTGTTCGGCGCGGAACTGGTCGAGCTCGGCGCCGAGCGGCCCGAGCTGGTGGCGATCACCGCCGCGATGCTCCAGCCGGTCGGGCTGGGACCGTTCGCCAAGGCCTACCCGCACCGGACCTTCGACGTCGGGATCGCCGAGCAGCACGCCGTCACCAGCGCGGCGGGCCTGGCCACCGGCGGGCTGCACCCGGTGGTCGCGGTGTACGCGACCTTCCTCAACCGGGCCTTCGACCAGGTACTGATGGACGTCGCCCTGCACCGGCTGGGCGTCACCTTCGTGCTCGACCGCTCCGGGGTGACCGGGCCGGACGGTGCCTCGCACAACGGCATGTGGGACCTGTCGATCCTCCAGGTCGTCCCCGGACTGCGGCTGGCCGCGCCGCGCGACGCCGACCAGCTGCGGGCCCAGCTGCGCGAGGCCGTCGCGGTCGAGGACGCCCCCACCGTGGTGCGCTTCCCCAAGGGGAACGTCGGGCCCGCCGTCGCGGCGATCGAACGGATCGGCGGGATGGACGTGCTGCTGCGCACCGGCGCGGTGCCGGAGATCCTGCTGGTCGCCGTCGGCACCACCGCCTCGGCCTGCCTGGACGCCGCCCGGCTGCTGCTCGCCGAGGGCTTCACCGCGACCGTGGTCGACCCGCGCTGGGTCAAGCCGGTGGACCCGGAGCTGCCCGACCTCGCCGCCGCCCACCGGCTGGTGGTCACCGTCGAGGACAACGGCCGGATTGGCGGCGTCGGTTCGGCCGTCTCGCAGGCGCTGCGCGACGCCGACGTGGACGTCCCGGTGCGGGTGCTGGGCCTGCCGCAGGAGTTCCTCGGCCACGCGGCGCGCGGGGAGATCCTGGAGGAGACCGGCCTGACCGGCACCGGGGTCGCGGCCCAGACCGCCGTCTTCGCCAAGAACCTGCTACCGACCCGAGGAGCGAATCCGCGCCATGCCGGTTGATCCAGACCGCCCCGCTTTCGACCTCGCCGCCCTCGTCGCCGAACGCGGCGGTGAGCGCTACGAGCTGCACAGCCGCTACCTCAACCCGCAGCTGCCGCGGATGCTCCACACCATCGGCTTCGACAAGTACTACGAGCGCGCCGAAGGCCAGTACTTCTACGACGCCGAGGGCAACGAGTACCTCGACATGCTGGCCGGCTTCGGCATCTTCGCGCTCGGCCGGCACCACCCGGTGGTGCGCTCGGCGGTCCAGCAGGTGATGGACCTGGACCTGCCGGACCTGGTCCGCTTCGACTGCTCGCCGCTGCCCGGACTGCTGGCCGAGCGGCTGCTGTCGTACGCGCCGGGACTGGACCGGGTGTTCTTCGGCAACAGCGGCACCGAGGCGGTGGAGACCGCGCTCAAGTTCGCCCGCTACGTCACCGGACGCAAGCGGATCCTCTACGCCGACCACGCCTTCCACGGGCTGACCACCGGCTCGCTCTCGGTCAACGGGGAGAGCGGCTTCCGCAAGGGCTTCGACCCGCTGCTGCCGGACACCGCCATCCCGCTCGGCGACATCGGCGCGCTGGCCAAGGAGCTGAAGCGCGGCGACGTCGCCGCGCTGATCGTCGAGCCGATCCAGGGCAAGGGCGTCCAGGCGCCGCCGCCCGGCTGGCTGCGCGCCGCCCAGGCGCTGCTGCACGACCACAGGGCGCTGCTGATCTGCGACGAGGTGCAGACCGGGATCGGCCGCACCGGCGAGTTCTTCGCCTACCAGAGCGAGGAGGGCGTGCTGCCCGACCTGGTGTGCGTCGCCAAGGCGCTCTCCGGCGGGTACGTGCCGGTCGGGGCGACGCTCGGCAAGGGCTGGATCTTCGAGAAGGTGTACTCCTCGATGGACCGGGTGCTGGTGCACTCGGCCAGCTTCGGGTCCAACGCCCAGGCGATGGCGGCGGGGCTGGCGACCCTGGAGGTGATGCGCGACGAGAAGGTGGTGGAGAACGCCCGGCAGGTCGGCGACCGGTTCCGCGAGCGGCTGGCCGCGCTGACCGACAGGTACGAGCTGCTCGCCGAGGTGCGCGGCCGCGGGCTGATGATCGGCATCGAGTTCGGCCGGCCCAAGTCGCTGAAGCTGCGCACTGGGTGGACCGCCCTGCAGGCTGCGCGCAAGGGGCTGTTCGCGCAGATGGTGGTCGTCCCGCTGCTGCAGCGGCACCGGATCCTGACCCAGGTGTCCGGAGACCACCTGGAAGTGATCAAGCTGATCCCGCCGCTGATCATCACCGATCGGGACGTGGACCGGTTCGTGGACGCCTTCACCGAGATCATGGACGAGGCGCACCGGGGGAACGGCCTGATGTGGGACTTCGGGCGGACGCTGGTGAAGCAGGCGGTCGGCAACCGCTGACGGCCCGTCCCCGTGCCGGGAGTGGGCAGTCGGCCGGGTCGGCTGCCCACTCCGTGGGAGACACCGCGTCAGAGCTCGGTCCGGCGGCGCCGGATGACCACCACGAGATCGACGGCGGCGAACAGGGTGAGCAGGCCGAGGGCGACGGCGAATCCGGTGAGGGTGCCCCGGCTGGGAGCGCCGTTGACGGGGGAGAGGGCCGCCCAGACAGCGAAGCCCACGGTGCTCAGCGCGAACAGCGGGGTGAAGGTGAGCGAGAGCATGTACCGGAGCTTGAGGTCGCTGCGGGCGGTGGACGGCTCGGTTCCGCTGCGCCACCGTCGCGGGGTCGTGGTGCGCATGGGCGGTCACCTCCGGGCCGCGCGGGTGCGGGCTACGATTCCAGCGTACGTCCGAGGGGCGAGCCGGGGGAGGCGCGATGACGGGGTCGGACAACGCGGGGGCGGGCGCGATGGGGGAGGACGCCGAGGGGTACGCGGGGCTGCGGATCGAGCGCGCCCGGGAGTTGGCCCGGCGGCACGGCTGGGCCTCGGTCCGGGTGCTGGAGCCCGGGCAGATGATCACCATGGAGTACCGGGAGGGTCGGCTCAACCTCGCGGTGCGGGACGGCGTGGTCGAGCGCAGCTGGGAGGGGTAGCGTCCGGTGGACGGGGCGTGCGCGGGTTCGGTGTGCGCGGGCCGGGGGTGGCCGTCGGGGTCAGCGGGTGAACCGGCGGTGGAGGCGTTGTTCGGCGGCGGCGACCAGCGGTTCCAGCAGCGGTAGTGAGAGCAGCACCAGCAGCCCGGCGGCCCAGCCGGCCAGCACGTCGCTGACCCAGTGGGTGCCCAGGTAGACCGTGGTCAGGCCGATCGAGCAGGCGGTGGCGGCGGCGATCAGCGCGCCGGTGCGCCGCCAGCGGACCGCGAGGTAGGCGAGCACGCCCCAGGTGACCACGGCGTTGGCGGTGTGCCCGGAGGGGAAGATGGTGCCGCCGGAGAAGAGCTCGGGCGAGCCGACGTACTGGGCGTAGTGCGGCCCGAGCCGTCCGGTGACGATCTTGACCGCGCCGACCGTGATGTTCAGCAGCAGCAACGCGACGCCCATGACCAGCAGCGGGCGCAGCCGCCCGAGGCGGTGGGCGCGCCAGGTGAGCCAGACGAAGGCGGCGATGGCGCTGGGCCCGCGCTGCCCGGCGACCACCCAGGTGGCGAGCAGCGGCTCCAGGCTGGGCCACCGGTCGTAGGGGCGGAGCAGGCGGACCGACCAGTCGAGGTCGACCAGGTCGGTGTTGAGCAGGACTCCGGCCAGCACCAGCAGGTAGACGCCGCAGGTGGCGGCGAGCAGGGCGGCCCGGCGGCGGCTCATCGGGGGCCAGCCGAGCTCGCCGCTCCCGGGGGTCACCCCCTCGGGGGCGCGGTCGGGAGTCCGGAGCTCCCGGTGGTCGGCGATGCGGCCTTCCGACTCCTGTCGCGGAATGCGGGCGGCGGTACTTCTGGATTGCACGGGGCGACCTTACCCACCCGACCGGGGATATTTCGGAGGGAATTGTCATCTTCCCGCGAAATCGACAATTAGGTCGTCCACGAGGTGGCCCGGGGAGTGATTTCCGGTATTCCTGGATCGAAAACCAGTGTGGTCTTCGAATGATTCTCCAAAAGCCCCGGTAAAGAAGGCGGAGCGGGCGGCCGGTCCGCCCGGCCTCCCGCTCCGTGGTAACCCTGTGTAGGTTCCGTGCTCAGTCGAGGGGGCCGCCCGCCACGTAGATCACCTGTCCGGAGACGAAGCCGGCGCCCTCGCTGGCGAGGAAGGAGATCGTGTGGGCGACATCCTCGGGTTCTCCGACCCGCTGGACCGGGATCTGAGAGGCCGCGGCCCGCTTGAAGTCTTCGAAGTCCATGCCGACCCGGGCTGCGGTGGCTGCTGTCATGTCCGTGGCGATGAAGCCGGGGGCGACCGCGTTGGCGGTGATGCCGAACTTGCCCAGCTCAATGGCCAAAGTCTTGGTGAAGCCCTGGAGCCCGGCCTTGGCGGCGGAGTAGTTGGCCTGGCCGCGGTTGCCCTGGGCCGACGAGGAGGACAGGTTGACGATGCGCCCGAAACCGGCGTCGACCATGTGCTTCTGCACCGCGCGGGTCATCAGGAAGGCGCCGCGCAGGTGGACGTTCATGACCGTGTCCCAGTCGGACTCGGACATCTTGAAGAGGAGGTTGTCACGGAGCACGCCCGCGTTGTTGACCAGCACGACCGGGGTGCCGAGCTCGGCGACCACGCGGTCGACGGCCGCCTGGACCTGCTCGGCGTCCGAGACGTCGGCGCCGACGGCCAGCGCCCGGCCGCCTGCGGCGGTGATCCGGTCGACGGTGTCCTTGCCGGCGGTCTCGTCCAGGTCCAGGACGGCGACCGCGTAGCCGTCGGCGGCCAGCCGGACGGCGGTGGCGGCGCCCAGGCCGCGGGCGGCGCCGGTGACGACGGCGACCCGGGTGGCGGTGCTCTGCTCGGTCATGCGCGCTCTCGTCTCTCTCGGGGTGCCTCCGGGGGAGTGCCCCCGGAGAGGGTGCCCACACCCTACCGGCGGGTAGGGGGTGCGGCCAGGGTGGAGAGGCGCAGGTGACGGTCGGTAAGGACCGACCGGTCGGCTTTCTGCTGAGAACGGGTTACCGCAAGGGCTTGGCGGCGCGTAAATATGCCAATGTTGCCGAACCTGCGTCTACTATCCGCCCCTGCCTGCCAGCAAGGGCCCGCCGTTTGTATAGTGTCCGCCAGCAGCCACCGGCTGCACGGCTGGAGCGCCCTCCCTCATAGCTGGACGCCCACTCGCCGTTACTGCCCCACCCGGGTGTCCCACACACACCGGGTGTGACATCGGGACGGATACATGGTGCTGGGGGAGATCCCGACAACCCGCGTGTCGGCGCGACTGCAGCAGTCGCCCGGACACCTCATTCGCGTTGCACAGCAGGTTCACACCCGGCTGTGGTCCGAGCACGTCGGAGCCGATCTCACGGCTCCGCAGTTCGCGGTCCTGCTGGTGCTCGCCCTCGAACCGGGCGCGGACCAGCGCACGGTCGGCGAGCGTGCCTCGCTCGACAAGGCCACGATGGCGGAGATGGTCGCGCGGCTGGTCCGCCGCGGCCTCGTGCTGCGAAGGCGCGACCCGGCCGACGGCCGGCGCAAGCTGCTCGCGCTCTCGCAGAGCGGCGCCCAGGCGGTGCGCGAGGCCACCGGTGGTGTGGTCCGCGTGCAGCGGGTGCTGTTCGAGCCGCTCACCCCGGACGAGCAGGTCGAGGTCGTCCGGGTGATGGCCAAGATAGCCAGGCTGGAGCCCGCCGCGGTCGCCGTGTTCTCGGACGCGCGGCCGATACTGGACGCCCAGCGGGCTATCGGCTACCTGATCAGGGTCGGCCAGCAGGTGCACACCAAGCTCTGGTCGGAGCACGTCGGCGCGGAGCTGACGGCCCCGCAGTACGCCGTGCTGGACGCGCTGGAGCTGGAGCCGGGCGCGGACCAGCGCACGGTCGGCGAGCTGGCCTCGCTGGACAAGGCCACGATGGCCGAGATGGTCAGCCGGCTGGTGCGCCGCGGTCTGGTGCAGCGTCGGCGCGACCCCTCGGACGGTCGCCGCAACCTGCTCTCGCTCTCGCCGGCGGGCCAGGACCTGCTGCACCGCTCGGCCGCCGGGGTGGCCGAGGTTCAGCGGCTGCTGCTCTCGCCGCTGGCGGAGGAGGAGCACGAGGCCGCGCTCGCGCTCATCGCCAAGGCCGCCAGGCTCTAGGCAAAGCCTGTGTAAGCCCAGCCAAAACGATTCGCCAAGGCGTCTGAGATCTGCGGCCGTCGGTGAATCCGGGCACGCCGAAGTACCGCCCTCCCTGATCGGGATGGGCGGTACTTCGATATGGCTGGTTGTTGGCCAGTGTTCTCCCCGGCGGGGGCGCCGCGCCGGCGCCCCCGCGTCGGGCGTCAGTTCCAGTCGAACCCCTGCGGGTCCGGGCCGATCCGCTTGCCGGTGGCGACGGAGGCGATCGCCGCGAGGTCCTCGGCGTCCAGCTCGAAGCCGGTGACGTCCAGGTTCTCCCGGATGCGGGACGGGGTGACCGACTTCGGGATGGCGATCACGCCGTTCTGCAGGTGCCAGCGGAGCACCACCTGCGCGACCGTACGGCCGTGCTTCTCGGCGATCTTCACCAGCGCCGGCTCGGCCAGCAGCTCGCCGCCCTGGCCCAGCGGGCTCCACGCCTCGGTGGCGATGCCGTGCTGGGCGTGGAAGGCGCGCAGCTCCTCCTGCGGGAAGTACGGGTGCAGCTCGACCTGGTTCAGCACCGGGACGACCGAGGCCTCGTCCAGCACCCGGGTCAGCTGCTCGGTGCCGAAGTTGGAGACGCCGATCGACTTGACCCGGCCGTCCGCCTTCAGCTGCTCCAGGGCCTTCCAGACGTTCAGGTAGCTGCCGTGCATCGGGCGCGGCCAGTGGATCAGGTACAGGTCGATGTAGTCGAGGCCGAGCTTGGCCAGCGAGGCGTCGAACTCGCGCAGCACCGCGTCCCGGCCCTGCTCGCCGGACCAGTCCCGGGTGCCCGAGTTCCACAGCTTGGTGGTGATGTAGAGGTCCTCGCGGGCGACGCCGCCCGCCAGGGCCTCGGCGATCGCGGCGCCCGTGCCGGCCTCGTTCTCGTAGATCGCCGCGGTGTCGATGGAGCGGTAGCCCGCCTCGATCGCGGTGCGGACGGCGGCGGTGGCCTCGCCGTCCGGGACCTGCCACACACCGAAGCCGAGCTGGGGGATGGAAGCGCCGTCGTTCAGGGTGACGCTGGGGATGTTGCTCACGGGAAGGGGTGACCTCTCCTGGTGGTTGCTGGTTCCAGTGGGGCCAACTGGCGCCCCGAGGCGATTGTTCCCGCCGGTCGGGCGAATCTTTGGCGAAGCTTTACGACGGCGTGGCGTGCGCCCGAGCCGTCCGCGGTGGGCGGCGGTGCGCCGGTGCCGGGCCGTCAGCGGGACGCCAGCGGGCCGTCAGTGGGTGCTCGACGGGTCGGGGGCGGGGCGCCGGGATCGGGGGCGGGGAAAAACCTGTTGCGTGGATCACATCGGGCTTGGCAGGCTCGCTGACATGACCTCCTGAGATCCGGGCCCTTCGTGCCCAACCCTTGTCCGTCCGGCCTCTCCCCCCGGACGTGTCGACGTCGCCGCGCCGCTGTGCCGCGCGTCCTTCGCCCGTTCCGTCAGGTCCGTGCCTGTGCGCCCTCGCGGCCCTCTGCACGCGCCCGCACCCTCGCGCCCCCGTACCTCCGCACCTCCGCACCTTCTGCATCGGAGTGTCATGCTGCTCACCCCCCTGCCGCTGGCCGACCCCGGCAGTCCCGACCTCTCCTCACCCCTGGCCTTCCTGCGCTGGTTGCAGCGCGCCCAACGGCGCGGGCAGGTGCTCGCCACCTGCTGGGCGCTGCTGGAGATGGGCGCCCAGGCCGCGATGCCGATAGCGCTCGGGCACGGCGTGCAGGCCGCCGTGGACGGCGACGCCGCCGGGATCTGGCGGGCCGGCGCGCTCGGACTGCTGCTGTCCGCGGCCGCCGCGCTCGGCGCCGTGCTGCTGCACCGGCAGGCGGTCTGGAACTGGATCCACGCCGCCTGCCACGTAAGGCAGTTGGTCGCCGGGCAGGCCTCCCACCTGGGGGCCGGGCTGTCCCGGCGGATCGCCACCGGCGAGGTGGTCGCGGTCGGCAGCGGGGACGTCGAGCGGATCGGCTGGTACGTCGAGCTGGTCGCCCGGGTCCGGGCTGCGGTGATCGTCTGGCTGGCCGTCAGCTCGGTGGTGCTGGTGGTCGAACCGGTGCTCGGGATCGGGGTGCTGCTCGGCGTCCCGGTGCTGGCCGCCTCGGTCTGGCCGCTGATCGGGCCGTTCGAGCGGCGCTACGAGAAGCAGCGCGAGCTCGGCGGCAAGGCAACCGAGCTGGCCGCCGACACGGTGGCCGGGCTGCGGGTGCTGCGCGGCATCGGCGGCGAGGAGCTGTTCCTGGAGCGGTACCGGGCGGCCTCCCAGAAGGTCCGGTCGGCCGCGGTGCGCTCGGCCCGGGTCTGGTCGCTGATGCAGGCCCAACAGGTTCTGCTGCCGGGCCTGTTCGTGGTCGGGGTGACATGGTACGGCGCCCGGCTGGCGGCTTCCGGCGAGCTCGCCGTCGGCACCCTGATCGCGGTGTACGGCGCGACCGCCTTCCTGGCCGCGCCGCTGCGGATCCTCGGTGAGGCGGCGCACGCCTGGAGCGTGGCCCGGGTCTCCGCCGGGCGGGCCGTGCGGGTGCTCTCGCTCAATCGGACCAGTGGAGCGGCCGGGGCCGCGCTGACCCGGCCCGGCAAGGCCGACCTGCACGACCCGGAGACCGGGCTGACCGCCCGGGCCGGTGAGCTGACCGCGGTGGTCTGCGGGGACCCGGACTTCGCCGGGGCGCTCGCCGAGCGGCTCGGCGGGCACGTCCCGTCGGCCGACGGCGAGGAGCCGCCGCCCTCCGTCCGGCTCGGTGGCACGGAGCTGGACGCGGTGCCGCTGGCCGAGGCCCGGGCGGCGGTGCTGGTCCACGACAAGGAGCCGGTGCTGCTCTCCGGCACCCTCGCCGAGCTGTTGGACATCCCCTCCTCGGGCCGGGTCCCGGTGGCCGAGGCGCTGGCCGCGGCCCGCTGCGAGGACGTGCTGGAGGCACTGGCGGACGGCTCGCCGGACTGCGCGGGAGACCCGATGCTCGCCCGCGTCGCTGAGCGGGGGCGCTCGCTCTCCGGCGGGCAGCGCCAGCGGCTGGCCCTGGCCCGCGCGCTGCTGGCGGACCCGCCGGTCCTGGTGCTGGACGAGCCCACCAGCGCGGTGGACGCCCACACCGAGTCCCGGATCGCCACCGGGCTGCGGGACACCCGGGCGGGGCGCACCACCGTGGTGTTCGCGACCAGCCCGCTGCTGCTCGACCAGGCCGATCGGGTGGTACTGCTGCAGGGCGGCCGGGCGGTCGCGGCCGGGCGGCACCGCGAGCTGATGTGCACCGAGCCGGCGTACCGGGCCGTGGTCACCCGGGACGAGGAGAGTGCACCGGTCCCGCCCCGAGTCGAAGGGATCGCCGGTGCCGAGAGCGAGGAGCGACCGGCGACCGACGGCGGAGGGAGTGCCGGAGCGAAGAGCGTCGGCACCGGACCGGAAACGCCCGGAGACGAGCGGGCGAGTCACGGAGTCGGTGTGACCACCCGCGTCAACTGTCCGGTACCGCACGTGAGGAGTACGTCATGAAGCCCCCCGTCCATCAGGAGCAGGGGCCGGTCACCACCCTGCCGGTCGGCTCCCCGGCTGCCGTGCGCGGGTACCTGCGGCAGCTCGCGGCGCGGCACCGGGGCGGGTTCGCCGGGGTGGTGGCGCTGCACTCGATGGCCACCCTGGCCGGGCTGGTCGGGCCCTGGGTGCTCGGCAGCCTGGTCGAGTCGCTGGCCACCGGCACGGCCGGGGCCACCATCGCGGTGGCGGTCGGCTGGTACCTGCTGGCGCTGGTGGTGCAGTCCGCGTTCACCGGCTGGTCGCGGATGCGCGGCGCCGTCCTCGGTGAACGGGTGCTGGCCGACCTGCGGGAGGACTTCCTGGTCCGCTCGGTCGCGCTGCCCACCGGTGTGCTGGAGCGGGCCGGCACCGGGGATCTGGTCTCCCGGGGCACCACCGACATCGACCGGCTGGACAAGTCGGTGCGCGAGGCCGTGCCCGAACTCGCCGTCGCCGTCGTGTCGTTGCTGCTGGTGCTCGGCGCCCTGCTGGTCACCTCGCCGCTGCTCGCGCTGACCTCGTTGGTCGGCTTGCCGCTGCTGCTGCTCAGCTCCCGCTGGTACTTCCGGCGCGCGCCGCAGTCCTACCGCAACGAGTCGGCCGGGTACGCCGCGGTCAGCAACGTGCTGGCCGAGACGGTGGACGCCGGGCGGACGGTGGAGGCGCTGCGGCTGGGCGAGCAGCGGGTCCGGCTGACCGACCGCAAGCTGGGCGAGTGGCTGGCCTGGGAGCGGTACACCCTGTGGCTGCGCTCGGTCTGGTTCCCGACCATCGACGCGGTCTACACCTCGGCGGTGCTCACCACCCTGATGGTCGGCGGGCTGTTCACCCTCAAGGGCTGGCTGACCGTCGGCCAGTTGACCACCGGCGTGCTGTACACGCAGATGCTCATCGGCCCGGTGGACCTGATCCTGCGCTGGTACGACGAACTGCAGATCGGGCAGGCTTCGCTGGCCCGGCTGGTCGGTGTGCACGAGGTGCCGGAGCACGAGGAGGACGAGTCCGTCCAGCCGGACGGCCGCCGGGTCGAGGCCCGGGACGTCCGCTTCGGCTACCGCGAGGGCGCCGACGTCCTGCACGGGATCAGCCTGGACGTCGTCCCGGGCAGTCGGGTCGCGCTGGTCGGCCCGTCCGGGGCGGGCAAGTCCACCCTCGGGCGGCTGCTGGCCGGCATCTACGCGCCCGGCCGGGGCAGCGTCACCCTCGGCGGGGCCGCGCTGTCCAGGATGCCGGCCGAGCGGGTCCGCGCGGAGGTCGCGTTGGTGAACCAGGAGCACCACGTGTTCGTCGGCACCCTGCGGGACAACCTGCGGCTGGCCGCGCCCGAGGCGGACGACACCGAACTGCGGGCCGCGCTGGACGCGGTGGACGCCGGGGGCTGGGTGGACGCCCTGCCGGACGGGCTGGACACCGAGGTCGGCTCCGGCGGCACCTCGCTGACCCCGCCGCAGGCCCAGCAACTGGCCCTGGCCCGGCTGGTGCTGGCCGACCCGCACACCCTGGTGCTGGACGAGGCCACCTCGCTGCTGGATCCGCGTGCCGCCCGGCACCTGGAGCGTTCGCTCTCCCGGGTGCTGGAGGGCCGGACGGTCATCGCCATCGCCCACCGGCTGCACACCGCGCACGACGCGGACGTGATCGCCGTGGTCGAGGGCGGGCGGATCAGCGAGTACGGCAGCCACCCGGAACTGGTCGCGGTCGGCGGCCCGTACGCCGCGCTGTGGCGCTCCTGGCGGGACGAGCGGTAGCGGCCGGGGGAGTTCAACGCGCTCCAGAAGACGTAGATCGGTAAACCCGCACGGGGTCGGATTGCCCCGTGCGGGTTACTCCCTTGCCCGTAAGGGCGCGTAACCGGGCAAGTCGCTGCCCCGGCCAGCAGACTGCTCCGGTGACCAAGATTTCAGACGGCTCGTCCCGCCCCCAGCGCAGCGAGATCGGCGGGATCCCCACGCGGTACATCGGGATCGGCGCCATCGTGATCCTGGCGGTGTGGTTCCTGTTCGCCAACCTCGACAAGGTCAAGATCCAGTTCTGGGTGTTCACCGTCACCGCGCCGCTCTGGATCACGCTGCTGGCCACGCTGGTCGCCGGCGCCGTGCTGGGCTGGCTGATGAAGGGACGGCGCGGCCGGTGACCACCGCTCCCGGGCCGGCCCCGACCGGCTCCTCGGCCTTCACCCCGCTGATCGAGCTGCACGGGGTCAACAAGCACTTCGGGGACCTGCACGTGCTGCAGGACATCGAGCTGACGGTCGGCCGCGGCGAGGTCGTCGTGGTGATCGGCCCCTCCGGATCCGGCAAGTCCACGCTCTGCCGGGCGATCAACCGGCTGGAGTCGATCGAGCGCGGCACCATCGTGATCGACGGCCAGCCGTTGCCCGAGGAGGGCAAGGGCCTGGCCAAGCTGCGTGCCGAGGTCGGCATGGTGTTCCAGTCCTTCAACCTGTTCGCGCACAAGACCGTGCTGCAGAACGTCTCGCTCGCCCAGATCAAGGTCCGTGGCCGTCCCAAGGCCGAGGCGGACGCCAAGTCCCGCTCGCTGCTGGAGCGGGTCGGCCTCGTGGCGCACGCCGACAAGTACCCGGCCCAGCTCTCCGGCGGCCAGCAGCAGCGGGTGGCGATCGCCCGGGCGCTGGCGATGGACCCCAAGGCGCTGCTGTTCGACGAGCCGACCTCGGCACTCGACCCCGAGATGATCAACGAGGTGCTGGACGTCATGCGCCAACTCGCCAGCGAGGGCATGACGATGGTCGTGGTCACCCACGAGATGGGCTTCGCCCGGGCCTCGGCGAACCGGGTGGTGTTCATGGCCGACGGACGGATCGTCGAGGACCGCGCCCCGGAGGAGTTCTTCAGCGCCCCCGAGAGCGAGCGCGCCCGGGACTTCCTGTCCAAGATCCTGAAGCACTGAGGCGGCGCCGTGACCCGTAAGACGACGCCCACCGCGCGGGCGCGCCGCCGCCTGCTCGCCGTCGCCCTGCTGCTCACCGCCCTGGCGGCGGGCTGCGGCAAGGCCGGCACCCCGCCGCCCAAGGGCCCCCAGCCCAGCGCGCTACCCAGCTACCAGGTGCAGGACGCCTCCTCGATCACCGGCTCGCCGACCCTGGACGCCGCCCGCGCCCGGGGCCACCTGGTGGTCGGCGTCAAGGAGGACCAGCCCTACCTGGGCCAGAAGAACCCGGCCACCGGCGTGTACTCCGGCTTCGACATCGAGATCGCCAAGATGGTCGGCGCCTCGCTGGGCTTCGGGCCGGAGAACATCCAGTTCAAGACCATCGCCTCGGCCAACCGCGAGACCGCGCTGCAGAACGGCCAGGTGGACTACTACGTCGGCACGTACACCATCAACGACAACCGGAAGAAGCTGGTCGGCTTCGCCGGGCCGTACTTCCTCGCCGGGCAGTCGCTGCTGGTGCGCAAGAACGACAACAGCATCCACGGGCCGCAGGACCTCGACGGCAAGAAGGTCTGCTCGGCGGCCGGCTCGACGCCGTACCAGCGAATCCAGTCGCAGTACCCCAAGGCGCACCTGATCGGCTACGACTCCTACTCGGCCTGCGTCGACAACCTGATCACCGGCCAGGTCGACGCCGTCACCACCGACAACGCGATCCTGCTGGGCTACGCGGCCAAGGTGCCCGACGAGCTCAAGGTGGTCGGCCCGCTGTTCTCGACCGAGCCGTACGGGATCGGGACCCCGAAGAACGACACCGTGCTGCGCGACGCGCTGGACGACGCGCTGGCGCACCACGAGCAGAACGGCGACTGGACGAAGGCCTTCCACGCGACCCTCGGCCTGTCCGGGGAGCCCGCGCCCACCCCGCCGCCGATCGACCGGTACTGAGAGGGCCGCGCCGTGAAAACGCTGACCGACAACTGGTCGACCTACTGGGACGGCTTCCTCGGCACGCTCTCGCTGTTCGCGGTGAGCGCCGTGCTGTCGCTGGTGCTGGGCGTGCTGATCGCGGGCTTCCGGGTCTCGCCGGTGCGGCCGCTGCGGGTGTTCGGGACGGTGTGGGTGACGCTGCTGCGCAACACGCCGCTGACCCTGCTGTTCTTCATCGTGGTGCTGGGCCTGCCCCGGTTCAACATCACCTTGCCCTTCTACACCTTCGCGGTGCTGGCACTCGGCTGCTACACCTCGGCCTTCGTCTGCGAGGCGATGCGCTCGGGCATCAACACCGTGCCGTCCGGGCAGGGCGAGGCGGCCCGCAGCCTGGGCCTGGGCTTCGGGCAGACGATGGGCCTGGTGGTGCTGCCGCAGGCGTACCGCTCGGTGGTGGGGCCGATCGGCAGTGTGATGATCGCGCTGGTCAAGAACTCGGCGATCGCCGGCTCCTTCAGTGTCACCGAACTGCTGGGCACCTACCGGACCATCAACGAGCTGGGCTACAGCATCGTCTGGACCTTCGTCTGGATCGCCGTCGGCTACCTGATCATCACCTTCGCCGTCAGCGCCGTCTTCAACCTGCTGGAACGACGAGTGGCGGTGTCCCGATGACCGTTGAATCCTCGGCGCTGTACGACATCCCCGGCCCGAAGGCGCTGGCCCGGCACCGGCTGTACGGCGGGATCGCGCTGCTGCTGATCGCGGCGCTGATCGGCTGGGTCGTCTACATGCTGTTCCACACCCAGCAGTTCACCTACGCCAAGTGGGAGCCCTTCGAGTACCGGGGCGTGCAGGACCTGCTGCTGCGCGGGCTGGGCAACACCCTGCGGGCCTTCGGCTGGACGGCACTGTTCGCGCTGCCCTTCGGCGCGCTGTTCGCGGCCGGGCGGCTGTCCGACCACCGGGTGGTGCGCTGGTTCGCCACGCTGGTGGTGGAGTTCTTCCGGGCCATGCCGCTGCTGGTGATGATCTTCTTCGTCTTCGTCGCCCTCAAGGTGCAGCCGCTGTGGGCGCTGGTGACCGGGCTGGTGCTCTACAACGGCTCGGTGCTGGCCGAGGTGTTCCGGGCCGGCGTGCTCGCGGTGCCCAAGGGGCAGCGGGAGGCGGCGTACGCGCTGGGCATGCGCAAGACCCAGGTGATGGTGTACGTGCTGGTGCCGCAGGCCAACCGGGCGATGCTGCCGGTCATCATCAGCCAGCTGGTGGTCGCGCTCAAGGACACCTCGCTGGGGTTCCTGATCACCTACGAGGAGTTCCTGCACGCGGGCAAGCTGATCGCCACCAACCTGGACTACGACCTGCCGTTCATCCCGGTGGTGATCGTGATCGCGCCGATCTACATCGGCATGTGTCTGCTGCTGTCCTGGCTCGCCCGCTTCGTCGAGCGGCGCAGCCGGCGCAGCCCGAGCGTGCGCGGTGGGGCTCCGGTGGCGAAGGCCGGGGTCGCGATGGGGTTGCCGCCCTCGGCGCAGTGAGTTCGGCGCAGTGAGTTCGGGGCAGTGGGGCTGCGGCAGTGGGAAGCTTGGTTCGGGACTGAACCATAGGTGCGGGTGAGGGTAGGGTCGCTACCTCCAAATTCCTCTTATGATTGTGGGGAAGGGCGGAGACGACCGGGCGGAGGGGCCATGGAGCCGGTGTTCGACTCGCGGCACATCAGGACGTTCCACGAGGTGGTCCGGGCCGGTTCCTACTCGGCCGCGGCCCGGGAACTCGGCTACACCCAGCCCGCCATCACCCAGCAGATGAAGGCCCTCGAACGCAGCGTCGGCGTACCGCTGTTCACCCGCGCCGGGCGCGGCCTGCGGCTCACCGAGGCCGGCGAGGCGCTCTCCCGGCACGCCGAACTGATCCTCGGCAGCCTCTCCGCTGCCCAGCAACAGCTCGCCGCGCTCGCCCGGCTGCGCGCCGGACGGGTCCGGGTCTGCGCCTTCCCCAGCGCCAACGCCACCCTGATACCCGAGGCGATGGCCCGACTGCTCGCCGAACACCCCGGCGTGCGGGTCGAGCTGCTGGAGGCCGAGCCGCCGGACTCCGTCCAGCGGCTGCTGCGCGGCGAGTGCGACATCGCGCTGGCCTTCCGCTACCCGGGCGCGGCGACCGACGTGCCGGACGGCCTGGACGAGATCCCGCTGATGGAGGACCTGCTCACCGTGCTGCTGCCGGTCGGGCACCCGCTCGGCCGCCGGCACGCCGTACGGCTCGCCGACCTGGACGGCGAGCGCTGGATCGCCGGCTGTCCGCGCTGTCGGGCCAACCTGCTGCACGTCTGCGCCGAGGAGGGCTTCGCGCCCGACATCGTGTTCTCCACCGACGACAACCTCGCGGTGCAGAGCCTGGTCGCCGCCGGGGTCGGGATCGCGCTGATGCCCGCCCTGGTGCTCTCCTTCATGTGCCACCGCAAGGTCACCGGGCGGGCCGTCGAACCCCACCTGCGCCGGCAGGTGAGCGCGTACGTGCTGAGCGAGCACCGGCGGATCCCGGCCACCGGACTGGTGCTGGACCACCTCCGGCAGGCGGCGGCGAGCCGGGTCGGATGCTGATCCATAAGCACTAGTGGGGGTATAGCTTAAGAACCATCGTTGGACGTGATAGGTCAGTAGGTCCGAACCTGCTGCCATGACACCCCCCACCACGGTCGGCACCGACCGGCTCACCGAGCGGATGACCGCGCTGATCAGTGAGATCCGCGCCGTCGTGGACCGCGGACTGCCCCCGGAACTCACCGCCTACCTGGTCGGTGAGCGCCTCGCCCCGCACCTGCTCGCCGACCCCGACGGCCCGGACGCGCTGCTCACCCCCGCCCAGCGCGAGGGCGACCCGCAGCGCTACCGCCAGCACGTCGTGCACGCCGAGGAGGACGGCGGCTTCTCCGTCGTCGCCCTGGTCTGGCTGCCCGGGCAGCAGACCCCGATCCACGACCACGTCTCGTGGTGCGTGGCCGGTGTCCACCAGGGCCAGGAGAGCGAGATCCGCTACCGGCTGGTCTCCGACGGGCGCAGTGCCCGGCTGGTCGAGACCGAGCACGTGGCGGGCCCGGCCGGGACCGTCGCCGCCTTCGCCCCGCCCGGCGACATCCACCTGGTGCGCAACTCCTGTAGCAGCACGGCGATCTCCATCCACGTGTACGGCGCGGACATCTCGCGACTCGGCACCAGCATCCGGCGGGTCTACCGACTCCCCGCCGATCAGGAGCGGTGAGCGGCGGCGTGGCACTCACCCTCCGGGAGCGGGCCACCCGCACCCGTTCACTCCCCCCGCTCGGCGGCGACGCCCCCGGCCTGCTGCTCGCCGCCGCCGGCGTGGCCGCCGCCGTGGGCGTCCACGCGGTCGTCCCGGCCGTGCCCAAGCTCACCGCCGCCGTCGTGCTCGGCATGGCGGCGGCCCACCTGCCCGGGCTGCGCCCGGTGGTGCGCGGAGTCGCCCGGCCGGGGCTGTCCATGGCCGGGAAGCGGCTGATGCGGCTCGGGATCGTGCTGCTCGGGCTCAAGCTCAGCCTGGACGACGTGCTCGGCCTCGGCTGGGCCACCGTCGCCATGGTGCTCACGGTGGTCGCGGCCACCTTCGCCGGCACGATGTGGCTCGGCCGCAAACTCGGGCTGCCCGGGGACCAGCCGCTGCTGGTCGCCACCGGGTACTCGATCTGCGGGGCCTCGGCGATCGGCGCGGTCAGCCAGGCGGCCGGGAGCGAGGAGGAGGACGTCGCCTCCTCGGTCGCGCTGGTCACCCTGTGCGGGACGCTGGCGATCGCCGTGCTGCCGCTCCTCCAGCACCCGCTGGGGCTCGGCGAGGTGGAGTTCGGCCGCTGGGTCGGCGCGAGCGTGCACGACGTCGGGCAGGTGGTCGCCACCGCGCAGACCGGCGGGACGGCGGCGCTACGCGAGGCCGTGCTGGTCAAGCTGATGCGGGTGGTGCTGCTGGCGCCGCTGGTCGCGGGCGTGGCCGTGGTGGTGCGGCGGAACGCGCGCGGGGCCGCCGCTACGGGCGGGGAGAAGAGCGGCAGCCGGCCGCCGATCATGCCGCTGTTCGTCGCCGGGTTCCTCGCGATGATCGTGCTGCGCACCACCGGGGTGCTGCCCGAGCGGGCGCTCGACCTGGCCGGGGACGCGCAGGAACTGCTGCTGGCCGCCGCGTTGTTCGGCCTCGGCACTGCGGTGCACCTGCCGACCATGGCGCGCACGGGCGGGCGGATCGCGCTGCTCGGGCTCGGGTCCTGGGTGGTCGTCGCGGGCGTGTCGTACGCGGGGGTGCTGCTCACGACCTGACGGGCGCGGCTGTGCGGGGTCGGCTGCTCGGTGGGGCCGGTGGCGGCGGGCGGCGGACCCGTTCGCCGGGCCCGCTCGTCGGACGGGCTCGGTTAATTGTCGGGCGGGTGATCGTCCGCACCGGTACGGTCCTGCTGACGAGTACGTCGAGGAGGACGCATGACCACCGCACTGCCCGAACGGGACGGCCACGAGACCGTCGTCACGCTCGACCGGCGGGAGGGGCCGTTCGGTGAGGTGGTGCTGCGGCAGCGCGGACGGCACTACGAGATCATCGCCAACGGCTGCTTCCTGATGGACACCGTCGATGGGCGCTCCGAGCGGCTGCTGATCCAGGCGGCGCTGGACGAGCTGGAGCGTGCGGGCGGCACCGTCGGCGACCGTGCGGCCGGGCCGTCGGTGCTGATCGGCGGGCTCGGGGTCGGGTTCTCGCTCGCGTACGCGGTGGCCGAGCCGCGCTGGGCGCGGATCGCGATCGTCGAGCGGGAGGATGCGATCATCGACTGGCACCGCAGCGGCCCGCTCGGCGCCTTCTCCGGCGGTGCGCTGGAGGACGAGCGGGTCGCGGTGCTCCACACCGACCTGCTGGAGTACCTCGCGGCGGCCGACGGCGAGCGCTACGACGCACTGTGCCTGGACATCGACAACGGTCCGGACTGGACCGTCACCGACTCCAACAACGGGTTGTACGGTGCGGACGGCCTCGCGGTGCTGTGGCACCGGCTGCAGCCCGGCGGGGTGCTGGCGGTGTGGAGTGCGCAGCCCTCCGTGGCCTTCGAGGAGGCGCTGCGGGCGGCGGGCTTCTCGGACGTCGCCACGCATGAGATCCCGGTCAGCCGGGGTGTGCCGGATGTGGTGCACCTGGCACGGCGGGGCGGCTGAGACGAACCGGGCACCCGGGGGCGGCCGTTGTCCGCGGTGATCGTCAACTGGCAAGAGGCCCGTGTCGATTGGGCTCCGTAGGGAGCCGTTGACCGGCTGCTAGCGTGTGCGACTGCGGTGCACTAGTGCGGTGGTCGAGCGGGCGGTGGTGGTTGTGGTGGAGAGCGGGACGCCCTCGGAGCGGATCGCGGCCGAGCTACGGCGGAGGATCGCGGCGGGGGAGTTGAAGCCCGGGGCCCGGGTGCCGTCCACTCGGCGGATCACCCAGGAGTGGGGGGTGGCGATGGCCACCGCGACCAAGGTGCTCAACCGGCTGCGGGAGGAGGGGCTGGTCCGGGCCGTTCCGGGGGTGGGGACGGTGGTGACGGCTCCTGTGGCTGCCGCACCTGCGGTTCCTGCGGAGGTTCGGGAGGCCAGGCGGGCTTCGGCTGGGCCGGCAGGTGTGGCGCCAGGCGGTGCGGGTGGGTCGGGTGCGTCGGGTGCTCGGCGGGCTCGGGGTGGGGAGCGGGACCTGACCCGGGAGCGGGTCGTCGCGATGGCGGTCCGAGTGGCCGACACGGAGGGGCTCACGGCGCTGTCGATGCGCCGGGTCGCCACCGAACTGGGCGTCGCGACCATGTCGCTCTACCGTCATGTGCCCGGCAAGGACGAGCTGTTGCGGCTGATGATGGACACCGTCTTCGGGGAGCAGCCGCTGCCCGACTCATCGGCGCCGGGTTGGCGGGCGGGGCTGGAGGAGGTCGCGCGGCTGCAGTGGCGGATCTATCGGCGGCACCCGTGGCTGGCGTCCACGATGTCCTTCACCCGGCCGGTACTCGCACCGGACGCGGCGCTGCACACCGAGCGGTCGATGGCCGCACTGGCCGGGCTGGGGTTGAGCGGGGAGGAGATGGCCCAGGCCTCCGTCTCGTTGGCGGCTTTCACCTGCGGGCTGGCCGTCCACTTCGAGCGGGAGGCGCAGGCCGAGCAGGACAGCGGGATGTCCGCGGACGAGTGGATGGACCAGCTGGCCGACGAGGACCACGACCGGCTGATGTCCGATCCGGAGCGCTTCCCGATGTTCGACGCGCTGAACCGGGGGCCGGAGATCGACATGAGCCTGGACGCGCTGTTCGCGTTCGGGCTGGCGCGGATGCTGGACGGAGTGGCGGCGCTGATCGAGGCGCGGCGGGCCGGGAGCGATGGCGGGAACGAAACCGGGGGCGGGAGCGGGAACAAGTAGCGTCTGACCACTGTCAGCTGTCAGCCGTTGTCTGTCGCCGACCGCGGCCCGTTGGCTGCCCGCCCGTCAGCCGAACGGCCGGTGCTCCGGCGCCGCGTCGGCCTTCGCTTCCGCCTCGGGCTCGGCCGTGGGTTCGTTGGAGAAGCCCATCATGCCGAAGGGATCGAAGTCCGGCGGTGGGATCATCACCGGGGTGCCCTTGCGTGGACCCGACGCCTCGTCCGCCGTCGGGGTGCCCGTCGCAGGCTCGGCCTGGGCCGGGATGGTCGGCGGGGCCGCGGGCGGCGGCGGGACGGCCGGGCCCTGCGCGGCGACGGTGGTGCCGAACGGGTCGGCCTTCTGCTCGGAGGCGATCGTCGTGCCGAACGGGTCGGGAGCTGCGGTACCCCCACCCGGCAGCGCGGCCGGCTCGGCCGTGGGTTCGTTGGTGAAGCCCATCATGCCGAAGGGGTCGAAGTCCGGCGGCGGGATCATCACCGGCGTGCCCTTCGGCCGCTCGTCGTCCGCCGCAGCGGCCGTGGCCGTGGCCGGCGCAGAGACCTCGGCCGTCGGCTCCGCCGCCACCGGGGCGAAGGGGTCGAAGTCCGCGGGCGGAATGCGCACCGGAGTGCCGCGCAGGTGCACCGGCTTCTCCACCGACTCCACCGCCGACTGCTCCACCGTGGGCGCGGCAGTCTGCGGGGCCACCGGAACGGCGGGCGGGGACGCCGGCACAGCCGGGGCGACCGGAGCGGGCGCGGCAGCCGCCCCGACCTGCGTGCCGTCCCAGCCGAACTGGATGCTCTTCAGCAGCTCCGCGAACGCCTCCGTGTACAGCTCCCAGTCCTCCGGCCGCGCCGTGGACAGCTGGGCGCACAGCACCGTCCCGCCGTCCGGCAGCGGGACGAAGGCCTGGACGGCCGAGGTGACCACCCAGCGCCGTTGCCCGTCGGCGGCCAGCGGTCCGGGCACCGGCACGGTCCGCCCCTCGACCAGGACGGCGGCCGGTCCGGCCGGCAGCAGCACCGTCCACACCTCGGCGTGCCGCCGTACGGTGGCCAGTTCGGTGGCGAGCGCGGTGATCGGCAGCGGGTGCCGGGCGAGCGAGACGACCAGGGCGGCGTCCGAAGCGCGTCCGTCCAGTTCCAGCGCGCACAGGCCCGCGTAGCAGACGCCCGCGTCCTGGATCAGGTCGGTCAGGGTCGCGGAGATCACCGCGAAGTCGCGGCGCGGCTCCGGTCCGGTGGCGCTGAACAGTTCCTCGGCCACCTCGGCCAGATGCCCGGTCAGCTCGGCGGCCGCCGCCGCAGCGACCCGGTCGGTACCGTCGCCGCCGTCCGGCAGCGCGGGCACCGTACGGGCCGAGACCCCGGCGGGCCCGCCGGGGGAGGTCAGCGGGTGGAAGCCCGGCGGGACGACCAGGCGGACCTCGGCGCCCGCGCCCGTGGCCAGTTCGACCGGCTGCCGGGTCTGCTGCCCGGCCGCCAGCGCGGCCAGCGCCGGGGCGAACGGCGGGCGCAGCTTGGCATCGGCGAACTCACCGGTGACCGGCAGCTGGAACAGCGCGGCCGAGGTGGTACCCCGGTCGGCGATGGCGCCGCGGACCACCCCGCCGCCGTAGCGGTTGTGCAGCGCGGTCGTCACCCGGTCGGCGACCGGGGCGCCGGTGCCCGGGCGGGCCGTCCCAACGGTGATCACCGTGCCGAGCCCGTCGAGCGCCGCGTGCACCGGCCCGTTGGGCGCCAGCGGAAGACCGAACAGCGCCTCCGCGGCAGGGTGCCCGGCCGATCGCAGGGCGCTCAGCGAGGCCGCCGGGTGGCGCGAGGTGTGCTCGTCGAAGAGGGCGTCGGTGAGCGTGCCGAGGGTCGAGAGAACCTGCTCGGCTGCCGCGAAGGGGTTGGCCTCCGCGCTGAACTGGACGTCCTGGGTCAACTGGTGAGCCCCCCGCTCTGCTCCGTCTGCCGTCGGTGGTTTCGGGTGGGATCGGGCCCGCTCGGGCGGCGTGCCGTCAGATCCCTGCCCATTCCTATCAGAGCCCACCGTCGTCACCGAACCGCAGGATCACCGGATGATCATTCGTCGGCGGTGTCGGCGGAGCCCGCCGTGGCCTGCGCGGACGGTTCGTCCACCAGCGCGGAGGCCGGGCCTGCGGGAGCCTGGCCTGCGGAGGCTGGACCCGCCGGGGTCGGCGCTCCGGTGGCCAGTGCGGTGACCGCGTCGAGGATGCCGGGGACGGTGAACAGCGCGGCGAGGTCCTGGACCAGGCGGCCGCTCGGCCCGTCCGGGCGCTCGTCGGCGAAGAAGGAGGCCAGTTCGCTGGCGAGGGCCGGCTCCCGCGCCGCGGTGAGGGTCAGTGAGGCGACGAACTCCTGCACCAGGTGCAGCTGCAGCTCCTCCAGCGGCACCGAGCGTTCGGCCAGCCACTCCAGCGAGGTGATCTCGGCGTTGGCGATCCAGGCCCGGACGGTCAACCGCAGCCCGGGGCTCGGCGCGGGGACCGCCAGGTGGGCCAGGATCTGGTCGTGCGCGGCCCGGCGGACCTCGTCGATCACCGCGGAGGTGCCCGCGCTGGCCGCCACCGAGCCGCCCCGCAGCAGCGCGGCGAAGCCGGGCCCGTGGCTCTGCACGAAGTCGAGGTAGCGGCCCATCACCCGGTACAGCCGCTCCGACAGCGGCCCCTCCATGGGCTCCTCGAAGCGCGCCGACAGCTCCCGCCCGGCCCGGCGCAGCGAGGCCTCGTACAGCGCCTGCTTGCCGGGGAAGTAGTGGTACACCAGCGGCCGGGAGGCACCCGCGGCGGCGGCGATGTCGTCGATCGACACCTCCTCCGGCGGGCGCCGGCTGAACAGCTCCAGCGCCACCGCGATCAGCTGCTCTCGCCGCTCGTCCACGCTCAGCCGGCGGCGCGGCCGCTCACCCGCCGCCCCCCGGCCGGGTGCGGCGGCGGTCCGTGCTGCGCGGTCGGCCGTCGGTGACGGCGTACGGGAGGCCATGCGCGTCACCCTATCCGGCGGTCGCAAGACGCCCCCTTGGGCCTGTCTCCTGGGCCCGGCAAGGACCCAAGCGGCAGGCCCTAGGCGGCACGGAGCTCCAGGTAGCGGCGGTAGGCCTCGCGGCCGTCGGTGACGAAGGTGTCGCGGGCCAGGCGCTCGGCCAGCTCGTCGGGGGTGAGCCAGGCGTGCCAGGCGACCTCGGACTCCTGCGGGGAGACCGGGCCGTCCCACTCGGCCTCGTACATGTCGCACCACCAGGAGAGCCTGCCGCCGTCGGGCTCCCGGAAGAGGAACTTGAACAGCGGGCGCGGCGTGATGCCGTGGACGCCGAGCTCCTCCTCGGCCTCGCGGACGGCGGCCTCGGCGTAGGTTTCGCCGGAGCCGACCACGCCGCCGACGAACATGTCGTACGCGCCGGGGGCGAACAGCTTGGTGTCGGTGCGGCGGTGGACGAAGATCCGGTCGGCGGGGTCGCGGACCAGGGTGAAGACGCAGCGGTGGATGAGCCCCTGCCGGTACACCTCCCCGCGCAGCGCGGTCCCGATGATCCGGTCGTGCTCGTCGACGACGTCCAGCAGCTCTTCGGCAGGGTTGGTCATGTCCGACAGGTTAGGGTTTCGGGGCCCGCTTCGAACGCGGGATCGATCAAATAGGCGGATCCGGACAGGCTGGATCCGGACAGACCGAGGGCGGCGCGCGGTGGTGGAGATCTGGGGCGAGACGGCCGAGGGGTTCGAGCCCGTACGGGCGGCCTTCGCGCGGAACTTCGCCGAGTACAGCGAGCTCGGCGCGGCCTTCGCGCTGTACCTGCGCGGCCGCAAGGTGGTCGACCTGTGGGGTGGCGACGCCCGGCCCGAGGTCGGCGGGCGGCCCGCGCCCGCGGTGCCGTGGACGGCGGACACCGCCCAGGTGCTGCGTTCGGTCACCAAGGGCCTGACCGCGACCACCGCGCTGCTGCTGGCCGAGCGGGGCCTGCTCGACCTGGACGCGCCGACGGCCTCGTACTGGCCGGAGTTCGCGGCGGCCGGCAAGGGCGAGGCGCCGGTGCGCTGGCTGCTGTCGCACCAGGTCGGGGTGCCCGCGCTGGACGTGCCGCTGCGCCTGGAGGACGTGCTGACCGGGGAGCGGGCGGTCGCCGCCGTCGCGGCGCAGGCGCCCGCCTGGGAGCCGGGCACCGCGCACGGCTACCACCCGTACACCTTCGGCTGGCTGGTCGGCGAGGTGGTGCGGCGGGTGAGCGGTCGGACGATCGGACAGTACTTCGCCGAGGAGATCGCCCGGCCGCTCGGACTGGACCTGTGGATCGGGCTGCCGGCCGGCGCCGCGCCCCGGGTCGGCAAGCTGGTCGACCTGCCCGCCCCGGAGGCGGCCCGGACCGGCCCGAGCGGGCTGCGGCTGCGGCCCAAGCAGTCCGTCCGGGACGCCTACCAGGACCCGACCTCGCTGACCGCCCGCTCCTTCGCCTCGGTGCTGCCCGGGGTGAACATGAACGACCCGGCGGTGCAGGCCGCCGAGATCCCCGGCGCGGGCGGCATCGGCACCGCCCGTTCGCTGGCCCGGTTCTACGCGGCGCTGATCGGTGTGGCGGACCGCCCGGACGGCTCCGGCGAACTGCTGCCGCCGCTGCTCGGCCCGGAGGTGCTGGCCCGCGCGGTCGGGCCGGTGGTGAACGGCCCGGACCGGGTGCTGATCGTCAACTCCACCTTCGGCCTCGGCTTCTGGCGGCACGGCCCGACCGCGCCGATGGCCTCCCCGGCGAGCTTCGGCCACCCGGGCCGGGGCGGCTCGCTGGGCTTCGCCGACCCGGACCTCGGGCTGGGCTTCGGGTACGTCACCAACGGCATGCAGCCGGGCGTCACCGGGGACGTCCGTTCGCGCAACCTGATCCGCGCGGTGCGGGGGTGCCTGGGGCTGTCCTGAGGCGGTCGGCTACGCCTGGCCGGTGTCGAACCGGCTGATCTTCCCGTCCTCGACCGTGAAGCGCCAGGTGGTGCGCATCACGCCCCAGGTGTCGTTGGTGAACTCGGCGATCAGCGCGTGGCCGCCGGTGGACTCGCTCTGGACGTCCATCCGGCCGTTCGGGCCGAAGATCTCCCGGTCGGCCCAGTCCGCCAGACTGCGCTCGGAGCCGTCGTCGGACATGGTCGCGTCCGGGGTGAGCAGGGCGAAGAAGGCGTCGCGGTCGCCCGCGTTGACCGCGGTGACGAAGGCGCGGACGGCGGGGTCGGTGAGCTTGGCGGGGGCGATGGTCATCTGCCGGGACTCCCAACGGGAACGAGCGGACTGGGGAGTCCTGTCTACGGCGTTCGCGCGGGGCGTCCGGGCATGTCGGCGGCGCGTCGGCAAAATCGGTGGATTCATGTGCTTAGATCCCGAAACAGGGCGTTTTGCCCCGACAGGCCCGCCACGGGGAGTGGCGGTGGGGGGGGGGGGCCCCCCCCCCGCGCCCCCCCCCCACACGGGGGCCCGGGGCGCCGCCGAAGAACACCCCCCCCGCGGGGGGGGGGGGGCGACCCACGGTCG